>JAGWBM010000098.1:0-1869 GCA_021295895.1 Pseudomonadales bacterium
GACGTACGGGATGGGCAGGGTCTCGGCGCGCCTGGCCGTTGTCGACCGCGACCAGGCGGACGGCTGGACGGGTGGGGGCGCCGTCGCCGAGGTGGAGGACGAGAGCGAGTACGCCTATTCGGACATCGTCGTGCCGGAGGGCGCGACCCGCCTCGACGTGGTCATGACGTGGGACGAGCCGCCGACGGAGGCGATCGCAACCCCGGTACTTAATGATCTCGACCTCTGGCTTGACCGGGACGCCGACTGCGCCGACGGTCCCTGCGGCGAGCAGTCCTCGATTTCGCGGATCGACAACGTGGAGTGGATCGTCGTGCGCAATCCCCGACCAGGTACCTACCGTGCCAAGGTGGTACCGCGGCGGATCTATACGGCGCCGCCGAAGGCGGCCGTCTCCTGGACGGTGATAAGGGGCGCCTCCACGCCGAGCCTGGGGATGACCGTCGTGGAGACGTCCTCGGAGGAGAGCGGGGATGAACGGCGACTGGAAGTCGGCGTGGAGGTTACCGCGGACGCCTACGTGGCGGCCGGCGTGCGGCTGCATCTCGAATGCCGCGGCGAGAATTCGGGCTGCGACGAGCTCGCGGTCGCGGGTTCGACCATCGGACGGGAGGATGGCGTCACCAGAGACGCGAGCCGGGTAGAGTTCGACGGCATCGGCCAACCGCGCAACGAGAGACGGCGTCCGATCGGGATGGCCACGAAGATCGCTCTCGGCGAGGTCGCGGTCGGCGAGTCGCAGTCCGTGACCCTCGACGTGGTCTATTCGGGCGACGAGCCCGTACACCTGTACCTGACGGCCAGCGCGTGGAACGGGCGCGGTGTGTCGCAGGCGGTCTTGATCGACCCGCCCGGCGCTGATCCCGACAGCGACCCCGACCCCGTGGAAGCGCCGGCGAACGACGACTTCGCAAACGCCCACCGGCTTTCGACCGGCGAAGGATCGGTGCCAGTCGATCCCCCGCGTGCCACGCCCGAGCCCGGGGAACCGGTGCTTCATGCGGGCTACGGACGTCCGCTGGGCTCGGTTTGGTACGAGTGGACGGCACCGTCGACGGACCTGGTCCGGTTCGGCGTAGCACCCGCTTCCAGGACATCGATGGACGCGTATCTCGATGTCTACCGGGGCGACCGCATCGCGGCCCTCGATCACATCGTCTCCAACCGTAGCCGCGAACTCATCCGCTACACCCTACTCGGCGGCGTCCCGTATCCCGTATACCGCACCATATTCACTGACGCCGTATTGTTCGCCGAGGAGGGGGAGACGTATCGCGTCCGCATTGCACACGGAGAACCGTCCGCGCCGCTGGTGATGCGTTGGCGGCAGGGTCCCCGGCCGGAGAACGACGACTTTCCGGACGCGGTGGTGTTGAGCGGTCCGGAAGGCGGCATCGTCGGAACCAACCTGGGTGCGACTCTGGAGTCGGGCGAGTCGTTTGGACCACTGGCGGCGACGACCTGGTACCGGTGGACGGCTCCGGAGGACGGGTCGTGGCGGTTCCGAATCGACACGGACCACCTCCTGCGCGTCGCGGCGTTCACGGGGGACGGAACGGACGACCTCCGACTCGTTTCGGGATTGCCCTCGAGCACCGTGTACTTCGCTGCTCGCGGAGGTGCCGAATACCGGATCGCGGTCGCTTCACGCGACGCCGTCGTTTCCGGCGGTTCCTACGACCTGGCGTGGCAGAAGGAGAAGTGGACACCGGCTTCGGGGGACCATTTCTCGCAGGCCGGTGTCGCCGACTCGTTCTTCAGCCTCGGCCACCACACCGTTCAGCCCGGCGAGCCCGTAGCGACCGGCGTCCGCACGCGGTGGTGGTCCTGGACCGCACCGGAGACGGGTCGGTTCACCTGGAAACTCGA
>JAGWBM010000098.1:1916-13655 GCA_021295895.1 Pseudomonadales bacterium
GGAGCACGGGGCCCGACGTCACCTCCCGCGAGTTCTCGTTCCCCGCCGTGGAAGGCGAGCGGTACTGGGTGTCCGTCGGCTGGCCCGCAGGAGACTACGGCGCCTATGCGTGGCCCTCCGCCTCCGGGCGGCTATTCCGTGGGCTGACGCCCCGCAACGACGGCGTCGATGGCGCGATCGCCTTGGGAAGCACCCGGGGACTGACAGCGGCGTCGAACGCGTACGCGACGACTGCGCCCGGCGAACTTGGCGAGCAACTGGGTCACTCTACCGTGTGGTGGACCTACGAGGCGCCGACACCCGGCTGGTACGAGTTCCATACCACGGGTACGCAGCCGGCGCTTGCCGTCTTCGAGGTCGATGCGACGGGGTCGTTGCGCGAGATATCCCGGAACCGTGACGGGAGAGTGGTGTTCCTCGCGGAGGCGGGCAAGCAGTACGCGATTCGCGCCAGCACCCTTGACGGCACCTATGGCGGGAGCTTGGGGCTCTATTGGCGGCCCGTGGATGCTCCGGCATGGCTGAGGTACGTGGGGTCCTTCGCCGATGCCGAGGATCCCCAAGGGGATGCGGTGCAGTTGATCGACGCAGGTAGCCTGGTGATCGACGCCGAGGACAGCAGGCTTTACGGCCTAGCCGTGTTCGGGCGTAATGCCGATACCGGCGCGCTGACCGACGGCACGTCCCTGGACGAGGATCTGTCGGGAAGCGTGCTCCTTCTGGATACGGCCCGGGAGCGGTTGATCGCCGACCGCTGCGGGACCTGGCGCGTCTACACCGGTCTCGACGATGCGGACGGGATCGAAGGGGATGACCTGACGGTGGAAGGGGACCCGGCGAACTGCGGCCGACGTCTGCTCCTCGAGCCCGAAGGCGCGTTCCTCTACCGGGTCGCACCGGGACAGGGTATCGATGTTTTTGCAGTCGAAGGCGGTGGACTGAGGTATCTGCAAACGACGCAGCTTGCCGACATAAGGGACGCCGTGATGGCGCCCGGTGGAGACTTCGTCTACGCCGCGCGTTTGGGATCCTGCGACAGGCTGGATTGTCGGCTAGGTTCCACGTCCCAGCTGCGGACCTTGCGACGGGATCGGGAGAGCGGATCGCTCGCCCTGCAGGACCGCTATTGGTATTTCTCCGCTGCCGACGACATGGACTCGTTGTCGATCCACGACGACGAGCGCCTGTTCGTCACCAGACGCGCGAGTGGCCTCACGGCGATGTACGAACTCGCGTCGGGCGTGTTGACCCCTTCGGGGACCAGCGTCTCGTTGTTGTCGGTGCCGGACGTGTCGACTCAGCTGGCCCGTCCCTTCGAGTTCAGTTCCGCGCGTCCCGGATCCGCCGCCGTGGACGTGTTCGGCACCGACGTCGCGGTGGGGTTCGAAGTCCTGCAGGGTGAGGTCGACCTGCTGGCCAACGGTCGGACCGACCGGTTCGGCAACCGCCTGCCGTTGTTCGGCGCTCCGAACGGACTGGCGGCCAGTCCCGACGGACGGCACGTCTACGTCTCCACCTACCAGCACGGCGTCGTCGCGTTCGAACGGGTCGGTGCCGGCGTCGAGCATGGGGATCCGTATGCGCGGCTGGGCATTCTGGAGGTCTCGTCGGGCACGGTCTCGTTCGCGGGCGAGATGGACAGCGACGGCTGCGTGGCCGTCGACGACCTGGAGCACGACGGCGTCGCCTACACGGTTCGAAGCTCCAAATGGCAATGGCGCCCGAACGCGGACTGGCCGTGGACGGACGTGGCGGGGACCGCGAAGACCGGCGAGTTCTGTCCTCACACCCCGGCCGAGCCGGGCCACTACCGCCTGGTGGTCGAGATGGATGTCGACGGGACGACCACGCAGTACGCCAGCAATGTCCTCGTCGAGGACGATCACGGCGACTCGATCGACGATGCCACGGCCGTCGGGGTACCTTCCGTGACCGGGGGCTGGCTCGATCCGGACGACGAGGACTATTTCCGCATCGAGCTGGAGGTGGCAGGCCAACTGACGGTTCACTCGGAGGGGTGGATCGATGCAGAGGGGCGCCTCCTGGACGAGGACGGCGACTTCATTGCGAGCGACAGCGACGGGGCAGCGGACTACAACTTCCGCATCGCCCGCGACATGGACGCCGGCACCCACTTTGTACGGGTCCACGAATGGGCGTCGAGAGCCGGAGCTTACACCCTACATGTCGACTTCGAAGCTCACATGTCCGATCTGGTGGTCGAGGCGGTGTCGGTCAGCGACGCCAGTCCCGACCCGGGCGCGTCATTCACGCTGAGCGCGACGGTACGCAACGACGGGAAGGCGGATTCCACCGCGACGACCCTGCGCTACTACAGATCGACGGACGGATCGATTTCGGTCGACGACGCAGAGCTCGGCACGGACGAGGTCGGCGCCGTGATGGCGGCGGAGAAGAGCGAACACTCGGTCGACGTGACAGCCCCGGAGGAACCGGGCACGTACTATTACGGCGCATGCGTCGACGCCGTGGACGGCGAATCCGACACGACCAACAATTGCTCCGGCGCCGCGGCAGTGTCCGTTGCCATGGCGTTGGACGAATCCAACGGGAATCCGACGGGAGTCGCGCATGCGAACGACATGCTGTTCGTGCTGGATGATTCCGACGACAAGGTCTACGCCTACACGACCTCGGGCGGTCGCGACGCGGACGCCGACTTCGACCTGGACGACGCGAACGGTTCACCTTCGGGCATCGTATTCGCCAACGACAGGTTCCTGGTTGTCGACTCCTTGGACGACAAGGTCTATGCATATGGGCGCTCCGGTGAACGGGATGCGTCATCGGACTTCGACCTGGCCTCCGCCAACGGCGCACCGCGTGGTATTGCGGCGACCGATGACACGATCCACGTGGTCGACTATTGGGACGAGAAGGTCTACGTGTATCGGACCACGGGGGAAAGGGTTGCGTCGTCGGACTTCGACTTGGCGGCGCCCAATTCCCATCCCGCCGGCATGACGCACGCGGATGGCGCACTCTACGTTTTGGACAGCATTGACGACTCGGCCTACGCCTATGCGACTTCGGGCGAGCGTGACGTGGACAACGAGTTCGACCTCAAGGCCTCCAACAGTTCGCCGACCGGAATGGCCCACGGCAACGGGAGCTTCTTTGTCGTCGACAGTACGGCAGACCAGTTATTCGTCTATTCCGGGGGAGGTGCGACAGGCGGCCCGTAGCGGTCGACGGTCAGCAGTGCGGCGACACCAGGATCCGCCGGACATTCAGCAGCGTCATAGAGACGCCCGCTGTGCTGTGCCCCATCGGTTCCCCGACGAACCGCACGCTCGGTAACGGCGATGTCTCGTTAGGCGGTTGCTGACTCGAACAGGTTCGCGGGCAGAACGCTCTGGTAGACCGGTATGGCGTGGGCTTCCCGTATCTCCTCGATCGGTCTGTTCCACTGGGCCTCCCAATGAATGTCCATCATGGGCGGCGTCTGCCGGCCATGTCGCCAGCCTTCGGCGACAAGCTGCATCAGGATGCCGAAGCCGGCGGGCTGGAGGGTGCAGGAGATGGTCGTGATGGTCGCGAGGAACATGGCCGAGTAGTTGTGTCCGAACTGGGCGAGTTGGAAGGCGGATATGGCGATTTCGTGGGAAGCCGTCGTCTGGTAGCCCGCGACCAGGTGCCAGACATCGTGCATCTGCAGTATTCGCGTGTTGAGGTAGCGGAGCGAGCGCGGCAAGGCGGAAAGCGTGATCGCCTCCCGGTCGAGCACCTCGAGGTCGTACCCCTGGTCGACGATCATCCGGTACAGGGTCCGGCCGAGGGTTGAGTCCCCGCACGCACCCAGTTCATCGAGGTCCGTTCGCCCGGGCACGGGATTGGTCAACGCGGCACCCGCGCCCGGGTGACGCCGGGCGCAGTCCTCGGAGATCTGCCGGAAGCTTGGATGCACGGCACCGCCCAAGGCCGCGACCCGGGCGGTTATCGAGGCGGCGTCGTAGCCCTTCTCCGCGTCGTCGACGGCGGAGAGGAACGCACCCCAGAAACCCGCTTCAAGGGGCGCTTGTGGCAATCCCGCTGGGATGTCGGGGAACTCCCCCGAGCCGAGCCAGGCGGCGGCGATGACGTCGTACGTCGGGTCGATGGCTTCGGGGCAGGAAAACGCCGCCCAGACCATGGTGCCGGCGACGCGTCGCTGGGCGTCCGCATCGCCTTCCTTGGCGGCGTTCAGTGAATCGCGGAGCGTTGCGGAGTCAACCCAGGTGGCCGACTGCTGGATGTGCTGTTTAGCGTCCATGATTAGTCCGGCGGATGGCGTCGCGTTCAAGCGACCAGCAGGAACTCCAGGAGCGCCTTCTGGGAGTGCAGGCGGTTGCCGGCTTCAACCCATGCCACCGAGCGCGGGTCGTCGAGCATATCGTCGCTGATCTCCTCGCCGCGGTGGGCCGGCAGGCAATGCATGAAGAGGGCATCGGGCTTCGCCTTGTCCATGAGTGCGGGGGTCACTTGATAGCCGTCGAAGGCCGTGCGCCGGTCCGCTTCCTCGCCCTCGTGCCCCATCGACGACCAGACGTCGGTTACCAGGAGGTCGGCCCCGTCGACCGCATCGGCAGGGTTCTCGACCAGTTCGACATTGGGTGCCGGCAGGATTCCCTGGTCTGGCTCGTGGCCGCGGGGAGTCGCCACCCGCAGTTCGAAGCCGAACAACCCGGCGGCGCGAACGTAGGAGTTGCACATGTTGTGGCCGTCTCCCACGAACGCCACGGTCGTCCCGGCGATTTCCCCGCGGACCTCGACGAGGGTCTGCATATCGGCGAGCAACTGGCAGGGGTGGAAACGGCCGGTCATGCCGTTGATGACCGGTACCGAAGCGGCGGCGGCGAAGCGTTCCACCTTGTCGTGATCGAAGGTACGGATCATCACGGCGTCGACCATCTCCGAGAGAACCCGCGCGGTGTCCTCCACGGGTTCGCCGCGGCCGAGTTGGGAGTCGTTCGGGCTGAGGTTGAGGGCGTGGCCGCCAAGCTGATGCATGCCCACCTCGAAGGAAACACGCGTGCGCGTGGAACTCAACTCGAAGACCATGGCGAGCGTTCGGCCCTTGAGCGGCTCGTAGTGTTGGCCTTGGCGCCACATTTCCTTCAAGACGCCCGCGCGCCCGACGACGCGGTTCAGTTCGTCGGCGGTGAAGTCGGGTAGGGTGAGGAAGTGCTTGGGCGCTGGACACCGTGGGGTCTGCGGCGGCGAACCGGGCGTGTCAGTTCGAGCCACGGGATGCTTCCTCAATGCTCTCAGCCCGGCGCTGCGATCGGTCGCCGAGCCTAGCCGGGCATCGCGTCGATCAAGTCGACCACCTGGTCAACCATCGTGTCGGCCTCGTCGTCGCTCATGTTGAGCGGCGGCAAGAGACGCACCACGGTGTCCGCGGCGACATTGATCAGTAGGCCGGCGTCGACCGCCGCGCCCACGAGTTCCGTGCATGGCTCGTTGAGTTCGACGGCGAGCATCAACCCCTTGCCGCGGATCTCCTTGACGCGGTTGCTGCCGGCAAGGCGTTCGGCGAACCTCGCCAGCATGCGCTCGCCGAGTTCGCCCGCGCGGTCGATGATTCCCCCGTCGGTCAACTCGTCGAGCACCGCGTTGGCGGCGGCGCAGACCAGGAAATTGCCCCCGAACGTCGAGCCGTGCGTGCCGGCGACCAGCATCTTCGCGGCCTCGCCCCGAGCGAGGCAGGCGCCGATGGGCACGCCGTTTCCGAGTCCCTTGGCGGTCGCCACGACGTCGGGAACGATCCCGGTGTGCTGGTAGGCGAAATAGCGTCCGGTACGGCCGTTGCCCGTCTGCACCTCGTCGAGCATCAGCAGCCAGCCATGGCGGTTGCAGATGTCTCGCAGGGCTTCGAGATAGCCGTCGTCGGGAATGACGATGCCGCCTTCGCCGAGGACTGGCTCGACCAGTACCGCCACGACGTTCTTGTTGTTGGCGGCGATCTTCTCCACCGACTCGACGTCGTTGTAAGGCGCGCGTACGAACCCCCCGAGCAGGGGCTCGAATCCGGCCTGTACCTTGCGGTTGCCGGTGGCGGTCAGGGTCGCCATCGTGCGGCCGTGGAAACTGCCGTCGGCGACGACGATGTGCGGCGTATCGACGTTGCGGGAGTGGCCGTAAAGGCGCGCGATCTTGATGGTCGCCTCGTTGGCCTCCGCGCCGGAGTTGCAGAAGAACACGTTCTCCATGCCGGAGATCTCGGTGAGCCGGTTCGCGAGGCGCTCCTGCTCGGGTATGCGGTACAGGTTGGAGGTGTGCGTGAGGGTCGCAGCTTGCCGTGCGATCGCATCGGCCACCTTGGGATGCGCGTGACCGAGTCCGCACACGGCAATGCCGGTCAGCCCATCGAGGTACCGCTTGCCGTTGCTGTCGTAGACATAGCTGCCCTCGCCGCGCACGAACGCCACCGGGATGCGCGCGTACGTGGGCATTACCGATCCGGGTATATCCTCCAAGACGGCCATCGCTGCCTCCTACGGGACACGGGGTACCGGTCCCCAAAAACAATAACGGGCAGCGCAGGCGCTGCCCGGGAAACAGGCGATAGTAGCGAACGGATGGGACGAGTTCAAACCGGTTTTGCCGTCGATAGCGTTCCGATTCCGAATTGCCGTGACGATACGCACGGCGTCGCACCTTGCGCGGCGCAAACGCAAAGCGAGGATGTGCCGTCCTCGAAACAATCACTTAGGCCAAGTCATCCCAGTACCTGTCCGTTGCGAACGACGTCATGTTTATTCAGAGCGGCACACTAGGTAACCTCTGATCAAGTCCGTCCATGGACTTGATCAGGAGCAAAACAAAAGCGCGGTTTTGTTTTGCCGAATTTGGCGGCACGTCCCTGTGCCGCTCTAGGGAAGCTCTTGTTCAGAGCTTCCCTAGCACTCCGGCGGCTTCGACGAGTCGGTCGATGGCTTGAGCCAGGATCGAGCGCGGGCAGCCGAAGTTGAAACGCAGAAAGCCGGGGCCGCCGAACTCCTCGCCGGCGTGAAGACCGAGGCCATGGTCTTCGAAGGCCGCCACCGCGTCGGCGAGACCCAGGGACGATACGTCCAGCCATGCGAGATAGGTTCCTTCGACACGCGTGGTCCGGATGCCGTCGATGCCGGCGACCGCGGTCTCCAAGCGCCGCGCGTTGCCGGCCAGGAAGGCATTCTGTTCGTCGAGCCAGTCGGTGTCGTCCTCGAACGCAGCGGTAAGCGCGGCGAAGGCGAGCGGCGTATACGTCGAGATCAGCCCCGTCCCCACCGACTCGTATGCCTCGCGCAGGCATGGATCGGGGATGACGGCCACGGCGGCATTCAGGCCGGGAAAGTTGAAAGCCTTGGTGGGTGCGAAGAGAGAGATCGAACGGGCCTCGATGGACCGGTCGAGACCAGCGATCGGCACATGTTGCTTCGTCGGGTCGAGAACGATGGGACAGTGGATCTCGTCGCTGATGACGATGGTCTTGTTGCGCAGCACGAGTTCCGCGAGGGCCTCGAGTTCATCACGGTCGTACACGCGACCCGTCGGATTCTGGGGATTGCAGAACAGAACGGCGGCCGTGGCCGGCGACACCTTTGCCGCGAGGTCGTCGAGATCCATCTCCCAGCGGCCACCGTTCAAGACCAGGGGAGAGATGACGCCACGCAGCCCGACGTTGGCGGGAACCTTGAGGATCGGACCATAGACCGGGGCGGGAACGACGAGATCGTCACCTTCGATCGCCGCCGCCCGGGCAGCCACGTTGAACCCCGTCACCACGCCCGGAATCCACACCAGCCAATCTTCGTCCACGCGCCAGCCGTAGCGTTCCCCCAACCACGCCGTGAAGGCTTCCACCATCCGGTTGGGGGGCGCGGTGTAGCCGAGTATCGGGTGCTCAAGTCGTTTGCGCACCGCGTTCAACACGAACGGCGCGGTGGGCAGGTCCATGTCCGCGACCCACAGCGGCAGAATGTCGCGACCGGCGTACTTCTCCCACTTCTCGCTGCTTGTCCCTCGCCGGTCGATGGGCGGTTCGTGTGGGGTCATCACGTGGCGGTCCCTGTGGTCCGACTTGGCTGCTCCGTTAACCGGGAGCGTACATGGCGAATCGTCGTGTCGAAACACGCGTATCCGCACCTAGGCGACGGATCGATTTGGGCTTGGGTCGGTGGCGAGTTACACTAGGCAATTCGACGAACGACGAGGAAAGTCATGAGCGACGCCGTCCTGTCCACGATCCAGGAGCAGATTTCCACGCACCCGATCATCCTCTACATGAAGGGCTCGCCCCAGGCACCCCAATGTGGGTTCTCGGCCCAGACCGTGCAATGCCTGATGGCGTGCGGCGAGCGCTTCGCCTACGTCGACGTGCTGTCGAACCCGGAGATCCGGTCGACGCTGCCGCAGATGGCCAACTGGCCCACGTTTCCCCAGCTCTATGTCGACGGTGAACTCGTCGGCGGCTGCGACATCGTGAGCGAGATGTACGAGTCGGGCGAGCTCGAGCCTCTGATCAAGGAAGCCGGCAAGAACCGAGAGGAAGCCGAGTAGCCTGTTTCCCGTAGGCGCGACGCTTGTCGTCGCCCCCTTCTTTGCGCGTGGTCGCCCGGGACGGGGCAAACCCGTCCCCTACGGGCCTTCGCTCTCGCGCCCGCGAACCGCGCCGTTTGAACCCGCACCGTAGGGGCGTCGTCGCCCGTGACCCGGCTACGTATGGCGTCGGTTCGTCACGAGGGCCGTCCCAAGCCGGGCACTGCGCCCCCTAGCGAAAGCTCGCCGGCCCGCCCGGTGCGCCCTTGCGCTGCACGGTGGCGTTGACCACCGCGCAGAACAACGCCGCCGTGATCTCCGCGTCGTAGGCGGCGGAGTGCGCCCGGTCGGCGTCGTAGTCGATGCCTGCCCGCCCGCAGGCTTCCGACAACACCGTGTGGCCGTAGTGCACCGCCGCCAGGCCCACGGTGTCCACGACCGAGAACGGGTGGAACGGACTGCGCTTGATGCCGCTGCGCGTCGCTGCGGCGTGGATGAAGCCGTGATCGAAATGAGCGTTGTGCGCGGTCACGATGGCTCGTTGGCAGCCGTGTCTCTTGACTTCGGCACGCACGACACGGAATAGCCCCCGCACGGCCTCGTGTTCGGGCACCGCGCCGCGAGCCGGGTCGTTCAGATCGATGCCGGTCACCCGCAGGGAGGCCTCCTCGACGGCGGTATCGGGATGCGGAGTCACCGCCCACCGGTGGCGGCCGCTCGCGACCAGGCGTTGATGTTCGAAGTTGAGGGTGACCGCGGCGATCTCCAGCAGTGAGTGGACAGTGTCGTCGAAGCCGCCCGTCTCCAGGTCGACCACCACCGGCAGGTAGCCGCGGAACCGCGTTTTCATCGTCATTGCCGTGGCACCCGGTGGGATCGGCGGAATTATCGCCTGTTTTCGGGGCCGACGGTCGCTGCTCGTGGTGGACCGTGGGGTGACGGCGATCGACTCGTTGTTCCCTGCGCGTCCGGTGCCCGGTTGGATAGCGCCACAAGACCGGTCGCCCTTCGGCCGCTGCGGTTTGCCCCAACCCAGCCGCCCTCTGAGACGGCCGGAAGTGCCGCTGGCGCGTCATATCCGTCCCCTCAGAGGTACTTGTCCCAGAGCATGTTGCGGAACTTGCCTTGCGGATCGAGCCGGGTCTTCAGCTGCTGGAAGGCCGCGTATTCCGGATACGCCCGAGCGAATTGGGAGGGCGTCGCGTGCAAGCGGTAGGGAAGGTAGTAGCGGCCGCCGTGATTCAGGGCGGCGTCGATCAGCTCCCGGGTCCACGCCTCGGCGTGCCGCTTGGCCCGCCCGGTGGTGCGCTGCTTGTAGTAGAGCACGAACGCAAAGACCTCGGTCGGTGCCCAGGACAGGAGGGATCGCTCGTCGGCGGGCGAGTGCCGAATCGAGACGTTGAGAGCGTTGACGTTGTGCCGCTTGAGAATCCCGGCCATCGACCGCGCAAACGTGAGAAAGTTGCCCACCGGGATGAAGTACTCCTGCAGGAGATAGGTGGAGAACAGTCGCGTGGTCGGTTCCAGGGAGTCCGTGTCCAGGCTCGCTTCGTAATTTCGCCAGACGACCACTTCCTCTTTGAGCAGACGTTCTTCGACGGCCTTGCGCAGCCGAGCCCCGCCGGGCAGTTCGGAGACCGCCCAGATGGCGGCCTGGTTGCGGGCGTAGTTGCGATCACGGGGAATCAACCGGTCTTGGACCGTCGCCGGGCTGTTCGTTGCGAGCCAACTGATCATTCTCGGCGCGTCGAAATCCGGGGGACGAAGATCGGCGTTGTGCAACACCACGCGGTGATCCTGCGCAAGGTCCCGGAAACGCGTCGGATAGGTCTCGAGGCCGACATCCTCCACCACCCGGCGCAGGCGTGCGTTGGGCTCGAGGTCGAGTTCGACCTCGGTCACGACGCCGAGCCCGCCATAGCCGCCGAACACCCCGCGGAACACCTCGGACGAGGGCTCGAGTTCCAGCACCGATCCGTCCGCGCCAACCAGTTGCAGTGCCCGTACGGAGTTCACGAGGGGACCTCGGCCCACATACCGGCCGTGGCAGTTGACCGAGACCGAGCCGCCGACGGTGAAATTGCTGAAGCTCTGCATGATGCTGACGGACAGGTCGTGCGGGTCCAGCGCGTCCTGCAAGTCGCGCCAGGAGATGCCCGCCTGCACGCGCACGGTACGCCGTTCGGGATCGAGCGAGAGGACGCGGCTCATCTGGCGCATGTCGAGGTGCAGCGACTCCGGATAGGCGATCTGGCCGCCCATGCTGAACCGCCCGCCGCCCACCGAGATCGCCCCCGGCCAATCGCCGACGGCGGCACTCACCTCCGCAGTCGACCGCGGTCGACGTTCATCGGCGACGGTGACGGCGTCCAGCCCCGAATAGTCGACGATCGACCTTCTGCGACCCCAGGCGGGAAGGGCCGGTGCCAGAAGGGCCGTGGTGGTCGCGGCCTGGAGGAATTCGCGCCGGTCCAAGCGGAGCCTCGGGGATTTTCTCGGTTGACGGATGGGATCGTACGAGACGCCGGGAGACCACGGCAAGGACGCCGGCCTGGGCGGGGCAGCTTCAGCAGACGCGCGTTGGGGGATTCGACTAAACTCGCCGCCCCGCGTCGAATGCCCAGGAGTTCAACCCATGGCCAAGAAGATCGTCCTCGCCTATTCCGGGGGGCTCGACACGTCGGTCATGTGCCGCTGGTTGCAGGACACACAGAGTGCCGAAGTCGTGACGTTTACGGCGGACATCGGCCAGGGCAAGGAAGTCGAGCAGGCCCGCGCCAAGGCGGAGGCGATGGGCGTCACCGAGATCTTCATCGAGGATCTCACCGAGGAGTTCGTGCGCGACTACGTCTTCCCGATGTTCCACGCCAACGCCATGTACGAAGGCGAGTACCTGCTCGGTACCAGCATCGCCCGGCCGCTGATCGCCAAGCGCCTGGTGGAGGTAGCTGCCGGGACCGGCGCGGAGGCCATTGCGCACGGTGCCACGGGCAAGGGCAACGATCAGGTGCGGTTCGAACTCTCCGCCTACGCGCTGAACCCCGACATCGAGGTGATCGCCCCTTGGCGAGAGCCGTCCTGGGATCTCCACTCCCGGGAAGCCTGCATGGCGTACGCGGAGCAGCACCAGATTCCGGTGGAGTTCAAGCGCGGCATCGATTCCCCCTATTCCATGGACGCCAACCTCCTGCACATCTCCTACGAGGGCGGCGGCCT
>JAGWBM010000099.1:0-946 GCA_021295895.1 Pseudomonadales bacterium
TGGCGAGCGACGCACGATCTTCTTCAAGTACTGCCCGCACGCGGTGGCCTGGAGCCCCTGCTACTACAACGCCGACCGATACGGGGAGTTGAGCGAGAACCAGCGCGACATGCTTATGCCGCCGAGCGCGTACGGTGCCCACGAACATACCCGTCCGATCTGGGAACGGGTTCAGGCGGATCAGGCCGAGTTGCTGCGACTGCGCGAAGAAGTGGCGGCGCTAAAGGGAGCCGAACTGGAAGCCGTCAACGGTCCATCGTAAGCCGCGCGGCCTTGGCCTCGTCGTACCACCACCCGTCGGGGTAGGCAGGCCGGTAGCGGGGTTCCGGCGGGACGCCGAACTTGTCCCAGTACACCGTGCGGCGCGAATCGTAGGCGTAAAGCGGGATCAGATAGTGCTGCCATAGCATTACCCGGTCCAGTGCACGACAGGCCGCGATCATCTCGTCCAGGGTCTCGGCCGATTCCGCCCTCTCGATGAGATGATCGACCGCGGGATGGCTGACGCCGGTGTAGTTGCGGGTGCCTTCCTGGTTGGCGGCACTGGAGTGGAAGTTGGATCGCAGTTCCAGCGTCGGCGGCATCAGGAAATCGTTGCTCTGCACCAGCGCTTCGTGGTCGTGGCGACGAACGCGATTGGTGTATTGGGTGATGTCGAGCAGCCGGATGCTCGCCTCGATGCCGAGTTGCTTAAGCGTCTGGAACCAGGGCAACAGGATTCGAGCATTGGCGGGATCCCCGGACAGGAATTCGAGCGTGAACGGCTCGCCACCGGCATCCCGCAGGACGCCGTCCTGGATATGCCAGCCGGCCGCCGCGAACAGATTTCGCGCCTCGATCAGGTTGGACGTGGTTCGACTTCCGCCGACGGGAAACCGGAAGGGTCGCTCGAATAGTGCCGATGGCAGCGAGTCCCGAAAAGGCGACAGCAAAGCCACTTCGTCTT
>JAGWBM010000099.1:1076-4607 GCA_021295895.1 Pseudomonadales bacterium
CCGGCTGTTCAGCACGAACGCTCTCCCGATACCCACCCAGATGCCGTATTGGCGCCGGATCTTCTTGATCCGACCGCTATCGAGATCCAGCCCCTCGTAGGCGGTCACCCAGTAGCGGACATCGTCCTCGTCGAGGAGGTCGATCAACCCTTTGCGGAAGGCTTCCCTGGCGACGGAATGATCGCGGTAGACGTCGTAACGCACGGTATCGAAGTTGTAGCGACCCTGGTTGAGGGGCAGGTCCCAACCCCAGTACTGCGGATTACGTTCGTATTCGATGAAACGTCCGGCTTGCACCTCTTTCACGCGATAGGGCCCGCTCGAGACGGGCGGGTCGAGGGTGTGCGCCGTGGGATCCCGGTCGCGCCAGTGATGTTCGGGCAGGATGGCGATGTATTGGATCAACGTGACGTGGTCGTGCGTCAACGGCGCATCGAGACGGAACGCCACGTGGCGTTCGTCGAGAGCATCGACCGACTCGATGAAGCGGAAGAAGTAGCTTGCCCCAACCTGGCTCGTTTGCACCTCGAAGGTGAACACCACGTCACCGGCCGTGATCGGCACCCCGTCATCCCACCGGGCGTCGGGATGGATCCTGAACACGATCGTCCGCTCGTCGTCCGCAACCGCAATGCCGTCCGCGAGACGGCCATAGAACGCCGCGACTTCGTCGCCGCCGCGCACGATCAACGTCTCGCCCCGATACAGGTACCCGCTTGGCGCGCCCGTCTCGCCCTGTGCCGCGGGTGCCAGCGTATCGAACGAATAGCCATGGGACAGGACGAGCTTGCCGCCCTTGGGCGCATCGGGATTCAGGTATTCGAAATGGGTGAAGTCGGCCGGGTACTTCAAGTCGTCGAAGAACGCGATGCCGTGTTTGAACGCCAGTTCCTCCCGGGGGTCCGCCAGGGCGGTACACGCCATGCAAACCGAGAGCAGGAACGAAACGTAGGCGACGACGGGCATCCCTACGAGACCACCAACGAACTGCCCTTGATGCCCCACCGGCCGTCGCCGTCCAAAGTGACCAGGCAGACGCCTCCCACCCGACGTTCGCCAACGGTCACCCTGAAACCCACGTTAACGCCCGTCGCACCGACCTGAAGCGCCTCCACCCTACCGACCGCCGGCGCACACGATGGTAGACGTCCGAGCAGGGCTTCTGCGTCCGCAACCGAGGCGATGTCGCCGGGGTCGACAACCAGGTGCGGATAGTGTGGAAGTAGCGGGTTGCCCGGGGACTATCGACGCCGACCGCCGCGATTGCAGACCTCACGATGGCCTCGGCTTTGTTGGCATTGCCGTCGACGTCGAAATTGCGATCGACGGGATCATCCGCCGGGTTGCCCCAGAAGACGTCCTCCCCACCGACGACACCCATCTTAGCCCAGGGCGGACCCGTCCCCGATCGCCGACGGCGGCTGCGAAAACGGGCCGATGGGACGGCCGAACTTCGCGTGGTAGTCCTCGTGCACCATGCGCTCGTAGGTGGTGACGCCCTCCAGGGG
This sequence comes from Pseudomonadales bacterium, assembly GCA_021295895.1. Classification (GTDB taxonomy): domain Bacteria; phylum Pseudomonadota; class Gammaproteobacteria; order Pseudomonadales; family Azotimanducaceae; genus VXYL01. Next base: position 2,585 of record JAGWBM010000099.1, read on the forward strand.
TAAATCAACGGGCACCATACCTCTCAGGGACGATTCGTAGATCGCCATGGCCATCTCGACGTCCTTTCGCCCTTGCACACCGTATTCCGCCGGTTCGTCGATCAGCGCCGCGTTGGCGATGCTCATGATCTCGGAAGCATGGCCAACCGACCAGTCGTCGATCGCGTAGTCCCGGAACGGATTCTCGTAGACGATCTCGGTGTCCAGGTGCACGACGATGCGCTGCAGAACATCCACGCCGCCGACCCGGCGGCGTTGGGTCTCGACCGGGATGTCCTGCCAGTCCTCGCCAACGAGCAATCGCAGCGGGAGTTCGGGTCCGAACGTGTCGTTGTCCAGGATGCCGCCCAGGGTTCCCGTGATCTGGCAGTACTTCTGCGCCTCGCCAAGCCGGGACGTCTCGTAGATCCCCACCGCGCCGCAGTCGAAATCGATGAGCGCGTGCGCCCAGTCTTCATGGATCCGGTTGGGATCCGACATGTACTTCCGCACGGTCGCGGTGATCCGCTTGGGCTCGCTCTGCGCGTACAGCCGCAACTGCGACAACCGGTGCGCGCCCATGTCCATGCACATGCCCGAAGTTCGGCCGAAGCCCGAGATGGGACGGCTCAGGCCGTTGTGCGTGACCGTCGGTTCGAACGGGACCTGACGCTTGGGTTCGACGAAGTAGACGCGCACGATGTCGCCGAGGATGCCCTCTTGGACGAGCTTCACGATCATCCGCTGTTTCGGCATGCGGAAGTAGTTTTCCGCCACCTCGAAATGCACGCCGTTGCGGCGGCAGGACTCGATGATGTGGTCGCAACACGGCAAGGTCAGCGCCATCGGTTTTTCCACCATGACGTGCTTGCCGTGCTCCGCGAACAGGCTGGCCAGCACGTGGTGCGTGGGATCCCCGGCGACGATGTCGACCACGAGGATGTCCTTGTGCTTGTCGAGCATCTCCTCGGCATCGGTGTAGTGCGGTACGCCGTACTTCGCGCCGTTTTCGGTGGCAAGCCGTTCATCCATGTCGCACAGGGCGACGAACTCGATCTCACCGCGTCTCGATAGCTCGCTGAGCGTCGGCAGGTGCCATTTCCGGGCCGGGTTTCCACACCCGAGAAGTGCGACCTTCGCCTTCATGAATTCGCCGCCTCATACGCCGCCCTGTGCCGCCGGAGCATCCCCGCACTGTCCTCGACCTGGGCTTCGGTGAGACCGTGCAGGATGACCGGCACGTCGAAGGAAAGCCGGCAGAGCAGGGATACGTAGTGGGCGTAGTCGAGCTTGCCGGTACCCGCCGCCAGGTGCCCGGCGTCGCCGCCGTGATCGAGATCCTTGCCGTGGGCGATGGCGACGTGGTCGCCGAGCAGATCGAACGCCTCGTCAAGCACCTCCGTCATGCGCGGAAGGTCGTCCTCGCCGAAGATGTTGGCGGCATCCATCACGACCTTCAGGTTCGGCGAGCCCATGTCGTCAATCAAGCGCCGGCTCTTCTGCGCGTCGCTGGCGACGTTGTTGATCTCCGGTTCGAAAGCCACCGTCACGCCGGCCGCCTCGGCCGTGGGCAGCACCTGCTCCAGGGTGGCGCACACGTCACGCCACGCTTGCCGCGATGCGTTGTCGGGATGGTGTCGCCACATGCTCTCCGGATGGCGGGAGCCGGTGCAGGTCGCGACGACGGACGTGCCGACGGACTTGCAGGCGCCGATCACCATGCGCAGGCGGTCGATCCCCTGTTGGCGTTTGTCGGGGTCCAGGTCAGCCATGTTGATATTCCCCGCCACGGCCGCGATGACCATGTCCCGCTTGGCGATCTCCTCCCGGATGAGGGGGCAGATCTCGTCGATCACCTCCGGGAGAGGACCCGTCGGGTGCGCCGAGCCCCAATTGAACTGAAGGTGGCGGATGTCGTGGTCGAGGATCGCGTCCAGCGACTCGCCGAGTGTGGGCCGGGCGAAGGTGCCCGACATGATTCCTACTTGCATGGCGTTGTTCCAGTCGTAAGGCATGGCCGGCCGAAGGCGGGCTCCGGTTGTCG
>JAGWBM010000099.1:4692-10923 GCA_021295895.1 Pseudomonadales bacterium
TTCCAGTCGTAAGGCATGGCCGGCCGAAGGCGGGCTCCGGTTGTCGGGCTGAAGTGCCCGACATGATTCCTACTTGCATAACGTGCTCCGGGTGGTGTTCGGTTGCCCGCCGCTACGCGGCGTCGGGCTGACTCATTAGGAGTTCGGTGATCTCCCGTTGCTGCCGGGGATCGAGTTCCTGGTAGACGGGACTCTCGTGCAGGCGCTGGCAGGCGGGCCTCGTATCTCGCTTAGGGCTCACATCGGCGGCCTGGAACGACATCAGCATCGCGCCGCGCTTGTGTTGCGTCTGGTTGAAACCCGCACGATGCCAGGTCCTGGCGTCGTAGAGGACGATGCTGCCTGCGGGGGCTTCGACCACGTCGGCCTCGGGACCGCTATAGGGCCGCGTCGCCGGATCGGCGCCGTGGCGAGCGGGATTCCACTCGGGCGGCGGGTTGGTCTCGGCCCGATGCGAGCCCAGCTTGTACACCGTGGCGCCGTTCCGCTTGGTGAAGTCCGAGACGCAGACGTTGCGCTGAACCGCCTTGATGGGACCGCCTCGATCCGCCACGGGATGCCCGCCGACCGATGGAATGTACGGAATGTCGGCGTGCCAGCCCTGGACACGCCGCTTGCCGTCGTAGGGGGGCAGCGACGTGGGGTTCGGCGGGTGACCGAGGTGCAGATCCCGGGTTCCGATGTAGTGCCGGATCAGCCACAGCGAGATGGGTTCGCTGATGGCCTGGCCGACCGCGCTGTGCTGGCAGACCCTCGGACTGTCGGTGTTCGGCTCCAGGTGTTCGTAATCGTCGGTACACGCGACCCGTTGCAGGCCGTCCACGATTTCCGGCGTCAAAAGACTGGTTAGACACACCCAGCCTTCCCGCTTCAAGTGCTCAAGGTAGACGCTCGGCAAGTGCTCGGGACCGTGGCCGACCCGGAGGGTCACATCATCCGAACCGATGCGTACCGTACAGTCGTCCGCTTCGAGCTTGGCCGACACGGCCGTGCCGGTTGACACATGCATGACGCCGCGGGGCGTCCGATCCCAGATCACGCGGTCGTCGGCTTCGTCGTAGAGGGCCAAGGCGCCATCGTCATCGAGGCCCAGCATCGACCCGTCTGGGGCGATCAGAAACACGAAGTGATGCTTCGGCCGCTCGTGCCTCACGACGCGCTCCTGGAATTCCCCCGGGTTCGTCATTCGTCAACTCCTCGCCAGAACACCCGTCGCCATCAGCCGTTCTGGACGTACATGCTGGCCTTGTCCCTGCCGTGGAACTCGCGCCATTCGGCGTCGGTTAGACGCTGCGGTTCGCCCAACTGCCGCGCGAGGACGTACTGCCGGCACATGATCTCCAGGCGGTGGGCCTGGTTGACGGCGCGGTTCAGGGTAGGCCCATGACAGATCATGCCGTGGTTGCCGAGCAGGCAGGCCGTTCGACCGGTCAGCGCCGCCGCCGCGTCGTCGGCGAGCCGCTTTGTGCCGAACGTGGAATACCGTACGCAAGGCACGTCGTCGCCGCCGAAGACACCAACCAGGTAGTGAAAGCCCGGCAACGGTATGAGGTGGCTTGCCACCGCAACGCAGTAATCCGAGTGGGTATGGACCACGGCGTCGGCTTCGGCGTGCTTTTCGTAGATCGCCGCGTGCATGCGCCACTCGGAAGACGGCCTCCGGTCGCCCCGCCACCTACCGTCGAACGACGTCTCGACAATGGCGTCCACGTCAATCGTGTCCGCACGGGCACCGTTGGGGGAAATCAGCATCCCGTCGCCGAACCGGACGCTCAGGTTGCCGGATGACAACTCGTTCAAGCCAATGGCTTCGACCCGCTTGTAGGCGTCGACCAACTGCTCGCGCAAGTCGGCTTCGTCGGTTGTGCCTGCCATGTTCGCCTCCCCGTGTCGATCAGCAGGATGCGGTGTCCGAAATCCGTTCCAAGGCGATGTCAACGGACATCGTCTTCTCTCCGCGCTGCCCGACCTGACGACCCGTGACCCCGTCGCCACCGGTCCTATGGCAGTTCTGCCCCGAAGATCGTCGTGCGCCGCGACCTCGAGGCGTTCGACGCCCTGCAACTTTATCACCGCCCTTCCTATTGACGCCCGCAGGAGCCGCATCCTCACCCGGAATCCGTCACGGTGCGGGTAAGTGAATGAGGATTGGCATCCCGAAGGCGTCTAACATGCTGACGCGTCACGCGACGAAAGGAACAGTCGATGTCAGTAGATCAACTGCGGCGCAATGGGTTGGCCGGCCCGTTCGAGTTGGCAGACAAGACGGGCCTCGACGTCGCGCGCGACGCGGTATTCGAGTTCAAGGCACGCCGCCGACAGCAGCGTCTCGCCGCGCAAGAGTCCGAGACCGACAGTACCTACGTCAACCCGTTGATCGACAGGCACTTGGATGTCGACGTTCTCCGAGACCTGTATTTCGACGCGAACGTGCAATCCACCGTGGCCGAGCTTTTCGGCAAGGACCTCTTTATCTGGCGATCCAACTTCTTCGTCAAGAGCGACGGCACCGGGCAGAACAAGTGGCACCATGACCGCCATTTCGAAGACGGCGATGCGCCGCTCGACCTCTACGACACCAGCAATCACTTCACGATCACGATGGCGCTGACCGATGTGGGAATGGACGAGGGCCGAATCGAGTACCTGAAGGGATCGCATCAGCCGATCGACGGGTTCGACAGGGATATTCCGCGCCACATCGACGAAGTCCCGGCGGTTGTTCAGCACCGGGTCACGCCGCTACCCCTCAAACGAGGTCAGTTCGTGCTGTTCCACGGTTCGCTGCTGCATCGCAGCTTGGCGTTCGGTGAGGGCAACCGGCGCGTCTCGATGGCCGCCAGGCTCTTGAAGGCCGGCACGAAGATTCCGCCCTATGGGTCGGCCAATCCCGCCGGCGGCGCCGTTTCCCGGGCCGAGCCCATCGTCTACTACCGCGAGTCCGGGTTAATGCGGTTGAACTAACCGGACCCTGTCGGTGGCCAACGACACCGTATGACCCTCGCCCGTGGCGATCGCTGGTCGAGCACTTTTCGTTAGCGATCGGGCTCGGTGTCCTTCACCCACCAACTGTCGATGACGCGCGCCAGGCCACCATCGAGGTATTCATAGGCGGCGACGGATTCGTCGGCCCGCCCGAACCTGTCCCAATACAGGAACCGTTCTTCCTCGGGCATGTTCAGGGGAATGTGATAGAAGCCCCATAGAAGAACGCGGTCCAGCGCCCGACAGATTACCGCCGCCGCCTCCATGGTCGGCGCGCGCTGGGCGAGTTCAACCAGGCTGTCGACGACCGGATCGCGAATTCCGGCCAGATTGCCGCCCATCCCCACCTCGGCGTTCGCCGAACCGAAGTAGGTACGCAGCTGGGCCATGGGCGGATTCAGTAAATCGAGACTTCTGAAATACATATCGAATCGGCGCTCGCGCTTGAATCGGACCGCGGTGACGTTGTCGAGCAGACGCAGACCGGCATCGATGCCGAGGTGTGCGAGAGAATCGATATAGGGAAGCAACAGCCGCTTGGCCCAGGCATTCTGCGTGGCAATCTCAAGCGCGAACGGCTTCCCGTCCGCATTTTCGAGCCGACCATCCACCAGTGTCCATCCGGCATCGGCCAATAGCCGCCGTGCCTGCTCGAGCGACGGACGGTTTGGTCCACGTCCGACGGACACGGGTAACTGAAACGGTTCGGCGAACACGCGCTCGGGTAGTTGATCGCGATAGGGAGCGAGCAACGCGATCTCTTCTTTCGAGGGCAACCCGCGGGCAGCCAGGGACGAGCCGGCGAAGTAGCTCAGCGCCCGGTACTGGGAGTCGTAGTGGAACACGCGATTCTGCCATTCGAAGTCGAACGCCAGCGTCAGCGCTTCCCGGACCCGCGGGTCGAGAAACAATTCGCGCTCGAGATTGAAGGTCAGCGTCCGCTCCTGACCGATGGCCTTACCGACTCGGCGCGTATCCTTCAGCAACCGACCCGCGTTCGTCGCCGTCGCGTCGTATGCGGTATTCCAGTAGCGCACGTCGGTCTCAAAAAAGATGTCGAGGAGTCCCTTGCGGAACGCCTCCCGCGCGACGGTGGCGTCGCGATACACGTCGTAGCGGATCGTGTCGAAGTTGTGGCGTCCCCGGTTGACGGGCAGGTCGCGAGCCCAGTAGTCGGGCACGCGTTCGTACGTGATGTGATTCCGATCGAACCCGGCGATCCGATACGGACCACTGACCAGCGGCGGCTCCAACGTCACCTTTCCCGGATCACGTTCCGCGTAGTAGTGCGCCGGGCGCACGGGAAACGTGGTCAACGCCAACAGGTTCGAATGGGTGAAGACGTCGCGGTGGCGGATCACCAGTTCCCGGTCGTTCACGACCTCGAACGACTCGACCCACGAGCGATAGTAGACCTTTCCAGCCAGTGACGTGGCGTCCATCGCGTCGTAGGAGAATCTCACGTCGCGGGCCGTGATCGGCACCCCGTCGTGCCAGCGAGCGGCTGGATGCAACCGCATGAACAACGACTTCCTGTCTTGTGAGAGCGCCACGCCATCCACCAGCAGACCGTAAAGGGCCGACTGCTCGTCCGCCGAGCGAACGAACAACCGCTCCATGGTCCTCTCAAGACCAGCGGCATTGCTGACCCCGGTACCCCACGCACCCGAGAGGTTCCGAACCGGCCAGGTTGTCGAGAGCGTCAGCTTCCCGCCTTTCGGCGCCGACGGATTCGAGTAGTCGAAGTGGGCGAAGTCGGCGGGATACTTCAAGTCGTGCAACAGGGAAATGCCATGCTGATAGGGCGGCTGGTCGGCAAGGCCCACGGATGCCAACAGGATCGAGGTGAGTACGGCCGCCCGCCGGTCTATCATTCCTCCCGGCCATGAGCGCCGAAGTAGCAAGGTCACGAGATACCGCCGTGTCACAAGGCCCCTCCGCAGTGTGGGTCAATAAACCTCGGACCGGCGAGTTGCCGCGCGGGGTATCGCATAGGACGTTCCGTTCCGAGGTGCACAAGGCCGACGTGGGGTATTGCATCTACCTGCCGCCCGGCTACGAATCCAACGCCGGCGAACGTTTTCCGGTGATCTACAACCTGCATGGCGCTGGCGGCAACGAACTGCACGGCTTCGACGAGGTGGCTGTTCTCGACGCGGGCATCCGCGACGGGCGGTGGCCACCGATGATCGCGGTCCTGCCCAACGGGGGCAAGCGGACATTTTTCAAGGACTCCCACGATGGGCGTTACCTTAGCGAAACACTCATCATCCGCGAGCTAATCCCACACATAGACCACACCTACCGAACGATCGCCGGCCGCCACGGCCGGTGCATCGAAGGCCACAGCATGGGTGGCCGCGGCGCAACGCGTCTCGCCATGAAATACCCGTCCCTGTTCTGTTCGCTATTCAATTTCGCCGGCAACGTGCCCCGGACATCCGCGCACTTCGACCCCGCGAAGCCGGACACCTACCCTAACAACTACCTCGGTCCCGACAAACAAGACTACCTCGACAACGACGCGTTCGAGTTGCTCAAGAGGAACCTCGCTGACATTAAGGGCGGATTGCGCATCCAGATCTGGTGCGGGACCCAGGACACCGGCCACCTCTCGACGATCCGCGACTTCCATCAAGCGTTGCTGGATGCGGGCGTGGACCACACCTACCTGGAGATCGAGGGGCAGGGTCACGGCAAGCAACCGATCATCGACCTCTACCGCGACATCTGGTTCGACTACCACGTCGACTCGCTGCGCCAAGCCAAGCCGTAGGGGACGGGCTTGTCCCGTCCCTATCAATCCTGCCGGCCCATCCGGCGCGGGCGACCGCGCGCCCTGGATTCCTTGAGAAGCCCCGAGGTTCACACACAAGTTGCAAATGGAAATGCGCTTCGAACCGCTCTGGAACGGCTCCGGTACTCCGGAGACGCCCTAGCAGGCGCGTCAGAGGCCCTACGGGATTCGCACCTAACGGTGTCGTTCCACCCCGCCCCGTCCGCGCCGCCAATCCCGCGCCGGCCGATCGGCGTGGCGCGCAAGGATGTCTTCGGCCAATTCCACGCCAAGGCCAAGTCCTGGTGGCAATTCCGCGTGTCCGTCCCTGACTTCCGCGAACGGCGTATCCACGATCCTATCGAACAACGGGCTCTCGTCGAATTGCACCTCGAGCATGTCGAACGCGCCGAGCGCCGCCGAGACCTGCAAGCTCGCCGCGTGGCAGATCGGGCCGCTCGGGTTGTGCG
>JAGWBM010000100.1:0-6193 GCA_021295895.1 Pseudomonadales bacterium
ACTGAAATCGACCCGCCCCAGTGGCGGATCGGTTGCGCGTCGAACATTGATTGTTGGATGCTGCGCTTCAATCCCATCGAATAGGCAAGGCCATGCCGAGTACCCAGCCGATCGCCCTGCGAGGCGCGCCCGGTTCCCCGTACACCCGCAAGATGCTCGCCGTGTTGCGCTTCCGGCGTATCCCGTACCGCTTCCTCGTCGGGCTGTGGGCCGGGGACGAGGAGTTGCCGAGTCCCAAGGTGAACCTGCTGCCCACGTTCTATTTCGACTCGCATGACGGCGTCGAGGCGGTGGTGGATTCGACACCGATCATCCGGCGCCTGGAGAACGAATACCTGGGTCGCTCGGTGATCCCGGAGGACCCGGCATTGGCGTTTGTCGACTACCTGGTCGAGGACTACGCGGACGAATGGCTTACGAAGGCGATGTTCCACTACCGGTGGCAGTACGGGGCGGACATAGAGCTGGCGGGCGAGATTCTGCCTCGCTGGCGCGATTTGACGGCGAGCGCCAGCGAGATCGCGCCCCGTGCCGACGCCGTCAGGGAACGACAGATCGGGCGGCTCTACGTCGTCGGCAGCAACGAGGTGACCGGGAGCGTCATCGAGGAAAGCTACCGGCGTTTTCTGGGCATATTGGACGATCACATCGGCCACGGTCCGTTCATGTTCGGTGGACGGCCGTCGGCCGCTGATTTCGGCCTGTTCGGACAACTGACGCAACTCGCGACTTTCGACCCGACGCCGAGAGAACTCACGGCACAGTCAGCGCCTCGGGTCCTGGCATGGGTGCAGACCGTCGAGGATCTATCGGGTCTGGAACCCGCCGAAGGGGATTGGGTTGGACGAGACGAGGTGCCGGAGACATTGCGCGCACTGCTCGTCGAAGTGGGGCGAACCTACGTTCCGGTGATGTTGGCCAACGCACGCGCCCTCGACTCGGGCGCGGATCGTGTCGAAGCGGAAGTCGACGGGGAGCTTTGGACTCAGCGCCCGTTCCCCTACCAGGCGAAGTGTCTGCAATGGGTCCGACAGGAGTACGCGCGGCTCGATGGGACCGATCGCGATTTCGTGGAGGCCATCCTGGCCGGCACCGGCTGCGAAGCGTTGTTCTGAGCGGCCGCGAGTCGGCCCTATACGGGTCGAACCGCCGACCAGGTCGGCAGCGCGATCCGTGCGCGCTTTGACGCTGCCTTGCCGTTGTCGGATAGTGGCCGCTTTGCGCCAAGGAGAATCACCCGCCATGCTGAAACCCGTTCAACTGGGACGAAATAGCGGCCTGCGCGTATCCGGCCTGTGCCTCGGCACCATGAACTTCGGCGAACCCGGCCGCGGCCATCAGGGAGACTGGACACTCGGCACGGACGAGGCGCGTCCGATCTTCCGCGCCGCCCTGGATCATGGGGTCAACTATTTCGACTGTGCCGACGTCTACGGCATCGGTGCCTGCGAGCGGGTGGTCGGTGCGCTGCTCAATGACCTGGCATCCCGGGACGAATATGTCCTCGCCACCAAGGTTTCGATGCCCATGGGGCGCGGCGCCAACCAGGGCGGCCTGTCCCGCAAGCACATCCTGGAAGGGGTGGACGCGAGTCTTGAGCGCTTGGGCCACGACTACGTCGATCAGCTGGTCATCCACCGGCATCCCCACGGCATACCCGGTCAGGTCCGGGTCCCCATCGAGGAATCCCTCGAGGCACTGCACGACGTGGTGAAAGCGGGCAAGGTGCTCTATCTCGGCGCGTCGTCGATGTTCGCCTGGCAGTTCGCCGAACTTCAGATGACGGCCGAGGCGAACGGCTGGACCAAGTTCATCTCCATGCAGAACCACTACAACCTCGTCTACCGCGAGGAGGAACGCGAGATGAATCCCTACTGCGCGCACACGGGTGTGGGCTTGACGCCGTGGTCGCCGCTGGCGCGAGGGATCCTCGCTGGCTCGTACAAGGGCGGTTTCGGCTCCGGCTCGACGAATCGCTCCCAGGGACGCGATCGCGTCCGGACCGAGGGGTTGTACCGCGGTGCCGCCACGTTCGAGATCGCGGATCGGGTGGTGGAAGTGGCGGGCAAACTGGGCAAGACGCCGGCCCAGATCTCGCTAGCGTGGCTTGCCGGCAAGCCCGAGGTCCAGGCCCCGGTGGTCGGGGTCTCCCGCGTCGAACAGTTGGATCAGCTGGTCGAGGCATGCGACCTGACGCTGGATCCCGAACTCGTCGACTACCTGGAGGAACCCTACCAACCGGTGGAGAACCTGCTGTCCATCGGCACGTCCTGACGCGCGGTGCCCTTGGATCACCGATCACGGGACGCCACAAGGGCGTCCCCTACGGAACACGACGGATGTCTGGCGCGGTGATCGCTAGCCGATTACGGTCGAGGCGTCCTCTTCCACGACGGTGTGTTCGATGAACCCGATGTGCTCGATCTCGACGCGCACTTCGTCGCCGACCTTGAGCCACTGCGGCGGCTTCATGGCAGCCGCGACACCCGATGACGTGCCGGTGAATATGACGTCGCCCGGGTCCAGCGTGAACGATTTGGTGAGGTGCTCGACGTGGTCGAAGCAGTCGAAGATCAGGTGCTCGGTGTTCGAGTCCTGCCGAACCTCGTCGTTCACCACGGTACGGATACCGAGACTGTGCGGGTCGCCGACCTCGTCCGGCGTTACGATCCACGGGCCGAACGGCGCGTGGGTGTCGAACGATTTTCCGATCTGCATGGTCCGCGCTGCCGCCTGCCAGTCGCGCACGCTTACGTCGTTGCCGCAGCAGTAGCCCGCGATGACTTCCTGGGCACGCGCCTTCGGTACATGCTTGGCGCGCTTGCCGACGACGAACGCCAGTTCGCCCTCGTAGTCGAGCATGTCCGAAACCGCGGGTTTGTTGATGGACCCGTAGGGTCGGTTCGTGGCGTTGTGCTGCTTGTTGAACCACATCTGGACCTTCGGTGGTTCGGCGCCCGTCTCGGCGATGTGGTCCGCGTAGTTGAGACCGATGGCAAGGATCTTCCCCGGTCGCGGCACAGGTGCTTCCAGCGTGACGTCGGCGACCGGGAACGCGACGTCGGGCTTGGTCTGCGCTTCCCGTGCCGCCGCCATGGCCTCGTCGCCGGCAGCGAGGAAGGAAATCATGTCGTCGGGTAGGTCGGGGGCGACGGCGGGAAGATCGATGACGAGTTCGCCAACGACGACACCGATGCGGGTTCGTTGGCCGTGGGTGAAAGTGCAGAGCTTCATGCGGATTCCTTCCGTTGGGGTTAGGCGGGAAGTACGGCGTCCAGCCAGGCACTGGCGTAGTGGGCCATCTCTTCGAATACACCGTCCGTTCGGGTGCGCGTGCGCTTTAGCACCTTGTAGCCGTGGTCGGCGGTGTCCAGCCAGTTGACCGTGGCACCGATGCGCGTGGCGACATCGTTCAGCAACTCCGGCTGGGCCATTCCGTCCCGGGTGCCGGACAGGAACAGCATGGGTGCAGCAATGCCGTCGAGATGCTCGGCGCGTTTCGTGCCGGGCTTGGCCGGCGTGTGCAGCGGGAACGAGCAGAACACGAGGCCTGCCACGTCGAGGCCGTGGTCAACCACCGCGTGCGATGCCATGCGCCCGCCGTAGCTATGCCCGCCGAGAAGGTGTGGCCCCGGCGACTCGCCGCGGGCGCAGTCGAGTGCGGCGGCGACCGTTGCGGTGGATACGGCCTGGGCGTCGACCCGCGAGCGACCCTGCTCCTTGAAAGGGAAGTTGTAGCGCAGTGTTGCAATGCCGACATCGGCGAACGCCTCTGCAATCGCTTCCATACTGCGGTGGGTCATTCCCGCTCCGGCACCGTGACCCAAGGTCACGGTCGCTCTATGTGTTCCCAGGGCCGGCACGAGCAGTGCGCTAACGCGGCCATCGGCTGTGCCTACGTTGCCTTCGGCGAGGCCGACGCGAAGTTCGCGGATCACGCGGGAAGGTCCGTCACCGAGGTGATGACCGAACCGACCAATCCGTACTCGACAGACTCCTCGACGCTCATCCAGTAGTCGCGGTCGACGTCCTTCGCCACCCGTTCCAACGGCTGCCCGGTTTCGTCGGCGATGATCTGATTGATGCGCTCCCGCGTTTTCACGATCTCGCGCGCCTGGATCTCGATATCCGAGGCGTCCCCACCGAATCCGCCGGCGGGTTGGTGGATCAGGAACCGCGTATTGGGCAAGGCGAAGCGGTTTTCCCGACCCGTGGCGAGGTAAATGTGCGTGGCTATGCTGCCGACCCAGCCTGTGCCCACCGTGCGTACGGTCGGCTTGATGAAGCGGATCATGTCGAAGATCGTGTCGCCGGACTCCACGTGTCCGCCCGGCGAGCCGATGAAGACCGTAATGGGATCCGCGCTTTCGAATGACAGCGCGAGAAGCTTTTCGGTAGTGCGCTGGGCGACGTCCTTGTTGATTTCACCGAAGATGGTCAGGGTCCGGTTCTTGAGCAGCGTGTTTTCGAGGAAGGCGAATTGCCGTGCCGCTTCGGCGGCTTCCTTCGCCCCGTCGGGAGCGTCGTTGCCCATGGCTGTCCTCAACGTCGAAAGCCGGCCATGTTACCGGAATTGGTTAGGATCCATCACGGCGAAGGATGCAGATAAGAGACGAAGACAAGAAGTGATCGAAATTCCGCGCGGTCGGGCTTGATAGGCTTGTCACGCCGACGTGATCGAGGAGTTCGAACCATGCCGCTCAATCCGAGCTACGACGACATGCTGCGTCAACTCGCCGCTCTTGGCGGGCCGTCGTTGGCGGATGTTCCCGTGGCGGTGGGACGGGAAATGTTCCGAGCCATGCAGGCGGAAGCGCCGCAGGTGGAAGTGTCCGCCGTGACCGACATCACGGCCGGGGGTGTTCCCGCCCGGGTCTATCGTCCCCACGGCGACGGGCCGTTTCCGGTGGTGATGATGTTTCACGGCGGCGGGTGGGTGATCGGCGACCTCGCGACGGCGGATAGCCAAAGCCGGGAGGTCTGTCGAGGCGTGGGCGCGATAGTCATCTCGGTCGACTATCGGCTTGCCCCCGAGCATCGATTTCCCGCCGCAGCGGAGGACTGCTATTCGGCAACGCTATGGGCGGCCGAGCACGCGGGCGTCCACGATGGGGATGCTGGCTCGTTGGCCTTGGTCGGCGACAGCGCAGGCGGCAATCTCGCAGCCGTGGTCGCCCAGATGGCGAGGGACCGCGGCGGGCCGAGGATAGCTTTTCAACTGCTTGTCTATCCGGTGACCGATGGCGTCAACTTCGACACGGCGTCCTATCGCGACAATGCCGAGGGCTTCCTGCTAACGGCCGAAGCGATGCATTGGTTCTGGGACCACTACGCACCCGTGCTGGATGATCGCCGTAGCCCGTACGCGTCCCCGCTACTCGCGACCGATCTGTCGTCGCTCCCGCCGGCGTTGGTAATGACCGCGGAGTACGACCCCCTACGGGACGAGGGCGAAGCCTACGGTCGCGCCCTGGCAGACGCCGGCGTTGACGCCGAGGTTATCCGCTACGACGGCTTCATCCATGGCTTCTTCGCGCATACGCAGACCATAGCCGCCGTGCGGGGCGCCATGGCGGATGCGTGTGCGGCGCTCAGAAGCGCCTTCGACTCGACGTGAAGTTGGGCCAACGCACGCGGGCCGACACTTCGGCCGGAACGCTGGCCGTCAGTCGACGCGAGCCTTGGCCGAGCCTTTCAGGACCTCCGCGCCGTTCTGATTCACGGTGGACACGTCGAGTTCCACGATGCCGTCCCTTACGGCCGTCACGGTGGCCGTCGCGTCGAGCGTATCGCCGGGAAACACCTGGTTGGTAAAGCGCACGCCGTACTCGGTCAGGCGTCCGTCGCCCACGTAGTTCGTCAGCATCTTGCCCGTCATGCCCATGGTCAGCATGCCGTGCGCGAAGACGCTCGGATAGCCGGCCACTTCGGTGGTGAAGACCTCGTCGGTGTGAACCGGGTTGTAGTCGCCGGATGCACCCGCGTACATGACGATTTGGGTGCGCTTCAAATCGTCGACAAGACGTTCTGCGTGGGTATCGCCGACGCTGAGTTCGTTTGCTTTCAATGCCATCTTAAGTCTCTCTCAACCCTGGTCGACGGGACGTTCCGTTCGTACGCCGACGCCGATCGCGGTGACGACCAGTTCGCCGTTCTGGTCCCGGTATTCAGTGACTGATTCGCTGAAAACCAG
>JAGWBM010000100.1:6328-12526 GCA_021295895.1 Pseudomonadales bacterium
CTCGCCGCGCGGTTTGGCGCCGCTGGGAGCACCACCGGAGCCGAACCAACCGTCACCGTCGATCTTCGGCCGGAGGCCGTGGTTCGGATCGAATTGGGCGCTTGCCTGAGCGAAAGTCGGCGGTGCAATGATCCCGCCGGGCTCGGTGCCCTTCGCGTGTTCCTCGTCGTGGTAGATCGGATTGCCGTCCCCGATCGATCGGGCGAACATCATTATGTGGCTCGCCTCGACCGGGAATTTCTCTACAGCCATTGTTTCCCCTCAGTGTGTTCTGCCACGCCGGCACTGGTAGGTGCCGGTCGACCTCGGTGCATGGCACCGTGGATACGTGGATAAAGGTAGCAAAGACGCATCCGTTGGGTAAGACCATTGTGAGCGACGCCCGGCCGCGTTCAACGCCAGCCGTTTGAACCCTTCCGTCGCCGCCATTGCTTGGTGCTGGACATCCGGATGCCGGGAATGAGCGGGCCGGAACTGCAGTGCCGAAGTCCGACTGGCTACCGGGCGCGACGGCAAGCCTTCAACGACCCTTGAACATGGGCTTGCGTTTGCCGAGAAAGGCCGTGATGCCCTCGTGCTTGTCCTCGGTCTGCACCAACGCGCCTTGCGCGTATTTCTCGAACATCAATGCCCCGGCCATGCTGGCCTCCATCCCGAAGTGCACCATGGCTTTCATCGTACGCGGGACGAGTGGCGCAAAGCTCGCGAGGTGCGCCGACATGCGGCGCACTTGTGGAAACAACTCTTCGGGTTCGACGAGGCGAGTCACCAGGCCGATCGACAGTGCCTTCTTGGCATCGATCGGTTCACCCATCAGCATCATCTCCATCGCCCACGCCCGGCCGATCAGCCGCGGCAGGCGCGCGGTGGCGCCACCGCCGGGAATGATGCCCAATTTGCCTTCCGGGGTCGCGAACTGGGAGCGCGGCGTCGCGATCCTGAGGTCGCACCCCAACGCCACCTCCAACCCGCCACCCATGCAGAAACCGTCGATGGCGGCGATGGTTGGCTTGGGGGTGCGCTCGAGTTGCTCAGCCAACCCCTGCACGATGGGTTCCAGGGCTTTGTGAAGATCCCGGTCGAGAACCTCCGAGAGATCGGAGCCTGACGCGAAGGACCGCCCGCCGGCTCCGGTGATTGCGATGACCTTGATGGTGTCGTTCCCGGCGGCGTCTGCAACGGACTGCTGCAACTCGCGCAGGGTCGCGAGCGAGATGGCGTTGTGCTTCTCGGGTCGATTGATGGTCACCAGCGCTAGCGGACCTTCGGCCTCGTATCGGATCTCGCGATAGCTCCCCACTGCAATCCCTCCAAACCGGCAAGTGGGCAAGTTTTACATGATTCGCGCTGGATGGGCCGGTCGGCGTCATTCGTGGGTCTTGACGGCCGTGACGAAGCAGCGACGACTAGCGCGCTCAGCTCCTTGCACGGGGTAGAAATAGGCCCGGGGCCCTCGGTGAGGTGCCCCGGGGAGGTTGGAACGCTGATCCGGAGAGGGGATCGGGATGGTTCCGGCGCATCAGATCTTGGAACGATGCGCGGGGCTACACTACCCCTTGTCTTGTTACCGTTTGATTTCGCTAGCGGCGTGGGATCGTGTCATTTTGTTACGTTTCTCGGTGGCGTGGGAGGGGCACCGTGACCTCGGCAACCGTTCCACCGCTCTGGCTAGCGCCGAGTCGGACCCGCCAGCCGTGGGCCCCGCAAAGTTGTGCGACGATGGCGAGGCCTAGGCCGCTGCCCCCCGTCGCACGGCTGCGCGAACCGTCTAGGCGGTAGAAAGGCCGGAAGACCTTCTCGCGGTCCTCGGGCGGAATGCCGGGGCCATCGTCGATTACTTGCACGATGAGATCCCCGTCGTAGTCGACGGCCAGTCGCGCGCCGCTTCCGTGCCGTTGGGCATTGCGCGCGAGGTTTGCGACGACTCGCTGGAATGCCCCGGTCGCGATCTCAACGAGCCGTGGGGGGGTGTTGCGCCACTCGATGTCGAGACTCTCGTCGACATCGAGGAGAATGGTCTCGAGGTAGTCCTGAAACTCGACTTGGCTCGGGGTTTCGCCCGCACCCCGCGAGAACCGGAGTGCATCGTCGATCAATTCCTCCATGGCCGATAGGTTCCGCTCGAAGCGTTCCACGAGTTTCTCGTCCACGCTGGCGGGAAGCATCTCCAGCGCAAAACGCATGCGGGTCAACGGCGTGCGCAGGTCGTGGGAGATCCCGGCCAGCAGCGTGGTGCGATTGGACAGCAGGTCGGTGACGTTCCTGGCCATCGCGTTGAAGCTGGCTGCCAAGGTCACGAGTTCCTCCGGTCCTTCTTCAGGTAGCGGCTGGAACGCCTCGGTACCGCGAAACGCCTCGACGGCGTGAGCGGCCCGCGTTAGCGGTCGGGCGACGCGGCGAACGATGATGCCCGACGTGATCGGTACGATCACGGCGCCGAATAGCACGATGACGAATCCCACGTACACCGGTTCGATATCCTGCCGCTGAGGCGAGATCCCGACCTGCATCACGTACCCCCCCATCGGCACATTCGCCCAAAGCAGGTCGTCGCTTGCCATCAGGCGCACGGGACCGTCGATGCGTTCGCGGAGTTTCGACGCCAGGAGGTCGTAGTAGCGGTTGCCCTCTCCGACGAAGGGCAGGTCGCGGGTTTCGGCAGACACGATCAGGTCGTGGTTCTCGAGCATTTCGATCTCGAAGGCGGGGCGGCGCGCGGCTTCGAGTTCCACCCAGGTCTGGGCCGACAACACGATCAATCCCGCTTCGTCGTCGGCCGAACGGTCCTCGATCGGCAGGATGACGAATACCGCCAAGGCGACTATCGACGTCAACGCAATTGCCGCGGCGGAGATGCCCAGAACGAGGTTGGCTCGCGCCAGCAAGGAGGACGGCGACCTCCGTCGCGAACGGGTCGCCGTCAAAGCGCGTCCGGACAGAACATGTAGCCTTTGCCCCAGATGGTGCGGATGAATAGCGGTGACGAGGGGTCTGGCTCGATTTTGCTGCGCAGGCGGGTGATCCGAACATCGATGCTGCGGTCGAAGGGAGATCGTTCGGCACCGGTCAGGAGATCGAGTATGCGGTCCCTGTCGAGAACCTGGTTGGGGTGGCGCACCAGTATGCCCAGCAGATCGAACTCACCGGAAGTCAGGGGGACCGTACTGCCGTTCCGGGAAAGCTGGTGCGCATTGAGGTCGAGTCTGAAGTCGCCGAACTCCACGATCCGCGCCAACGGCCCCACGGTTCCGGATCCGCGAACTCGGCGCAGCACGGCCCGTACTCGGGCCAGGAGTTCACGCGGATTGAAGGGCTTGCCGATGTAGTCGTCGGCCCCGACTTCGAGACCCACGATCCGGTCAATTTCGTCACCCTGGGCCGAGACGATGATGATTGGCACATCGGTGGTCTGCTTCAGCCTCTTGGCGATATCGAGGCCGTCTTCGCCGGGCAGCATCAAGTCGAGGATGACGAGATCGACGCCGCCAACGGCGAAGGCGTGGTCCATCGCGCGACCATCGCCGACGGCGACGATGTCGTAGCCCTGTTTGCTCAGGTAGGCGGTGATCAGTTCCCTGAGTTCGGGATCGTCGTCGACGACGAGCAGCTTCGCTCCGTCACTCACGGCGTCTACCCGTTTGGTTTGTACGGATCCTTGGACTGCAACGTCGATGTCGAGTCATCCGGGGTTTCCTCGCGCTGGGGCCGGACGCCCGTACCGTACACCTTTGTGGCTTCGGCGTTTTCTTCGCGTGACGGCAGGGAGCCAACCCGGCTGCGTGTGTTGCGGGACACTTGATTGGCGCGACCGACCTTGCGGACAACTCGACCAAACCGGTCGTCCTTGTCGACTTGGATCTGAGGTCGGTCGCCTTTGGCGGACATTCGCTTGCGTACCTCGGTGAGGAACCAGCGGCGCTGGTCACGGTCGAGCTCCTCGAACGTGCCGGCCAGAGTACCCAACTGCTCGTTGCTCAGCTTCGAGTACGGGTTGACGCCATCGTTGTCGAGACCAATGCCGACCCGAGGATCGGGTTTCGCTGAAGGTTCGTCCGCCCACGACAACGTGGCCGCGAGCAGCACGACCACGAGGGCGCACACACCGCTCGCGGTCGGTTGGGCCGCTCTCGATGGGTTGCTGCCGCCGATTGCCATACGCCGGAATGCTCAGCACCAAGACTGTCGTCGTGGCAAGTTTCCCGCAAAACGGGCGGTGCGGCCAAGCTACCCCCGGTATCAAAATGTAACGGGTTCCTGGTGTTGGCGGGATAGGCGGTCGGTCCCCGGGAAGAACATGACGGATTCAACGCGGTTTCGACTCACGTTGAGTGCGCAGTAGGGGCGACCCTGTCGCGCCCGTTAGGGCGCGCGGTGGCCCGCATCGGCCACATCCCCGGATCGAATGACACGAGAATGCGCCAGCATTCTCGATCACGCCCCAAGGGCGCGCCGGGACGCGACAAGCCCGTCCCCTACGATGACGCTGCGCCGTGCATCTAGGCCGCCCTCCCGGCCAAGCGCCTAGGGTGGTCGCGGGCCTTGTGGCTAGGCTCGTTCGAACAGCCCCGCAGCGCCCTGGCCGCCGCCGATGCACATCGTCACCACGCCGTAGCGTTGCTGCCGGCGCTCAAGTTCGCGCAGGACCGTACCCGTGCAACGCGAGCCCGTCATCCCGAACGGGTGGCCGATGGCGATGCTGCCGCCGTTGACGTTGTACTTCTCGTTGTCGAGATCCAACTCGTTGCGGCAGTACACGCACTGCGACGCGAACGCCTCGTTGAGTTCCCACAGGTCGATGTCTTCCTTGCGCAAACCGGCGTTCTCCAGCATGCGCGGAATCGCGTAGACCGGACCGATGCCCATCTCGTCGGGTTCGCAGGCCGCGACGGTGAAGCCTCGGTAGATGCCCATCGGCTCGACCCCGAGCTGGTTGGCGCGTTCGGCGCTCATCAGCATCGTCATCGATGCGCCGTCGGACAACTGCGACGCATTGCCGGCGGTCACCGTACCGTCCTCTTCGAACGCGGGGGGCAAGCCAGCCAAGGCTTCGATGGTCGTGGTCGGACGGTTGCACTCGTCGCTCGTCACCGTGACTTCCTCGAGACTCTCTTCGCCGGTCTGCCGGTCGACCTTCTTCATGGTGGCCGTCATCGGGACGATCTCGTCGCCTATCCAACCGGCAGATTCCGCGTTGGCATAACGCATCTGGCTCTGCAGCGCGTATTCGTCCTGCATCTCCCGGGTCACCTGGTAGCGCCGCGCAACGACTTCAGCCGTGTTGCCCATGGCCATGAAGATCTCGGGCTTCTCGTCGAGCAGGCGCTGGTTGCGCTTCGCCTTGCCGGGCTGCTGGCGGGCGCCCATCGAGATGGAGTCGACACCGCCGGCCATGGCGATCTCGGTCTGCCCCGAGGCGATCTGGTTCGATGCGATGGCGATCGACTGAAGTCCCGAAGAGCAGAACCGGTTGACGGTCATGCCCGCCGTGGTGATCGGCAACTTGGACAGCACGACCGCCAATCGGGCCAGGTTGCCGTCCTGTTCGCCGGTGTGGTTAGCGGCGCCGACCACGACGTCTTCGACTTCCTCCGGCGTAACCTTCGGATTGCGCTCGAGTAGCGCGTCGATCAGGTGGGCCAGCATGTCATCGGAACGCGTCAGGTTGAAGCTGCCGCGGTGGGCTTTGGCAAGGCCCGTGCGGACACTGTCTACAACAACGACATCTCGTACGGCCATTCGTATCTCTCCCCTCTAGTAGGTAATGTCAGGCCTCGCGGCCCGCGTTCGGGCCACAAGACGTTTCAGTCTATCGCAAAAAACGCGGTGTGGTTCAAGTCTCGGCTTCGACGTCGGGACAACGAACGCGGCCCGATCTGCTTCGCGTTCGTCGCCTGATTTCTCAGAACGCCCACTTGAAGCTGACCGATGCGCTGCTGCCCGGTCGCTCGCTGAACACCACGATGCCCTCCCGCTCGATCTCCACGGTGCCGTCGAGGATGTTCCTGAGCTTCCCCTTCACCGTGATGGTCTCGGTGGGGAACCACGAGTAGGTGAAGTCGAGGGAGTGGTAGGGCTGCTCGTAGCCGTCGGGAGCGCCGAGCCGCCCGGCAACGTACAGGCGTTCGCCGAAGACGTTGTAGACCATTGTCGCCGTGTGCCGGCCGTCGTCGCTGTCGAAGCCGAGCATGGCGTTGGCGA
>JAGWBM010000100.1:12590-12961 GCA_021295895.1 Pseudomonadales bacterium
GTCAGGTTCGCCTGCACGAAGAACATGTTGATCCAGTCGCCGGCGATCCCCGAGAGGAAGCTCAACGTTTTGAGCGCCTCGACTTCCACTCCGGAGACCGTCGCCGAGGTCGCGTTGACGATCTCCCGCGCCACGGTGGTGTCGCTGGCCGCCGACTCGAAGAACTCAATGGGGCTGAGGATGTCCTTGTAGAATACGGACACGGTCAGATTGTCGCCGTTGTCGAAGAAAAGCTCGGCGCGAACGTCGTAGTTCGCCACGTCGGCGGGGATCACCCCCGGATTGCCGTCCACCAGATCGTCGGTGATCGGGTCGATGTAGCTGGCGTCGGTGATCTCGCGCAGATCCGGGCGCACGACGGTCTCGCTCCA
>JAGWBM010000100.1:13047-13576 GCA_021295895.1 Pseudomonadales bacterium
TCGCCTGCTCGAGGCGGTCGGGATCGGTGGTGACCACCGGGTCGGTGATCGTGAAGCCGTAGGGGTTCCAGTCGAGCGCCACCTGCCTGTAGTCCTCCCAACGGGCACCCGCGGACAGTCGCCAGACCTCCTTCCACGTCAAGTCGATCTTGCCGAACACGGCATCCGTCATGGTGGCGGCGAGGTAGCTCTGATTGTTGGTGCCCGTCCGGTCGAAGACGAAATCGTTGGCGGGGTCCATGATGTTGGCGTCGGAGAAGACCTCGCCGATGGATCCCGCGAGGATCGACGGATCCGCGACGGCGAAGGCGCCGAGGCGGAACTGCGACTGCCGGTAGGTGCGCACTTTCCGAGCGTGCTCATAGCCGCCGCTGGCCTCCACGTTCCAGTCGGTCGTGGTGACCGGCACGGTGAACCGCCAGCCGTAGTTCAGGACATCGTCGTCGAGCAGCGTGAACCGGAAGTCGGCGGTGGATGCGTCCGCATTGATCACCGACCTGATCACCTCGCCGGTTCCGGGTGCCGTGAC
>JAGWBM010000101.1 GCA_021295895.1 Pseudomonadales bacterium
GCGATGCCCCAGCCGTCCTCGTCGACGCCCCCGAACCTGCTGCTGATCGTCAACGATCAGCAGGCGCGCTCCACCCTGTCCGCCTACGGCAACGACCGCATCCGGGTGCCGCGCATGAACGCGCTGGCCGAGCGGAGCACCGTGTTCCACCGCGCCTACTGCGCGCAGCCGGTGTGCGGTCCGGCGCGCGCCTGCCTGTTCACCGGCACGTATCCCCACTACAACGGCCAGGTCACGCTGGGCGAGCATCCCATGCACGACCACGTCCCCTGCCTGACCGATCTGCTCGACGATCGCTGGGTCTGCGGGTTCTTCGGCCGCAGCGGCAGTCACCGGTACGCCGGGGGTCCGGCCCCGCGCGCCGAGGGCATCGACGAGCTCGACTTCAACGACATCGCCCCCGACCACCTGCTGCGCGCTCACGGACGTACGCTTCGGCAAGGCGGACCGGCCCGCCATCCCCGAGCACCTCGGCGGTCCGTCCAACATCGCCACCAAGGCGTGCGACTTCATTCGCCGCCACGCCGGCAAGCCGTTCGCCCTCACCCTCTGCTTCTACGAGCCGCACGACCCGCTGTCGGGCCCCCTGGACGACCTTCACCCCTTCGAACAGGTGCCGCTGCCGGACAACTGGCACCATCCGCCCGGCCCGGAGCAGCCCCGCAAGGCGCTGCTGGAGCACCTGTCCGTGCTGCACCACCGCAAGGACGGCATCGCCCTGCGCTCGGAGCTGGCGTGGCGCCTGCTGATCCAGCGCTACTGGGGCCTGTGCACGCAGGTCGACCGGGCGCTCGGCCGGGTGTTCGACCAGCTCGACGCCAGCGGTGCGGCCGAGGACACGCTGGTGATCCTCACCGCCGATCACGGCGAGCTGGCCGGCAGCCACCAGCTCTTCGGCAAGAACCTGATGTACGAGGAGTCGATCGGCGTGCCGTTGCTGGTCAGCCGGCCGGGGCAGCGCGAAGCCCGGCACGTGCACGCGCCGGTGGGTCACGTGGACATCGTGCCGACCGTGCTCGACGAGCTGGGCGTCGCCGCGCCCGAGCACCTGCAGGGCAGGTCGCTCACCCCGTGGCTGGACGGCGCCGATCCGCCGCCACGGCCCGCGTTCGTGGAGTGGACGGACATCAACTACCTGGTCCACGAGGATCTGAAGCGTGACCCGCTGCCCGACTACCTGGCCGAGGTGACCACGCGCGAGGCCGGGCTGGCCGACCTTGCCGACGCCGTGCGCTGCATCGTCACGCCCGAGGGGTGGAAGTTCTGCCTGAGCCCCGCCGGCCAGCACGAGCTCTACGACCTGAACGACGATCCGGGCGAGACCGCCAACCTGGCCTTCCGCCCGGAGCACGACGAGCGCTGTCGCGAACTGACCGCTCGCATCCGCAACTGGCAGGCCGCTACCGGTGACACCGGGATCGGCCACAAGGAGGGAGTACGCCATGCCGGCTGATACCGCCGCGGAGCGCAAGCCGCGTGTCCTGCACCTGCCCGCGCGCGAGCATACCGAGAAGGTGTTCACCCCGGAGTCCTGGGCGCGCCTGCAGGCGGCATTCGAGGTGACCCGCAACGAGAGCGACCGCGACCTGACCGAAGAGCGGATCCGCTCCCTGATCGGCGGTCACGATGCGCTCGTCACCGGCTGGGCAGCCCCGGCATCCGGCGGACCGCCGCCGATCACACCCGCGATCATGGAGGCGGCCGATCGGCTGCGGATCATCGCCCACTCGGCCGGCTCGGTGCGCCGCATGCTGGCCCAGGTGTGGACGGACTACATCGTTCCGCGCCGCATCTGCGTGTCCACGGCCACGGTACCGATCGCCTGCAACGTGGCCGAGACCGCGCTCGGCCTGATCATCATGAGCGCGAAGCGCCTGATGGATTACGCCCTGCACCTGCGCGGCACCGGCGGCTGGCGCACGCCGGAGATACCGGTGGGCGATCAGTATCTGACCGGCGCCACCGTCGGCCTTGTCGGTGCCGGCGACGTCGGCCGCGAGGTGATCCGAGCGCTGCGACCGTTCGCGGTCCGGATTCTGGTCTATGACCCCTACCTCGCCGCCGCGGATGCCCATGCCTTGCAGGTCGAGAGCGTCGAGCTGAACGATCTGTTCGCCCGCTCGGACATCGTGTCCCTGCACGCGCCGAGCATCCCGGAGACCGACCACATGGTCGGCACCGAGCAACTCCGCCTGCTGCGCGACGGCGCCGTGCTGGTCAACACCGCGCGGGGAAGCCTGATCGACCACGACGCGCTGATCCGGGAGGCGGACGGCGGCCGTATCCGGGTGGCGCTGGACGTCACGACGCCGGAGCCGCTGCCGGCCGACAGTCCGTTGCGTTCGATGCAGAACGTAATCCTGACGCCGCACGTGGCCGGGCACGGCCGGTTTGGTCATCGCCGCATCGGCGATGCCACGGTGAACGCGCTGGAGGACTTCTTCGCGGGCCGGCCGGTGATCGGCGCCATCGATCCCGCACGGTGGGAGCGACTGGCATGAGCGGCGCCCCACCCCTCCGGGTGAGCGACGATGAATCCGATGTTGACAGCCGATGAGATCGCCTCGGCGGTCGCCTCGGAGTTGGAGCGCTTTCCACACCTGACTTTCGCCGTTCTGTTCGGATCGGCCGCTTCCGGCAGGATGCGGCCCGACTCCGACGTCGACGTGGCGGTCTACGGCGCATCGGCCGGCCGGCTCGAAATCGAGCAGGAGCGGGAGATCGACAGGGAGACCGAGATCCAGATCGCCCTGGAGCGAACGACGCAGCGCAACGTGGAGCTCCTGGTCATGAACCGGGCTCCGGCGACGGTGTGCTCGTCGGCGCTCACGTCCGGACGCGTGGTCCTGATGCGGGACGCGGCGTTCTACTCGCGATATTTCCTCGCGGTCACCTCGGTGGCCATCGACTTCCTGCAGACCGAGCGCGAGTACCGGGCGATCCGCGACCGCAGCCGCTCGCTCTCACCGGTCGATCGCAGCCGGCTCGAACGGATCGCCGACTTCATCGACACGGAGATGGAGGACCGCGAGCGATTCCGGGACGTCACGCAGCATCGCTATCGATCCGACCGCGACCTGCGGCGCAATCTCGACCGCTGGGTGGAGATCCTGATCAACGCCGCGATCGACATCGGCAAGATCGTGCTGTCGTGCGCTCAACGTCCGATCCCCTACACGTACGGTCAGATCCTCGCCGACCTGGAGACTCTGCCCGACTTCGCCGCGCTGTCCGGACGCCTGCAGCCGCTGGCAGCGCTGCGCAACCTGATGGCGCACGAGTACCTCGACCTGCGATTCGGACGGATCATGCGCTTCGTGGCTGAAGGTGCCGGAGCCGTCGGCGAGCTGTCACGGCTCACGCGAAGGTGGATCAGCCAATCCGAGGAGCCCTGCGAAACGTAGTCAGGACGGAAGCGAGGCGAGGAGCTATGGACCCGACTCCTGCACCGCGTCCAGTACGGTGCGGTGCACGAATGCAGCAGCCTGCAGCGCCTTCTCCGCGTCCTCCTGACGATAGAACGCGTTCGGCGTCAGATCCTCGCTCCCATAGAAGGCGAGCTCGCGGTCGCGTCGCAGCGAACGCGACACCTCGCTCAGACGATCCAGGTGGGACAGCGCCGCCGCCGGCAGACGATCGCGGTTGTCCTCGAGCACGGGACTCACGTCATGCAGGCGCGGAACCTCGATGCGGACGTGGCGAAGCAGCGCCTTGAGACAGATCTCGACCACCTCCTGCGACTCGCGCACGACATCCGCCCAACTCGACTCCACCAGCAGCACCTCGATCGCCTTGAGCCTGCTGGCGGCGCGCTGCAGGTAGTCCGCGGTGAGGTCAGGGTTGTACATCAGGCTGTCCGTGCACCCAGTACGGGGTTCCATACGCGATGCGCCGGCGCACCTGACCCGCCGCTATCCGCTCCCGAGCGCTCGCCAGGCGGCGCGTCAGACCTGCGTCGCGTTGCCACAGCACCTGTCCGTGCAACGCCGCCTCCAACCACAACGATCCACCGCCCGCCGGCGATGGCAAGTGGATGAAGTGCGGATTCACCAACGGCTCCCGCGTGCCGCGATCGATGCGCTCATCCCACGTCCGATACAGATCGCGTGAGAGCGCTGTCGTCGGCGTCATGACCAGCACGACATCCCAGTCGGAGTCCAGCCTCGCGGTGCCCTGCGCACGGGAGCCGAACAGGATCACCCCGACGATGGCCGGCCGATAGGACTCGGTGATCCGGGCCAGCATCCCGTGGTCCGGCAGCACCGACGCCGGGGTCGCCCCTCCAGCTTCCGCGTCGACCGCTGCCGCAAGTGCGCCGCGGCACACTTCGTTCAGTGACACACCCATCCGAGCAGCCCGCTCGCGCAAGGCGCCGTGCAGCCGCGGAGACACACGCACGACGAATCGGCCGGACAGGGCTCCCATCGATAGTACTATGATATAACATGTGCGAGTCAGTCTACGGGCGCTCCGGCTCCGGAGCGATCCGAAACCGACCCGAGACATCGCACGAGGTTGCTGGCACGACTGGTCGCTATGTGGGTGAAGGCGCGGACGAGGCCGCTACTCGCCTCCACTACCCTTCACGGGGAACCTTCGTGAATGGCGCAGGAGTACTTCATGACGACGACTCCCGCTCCGGCTGATAGCGGCGGATGCCGCGTACCATCAGTCCCCAGTCGTCCTCGGTCTTGGCCGTAATCGGCGCCTGTTCGGCGCGCTGCCGGTCGGCGACGTTGGCCACATCGATCACGCAGAAGTCGTCCGCGCGGCGGTAGCGCTGGATGAACACCGGGCGCGGCCGGTCCGAGCGGTTGTCGGGCGAGCCGTGAATGGTGCAGGTGTGGAAGATCACGGCGTCCCCGGCCCGGCCCTCGATCGGCACCGCGCGTTCCCACCACACCGGATCGTTGAGCGCGAAGCCGGCCCAGCGGTCGTCCTCGTGCCGTATCAGCCCCAGCTCGTGCGAGCCCGGCACCACGTACAGCGGGGCATTGCCCATGTCGACATCGACGGCGTAGCTGAGCACCGCCGTCGGGCTCTGCAGCCTGTGCTCGAAGTAGTAGCCGTCCTGGTGCAGCGACTTGGGCACGCCCGTCCTGGGCTGCTTGTAGACGCACTGGCCCCACTTCCACAGCTCGATATCCGGGCCGATCAGCGCCGCCAGAAGATCGAGCAACTCCGGGTTGACCAGCGAGCGCAGGAAGGCTCCCGAAATCATCGCGTTCAGCCGCAACGTGTTGACGACCATGCGCCCCGGATCGCTGGGGTCGGCGTTGAACAGCGTGCCGTCCGGCGTCGTCACGGCGTTGGCGTGGTGCTTCGCCGTGGCCGCCTCGGGAAGGAGCGCCTGGCTCTGCTTCAGGATCGCCTCCATGTCCCGCAGCAGGTCCGCCACGTAGTCGCTAGACAACCCGCGGATCACCACGGCGCCGTGCCTGCGGTACGCTGCCGTCATGGCGGCGACGTCCACCTGCCCAGCGGTGAAGTCGAAGTCGCCGACAGACGTGGCAGAAGGCGAGAACGACCTCGGCGTCCTGTCAGCGGTGCTCATCCGTCGATCATGTCCGATTCGAGAGCTATTCGCCATAGTGCGTCCACATTCGCAGCACCTTGACGGTTCGCTCTCGGTCGAGGACCTGATACACGAGACGATGCTGAATGTTGATACGTCGCGAGAACGCTCCCGTGAGATCGCCAACCAGCTTCTCGAACAGCGGCGGACTGCGAAACGGATCCTCGCGCAGCACCTGTAGCAGTCGTTCCACGTTCGTCCGGAGCCCAGCCGCAGCCACCTTGCGCGCGTCCTTCCGGGCCTGTCTGGTGAACACCAGCCGGTACATCACCACCCAGGCTCTGTGCCGCACTCCTCCACGGGGGTCTCGATCCCTTGCCGTATCGAGTCGGCCATGCCGGGGATGGAGGACAGATACAAGGTCTCCTGAATCGCGTTCCAGTCCTCTTCGCTGACCAGTACCGCCGACCGGTCCTTTCCCGTGATCGTGATCGGCGTATGCGTCTCGCTCACTTCGTCTATGAGCCGATACAGGTTCTTCCGCGCGTTGGTGGCATTCATGGTCGCCATCGCTTCCTCTCCGTACGTTATACCGTACGCAGCGGCCCCGTGGTGGTCAAGATAAGATGCCGCGAGCAGGGAGGCGACCATGATCAGACCATTCGGCGACGCGCGCGACCGGTACTTCACGGAGCGGCTCGGGATGTTCATCCACTGGGGCTTGTACGCGATCCCGGCCTGGCACGAGCAGATCCTGTGGCGCTCGGACATGAAGCGGCGCGACTACGAGCAGCTCGTCCACCGCTTCGACCCGGACCGCTTCGATCCCGACGAGTGGCTGGTCGCGGCCGAGAGCGCCGGCATGAGCTTCGTCGTGATCACCACCAAGCACCATGACGGCTTCTGCCTGTGGGACACGAAGCTGACCGACTACTCGGTGATGCATACGCCGTACGGACGGGACATCCTGGCCCAGCTAG
>JAGWBM010000102.1:0-6048 GCA_021295895.1 Pseudomonadales bacterium
CGAGGACGAACTGACCAAGTTCCTTTCCGGCATCCACGGTACGGTCGCCAACATGGTCGATCAACTTCCCGACCACCCGCGATTCATCGATCACTACTGCAAGGCGAGTCTTGCCTAACGGGCGACGTTCGCCACGTTCGTGTTGACAACGTTGTCATCGGCACCGTAACGTTTGCTCGATTTCGTTCCCGAGCCCAACTTCATGGAACCATGCGCGAGCTAGTGTCGCGATGGCGAGCGCATGCCAACCCGCTCGACCACAGGCAGTCGTCCGAACGAGCGGTTGCGCGAACCGTCGATCGATATCTGCAGAGCCTTTCCGTCGAACGGAAGGTAGGGCAGATGATCCAGGCCGAAATCGGGAACGCGACGCCCGGGGAGGCGGGAGAATTCGCGCTTGGGTCCATTCTCAACGGTGGCGGCAGTTCCCCCGGTGGCAATAAGCAGGCGAGTTTGGACGATTGGCTGTCGCTCGCCGATGCCTACTACGACGCGGTGGTCGGGCAGGAGCGATTCGCGGACGCCATCCCGATGCTGTGGGGAACGGATGCGGTCCACGGCCACTCGAACGTCTACGGTGCCACGGTGTTTCCCCACAACATCGGCCTCGGTGCCACACGCGACGGCGACCTGGTGCACGCCATCGGCGTCGCGACGGCGCGCGAGGTGGCCGCCACGGGCCTGGACTGGACTTTCGCGCCCACCTTGGCGGTGGTGCGCGACGACCGCTGGGGACGTACATACGAAGGCTATTCCGAACATCCCGACCTGGTGGTCGAATACGCCGGTCGTATGGTCACCGGCCTTCAGGGTGATGCTGGCGGTGCCGGCTTCCTTGGACAGGGGCGGGTCTTGGCTACGTCGAAACACTTCATCGGTGAAGGCCAGACGACCGATGGGCAGGATCAGGGCGATGCGGTCTGTTCGGAGGAGATGTTGCGGGATGTCCACGGGGGCGGCCATCGTGCTGCCATCGCCGCAGGTGCCCAGACCGTGATGGCGGCCTACAACAGTTGGCTGGGCAACAAGGTTCACGGCCACCGCTACCTGTTGACCGATGTGTTGAAAGGTGGTCTCGGCTTCGATGGTTTCGTGGTCAGCGACTGGGACGGATTCCTGCAAGTCGCCGACGACCCGGCCGAGGCGTGCGCGCGTTCGGTGAACGCCGGCGTCGACATGCTGATGGTGGGTGGCGAGTGGCGGCGCACGTACCACGACCTGTTGCAGCAGGTCGGGGCCGGCAATGTTCCGATGGCGCGGATCGATGATGCGGTGCGGCGTATCCTGCGGGTCAAGGCGCGGGCCCAGCTGTTTTCGGGTAGTCGACCGTCGCAGCGTCCCGCGGCCCAAGACAGCAATGCGCTCGGCGACCCGGCTCACCGCGACCTTGCCCGGCGGGCCGTACGCCGGTCCCTGGTACTGCTCAAGAACGATGGCGTGCTGCCGCTGCGGCGCGACGTCAAGGTGTTGGTCGCCGGCGACGGTGCTCACGACATCGGCAAACAGTGTGGTGGCTGGACGCTCACCTGGCAGGGCACGGGCAACGACGCTGCCGACTTTCCCACCGGCACATCGATATTCGACGGCTTTGCTCAGGCGGTGCCCCACAATGGCGGATCCGTGGTGCTGAGTCCCAACGGCGAATTCGGCGACGAAGCGCCCGACGTGGCCGTGGTGGTATTCGGCGAGAATCCCTATGCGGAAGGCGATGGCGATCGCAATCATCTGAGCTACTCGGCGCTCGATCCGCAACCGCTTGCCATCCTGCGCAGAATGAAGGAGCGGGGCATACCCACGGTGTCCATTTTCCTCACCGGGCGACCCCTCTGGGTGAACCCCGAACTCAATGCATCGGATGCCTTCGTGGTCGCCTGGCTTCCTGGCACGGAGGGTGCGGGCGTGGCCGACGTGCTGTTTTGCGGTCCCCAGGGGAACGTGGGCTACGACTTTCACGGTCGGTTGTCCTTCTCTTGGCCCCGCCATGCGTTGCATACGCCGCTGAACGTCGGCGAAGCGGGGTACGCGCCCTTGTTTCCCTACGGATACGGGCTTCGGTACCGCGACAACGGCGAGATTGGTGTGCTCGACGAGAGCGACGTTGCACATGGATTACCCGCACTCGACGGAACCCGCGGCGACGGCTCCACCTATCCTCGTTGCCCCGTCGCAGCCGAACCGGACGATTGACACGCCCTCCTGACGGCGAGCTCCCGGGCAGAGGGTGGGGTACACGCGCGTCTGATCCGGTTGCGCGTCAACACGTCAACCCCCTAGAATGCGATGATTCCGGAGAGAGAGGAACTCGCCTTTCTCGCCGGACTTTCTCGTGCGCGCATGGATGGCAAAAAGGGGGTCCCGCCGCGAAGGCGTGAGGAAAGCGCCAGCAGCGACACCGATGAAAGCGACAAACATCGCCGATCCCAATTATTTCCACAAGGTCGTGGACTGCCAATGGGCGTGCCCCGCGCACACGCCCGTGCCTGACTACATCCGCTTGATCGCCGAGGAACGCTTCACCGAAGCGTATATGCTGAACTGGGATTCGAACGTCTTCCCGGGCATCCTCGGGCGAACCTGCGACCGACCGTGCGAGCCCGCCTGCCGGCGTGTCCGCACCGAGGAGAAGCCGGTCGCGATTTGCCGCTTGAAACGTGTCGCCGCAGATCACAAGGGGGACATTTCCGACTACCTTCCCCGGGTACCCAAGAAGAAGAACGGCAAGCGCATCTGCCTCATGGGTGCGGGTCCGGCGTCGCTGGCCGTGGCACGGGATCTGCTGCCGTTCGGCTACGAGATCGATATGTTCGACCGGGATCCGGCGGGTGGCGGCATGATGCGCAGCCAGATACCCGCGTTCCGGCTACCGGCCGACGTTCTCGAGGAGGAGGTCGACCTCATCCTCAACATGGGGGTCAACGCCCACTTCGGGTACGAGATCACGAGCATGAAGGAAATGCTCGACATGGACTACGACGCCTATTTCGTCGGTACCGGTGCGCCCCGGGGACGCGATCTCGACCTGCCGGGTCGCCAGGAGGTCGACGACCACATCTCCATCGGCATCGACTGGCTCTCGAGCGTGGCCTTCGGACATACCTCGTCCATTTCCGGCAAGGTGATCGTCATGGGTGGCGGCAACACCGCGATGGACTGCTGCCGCACTTCCAAGCGCCTGGGTGCCGAGCGCGTAACGGTGGTGGTCCGCTCCGCCTTCGACGTCATGAAGGCCTCCGAGTGGGAAAAGGAAGATGCGATGTCGGAAGGCATCCCGATCATCAACAACCGCCCGCCCAAGGAGTTCCTGCACGACAACGGCAAGCTCACCGGCATCGTCTTCGAATGCGTGCGGCCGATCCCCGACGGCAAGGGCCGGTACCGCTACGAACCGAGCGGCGAACCGGATGTCGTCGTGGAATGCGACCACGTGCTCATGGCCATCGGGCAGGAGAACCACTGTCCGTGGGTCGAGCGCACCGTGGGGATCGAGTTCGACAAGTGGGACTGCCCGATCCTCGACGAGGACACCCTGCAGTCCAGCCACCCGAAGATCTTCTTCGGCGGCGACTCCGCGCTCGGTCCCGAGAACATCATCTGGGCGTCGGCGCACGCCCACAAGGCGGCCATCTCGATCCACCTGATGTGCCAGGGCAAGGACATCAAGAAGGATCGACCACCCGAAGGCGTCAACCTGATCAGCCAGAAGATGGGCGTCCACCAGTGGAGCTACGACGCCGAGCACGATGACGCCAAGCGTTTCCTGGTGCCCCATGCCAACAAGCGCAAAGCGCTCGACAACATCAAGATCGAGGTGGAACTCGGTTTCGATGCCCGGTTGGGACTGAAGGAAGCGCAACGTTGTCTCAACTGCGATGTGCAGACCGTATTCACCGAGAGTCTCTGCATCGAGTGCGACGCCTGCGTCGACATCTGCCCCATGGACTGCATCACGTTCACGGCGAATGCGGACGAGCCCGAACTGCGTGCATCGCTGATGGCGCCAGCGGACAACGACGAACAGGACATCTACGTGTCCGAGGAACTTCCGACGGGGCGGGTCATGGCCAAGGACGAGGATGTCTGCCTGCACTGCGGCCTGTGCGCGGAGCGCTGTCCGACCAACGCTTGGGATATGCAGAAGTCCGTCATCCACACCCCGCAACTGGGCTCATACGCGTCTTGATGACCGACGCGGGAACACCGGTCGTCCTCGACGGGGATTCGGCGGCCGAGGCCGTGCGCGATAGGCAAACGTCCTACAACGACTTCGTCATCCGTTTCGCAAACGTCAACGGCTCCGGCTCGGCCTCCGCCAACGGAATGTTCGCGAAGGCGCTTTTCCGAATGGGGATCCCCGTCGCCACGCGCAACATCTTTCCGTCCAACATCGAGGGCCTGCCCACCTGGTTCGAAGTGCGGGTCTCGGAGAAGGGCTATGCCGGACGCCGCGAAGGCGTCGACATCATGGTGGCGATGAACGCTGAGACCTTCGCCGAGGACGTGGCGTCCATCGTGCCCGGAGGTTTCCTGCTCTACGACAACTCGAAGGAACTCGACCGGCGCTTGCGTCGGTCCGACGTCAACCACGTCGGGGTGCCGATCTCGCAGCTTGTGCTGCCCGAGTTTCCGAATCCGAAGCATCGCGCGCTGTTCAAGAACATCGTCTACCTAGGTGCCCTGTCAGGTCTTATCAACATCGACTTCGACGTGATCACCGGCATGGTATCGGCGCAGTACAAGGGCAAGGACGACTTGATCGCGCCGAACATCCACGCCTTGGAGATCGGTCGCAACTACGTTCTCGACTACCTCGACGGTCCCCTACCCATCCAGGTGCGCTATTCGAATGCCGCCAGCGACAAGATTCTGGTCGACGGCAACACCGCCGCCGCGATCGGCGCCATCTACGGCGGGGCCACCGTGTGCGCGTGGTACCCGATCACGCCGTCCACGTCCTTGGCGGAAGCGTTCGAGCAGTACTGCAACCGATTGCGCGTTGACGAGAACGGCGACCGCAACTTCGCGATCGTCCAGGCGGAGGACGAACTCGCCGCGATGGGCATCGTGATCGGCGCCGGCTGGAACGGCGCCCGGGCATTCACCGCGACGAGCGGACCGGGTCTTTCGCTGATGACGGAGTTCCTGGGGCTCGCCTACTTCGCCGAAATTCCGGCGGTGCTCTGGGACATCCAGCGTACCGGTCCGTCCACCGGCATGCCGACCCGTACCCAGCAGGGCGATCTGCTGTCGGCGGCCTACGCGTCACATGGCGATACCCGGCATCCGCTGCTGTTCCCGTCGACGCCCAACGAGTGTTTCGATTTCGCGGTCACGGCGCTCGATCTCGCCGACCGGCTGCAGACGCCGATCCTGGTTATGTCGGACCTCGAACTCGGCATGAACGACAACATGGCCGACCCCTTTACCTGGGATGACGCGCGCCGCCTTGACCGAGGCAAGGTGCTGGGCGCGGAAGACCTGGAAAGAATCGAGACCTTCGGCCGGTATCTCGATGTGGACGGCGACGGCATCGGCTACCGTACGTTGCCGGGTACGCATCCGGAGAAGGGCGCGTTCTTTACCCGGGGCACCTCGCGGGACGAATACGCCGCCTATACCGAAGCGCCGGAGCACTACAGCGCCAACATGGATCGCCTGCTCAAGAAGTGGGAAACGGCACGCAAGCTCGTGCCGGCACCGGACATCGAGGACCGGGGACGCTCGGTGGGGATCATGTTCTACGGCACGACGGCGCTGCCCATACCGGAGGCCTTGGACCGGCTGGCCGACGACGGCGTCGAGATCGACACCTTGCGCATTCGCGCGTTCCCGTTCACCGACGAGGTACGCAACTTCATCGACCGGCACGAGATCGTCTTCCTCGCCGAGCAGAATCGGGACGCCCAGATGAAGACGCTGCTGGTAAACGACCTGGGGCTGGACCCGGCGCGCATCGACTCGGTGCTTTACTACGGCGGTTTCTCGATTTCGGCGGACACCATCTACGAGCAGGTCAGCGAAAAGCTCGTCGAATACAACGTACCGCGGCTC
>JAGWBM010000102.1:6107-6808 GCA_021295895.1 Pseudomonadales bacterium
AACCCCGCGTTCGGCATCCGCTGCTCCCGGTCAACGAACTGGGACTCACCCGGCGGGACTACGAGGGCTCGGTGTCGACGTTGTGCGCGGGATGCGGGCACGACTCGGTGTCCGCCGCCATCGTCCAGGCCTGCGCCGAGTTGTCGTTGCCGCCTCACAAGTTTGCCAAGGTATCGGGCATCGGCTGCTCGTCGAAGACGCCCAGCTACTTCCTGAGCCACTCCCACGGTTTCAACTCCGTGCATGGCCGCATGCCGTCGGTGGCGACGGGCGCCAACCTGGCCAACCGCGAACTCTATTGCATCGGGGTCTCCGGCGACGGCGACAGCGCCTCGATCGGCATCGGCCAGTTCGCCCATATCGTGCGCCGGCGCATCAACATGCTCTACATCGTGGACAACAACGGCACCTACGGGCTCACCAAGGGGCAGTTCTCGGCCACCAACGACAAGGGCTCGACCAGCAAGAAGGGCGTGCCGAACCTCTACGAACCCATCGATCTCGTGTCCATGGCCCTGCAGATCGGCGCCAGCTTCGTGGCCCGGAGTTTCTCCGGTGACAAGGGGCAACTGGTTCCGCTGATCCAGGCGGGACTCATGCACAAGGGCTTCGCGTTCATCGACGTGATTTCGCCCTGCGTCGCGTTCAACAACCACAACGGTTCGACCAAGAGCTACGACTACGTACGCGGTCACTCGGAG
>JAGWBM010000011.1 GCA_021295895.1 Pseudomonadales bacterium
ACGACGAACTCATGGCGATCCCCGACGGACGGTATCGCCGCTTCGTCGAGACGGAGGCGGCGCTCTCCGAGAAGGTCGTGGCGGGCTAGCGGCAATGGCCGAAGAAAACGCAATGGCCGAAGGCGCGAATGGCCGAAGGTGGGATGGGGCCGATGGTGGGGCAATGTCGAAGGGCAATGTCGAAGGGACACCCACCCCGGGCATGTCGAAGGGACACCCACCCCGGGCCAAGAAAGGCGAGGCCATGTCGAAGGCCAAGAAAGGGACACCCACCCCGGATGCCCGACGGCAGCAGGGGTGGGGCCGATGGGACACCCACTCAAGGTCGGGCCGATGGGGTGGGGCCGATGGGACACCCACTCAATGGGTGGGGCCGTGGGACACCCACTCAGGATGGGATGGGGCCGAGGGGACACCCATTCAGAGGGGCCGATGGGATACCCACTCGATGGCCGATGGGCCATGGCCGATGGGACAACCACTCCGGGATCCCCGACGCCGGCAAACCGACGCGACCTGGAGCAACGGCTCCAATGATTGAAGGGACACCCACTCCGTGATCGAAGGGATCGAAGGGACACCCACCCCCGGATCCCCGACGCCGGGATCCCAACGCGACCAGGAGCAACGGCTCGACGCGGCCGCCAGCCCACTGGATGTTCAAACCGACACGGACTTCCGGGAGACCCTTGCTCTGGTTGGGCGCGCCATTACCTACATCGGCCACTTCAAGGCGCGCTTCGCGGCGAAGTTCCTCCTGATGTGGTTGTCCCTGCTATCGCCGCTGCTCCTGCCCTGGCCGCTGAAGATCGTCATCGACAACGTCGTGTTGGGGACACCCACCGACCCCGAGGCGTTCCCGTCCTATTTCGCGCCCTTCGTGCGTTTCCTCGACGGCATGGGACCCGCCGAGATGATGCTCTGGATCGTCGGGCTAGGCGCCGTGTTGGTGGTCGCGTTCGGTGCATTCGGGACCGCAACGGACTTTACCGAGGCCCAACTCGAGGAAGGCCATGACACGGCCACCCAGACCGAGAACGAGGCGAACGCGGCGTACAGCAAGTTCGCGGGCATCGTCGGGTTCGTGGAGTTCCGATTGCAGTTACGGCTCTCCCAAGCGCTGAACCACCTACTCCGATCCCAGCTGTTCGAACGTATCCAAGCCTTGCCGATGCGCATCCTGAACGACCAGCGAATCGGCGACAGCCTGTACCGGGTGGTGTACGACACGCCGGCGCTGACCAACGTCTTCTACCAGATCATCATGTCGCCCGTGCTGGCGATCATCACCGCTTTCGTCATCCTGCTGGTGATGTCGTTCAACTACGGCGATGCACCGGAAGTCGTCTACCTGGCCCTCTTCATCCTGCCCATGCAGTGGCTCGCGATCATCCCTTTCCCTCGGCTGATGCGCCGCAAGAGCCAGGCGAGCCGGGCCGCAGGTGCGGTGACCACCGGCAACGTCGAGGAAGGCATGAGCAACGTCTTGGCGGTGCAAAGCCTCGGCGGCAACCGCCAGGAGCGCGGTCGGTTCGACCGACACAGCAGTGAGTCGTTCAAGCGCTTCCGCGGCCAAGTGCTGGTGAGCCTCATGGTCCGAGCTTCGATGGGCGTCGCGCGCGGGTTGATGGGCCTCGTCGCGTTCTACCTGATCAGCGCACGCGTGATCGAAGGCGTTCTAACCCCCGGCGACTACGGCGTCTTGATCTACTACTACGCTTGGTTTTCGGGCGCGCTGACGGCAATCCCCTACGTCTGGATTCGAATCCAGCACAACATCCCCGGCGTGCGCCGGGTGTTCTTCCTAATGGACCTGCCGGGCGAGTCGTATGCCACCGGAAGGCGCATAGGGCGGGTCACCAACGGGTTCGAGATGCGCGACGTCGGCCTCGTCTATCCGGACGGTCGGCGCGCCCTCGCGAGCATCGACCTCGCTGCCGACGTCGGCGACATCATCGCCCTCGTCGGCCCCACGGGCGCCGGGAAGACCACCCTCGCCCACCTGTTACCCGCGTTCCACGCACCCACCGAAGGCACGCTGACGATCGACGGCGTCGACGTCTCCAGCTTCTCGGTCGCAAGCCTGCGCCGCCAGGTTGCCTACGTTTTCCAGGAGACGCAGCTGTTCTCCGACTCCATTCTCGACAACATCCGTTACGCGAAGCACGACGCCACGCTCGCCGAAGTCGAACGTGTCGCCAAGGTCGCAGGCGCCCATGACTTCATCACCGAACTGCCCGATGGCTACAACACGCGACTTGGCACGGTGACCAGCAAACTGTCCGTCGGGCAGAAACAACGCATCGCCATCGCCCGCGGCCTCCTTCAGGACGCGAGCATCCTCATCCTCGACGAACCCACTTCCGCCCTCGACCCCGAAACCGAGTCCTATCTCGTCGACGCCCTCGAGGAGGCCGCCAAAGACAAGCTCGTCGTGGTCATCGCCCACCGGCTGTCGACCGTGGCGCGCGCCGACCGCGTCGTGTTCCTCGAGGACGGGCAGATCGTCGAACAGGGTCCGCCCAAGGACCTTCTCGACAATCCCGACGGCCGCTACCGGGCCTTCGTCGAACTTCAATCCGCTTGAGCTTCTCTGTCCCGCCTTAACGACGCCCGTCGCAACCGGCCGCGCCTCACCCCATCGACCTGGCATCGACCTGGGGCATCGACCTGGCATCGACCTGGGACACCCACTCGTCCTTGACCGGTGAGACCGCACCGTCGGCGGATTGGCCCCAGGGCACTGGCCCCATGGCACTGGCCCCATGGGACACCCACCGCCGGCGCTAGCCCATGAGAGACGCGCCGTCAGCTCGTCCGTTCTCCCCGGCACCAAACAAGGTCAAACAAATCGGAGGAACCAATGGGGAAGGGGATGGACCACATTCCAGCTAGGGCACGTGGCTCACAGTTATTCCAGCGAATTCTCACTCCAACTGTGGCAATCGGCTGACACGTGTCCGGCCCCTAGTCGACGAAAATACGCCCATGACTCGACCACGATCCGAAATCGTCGACCGCGAGAACGGCGGCTTCTACCACCTTGGCTCCCGCTGCGTCCGCCGCGCCATGCTGTGTGGCAAGGACCCCGACACCGGTCGTGACTTCTCCCACCGCCGCACGTGGATCGAGGACCGCCTGCTTGAACTCGCCGACATCTTCACCGTGCATGTCTGCACATATGTCGTCATGTCCAACCACTACCACATAACCCTCAACTACACGCCTCAGGAGCGTCTAGAACTCGCCGACGAGGTCGTTGCCCGGCGCTGGCTACAGGTGTTTCCTCCCAAACGCCCCGACGACATCGAACCCCAAGTCGGGGCCCTGCTCAACGATCCCGAACGCCTCGCCGAGCTTCGCGACCGCCTCGGCGACCTTTCCTGGTACATGCGATGCCTCAACGAGCCGATCGCCCGCCGCGCCAACCTTGAGGACGATTGCACCGGTCGCTTCTGGCAGGGCCGCTTCCGTTCCAAGGACGCACCCGACGAACGCTCCGTCTGGGCTTGCATGGCCTACGACGACCTGAACCCGATTCGCGCCGGCATGGCCGAGCAAGTCGACGAGCAGGAGCACACCTCCCTCCAACGCCGCCTCGAGGAGGCCGAGGCCGAACCCGAGCTTCTCGACGAGCCCATGGCACCATTGGTCCGCCGCGAGGGCAAGGTCGCCAGCGCGCCGCCGCCGGCACCGCGGCTAGACATGACCCTGCGCGAGTACCGCGCCCACGTCGAATGGACCGGCGGCATCCTCCACGACGCTCCCGCGCCCGCGCCCAAGGAGCGCGCCCCGCCCGCCCGGATGGGGGATCCCAAATCGTGGCTCGATCTGGTGGTGTCTTGTCGCCAGCGAACCCCGGCCACCACGCTGCCCCGTTGGGTCCGCGCGACCGCCTGAGCTCTCACCGAACTCGGGCGGAGCACTCCCGTGTGCGGCTCGCGATCTCGACCCACGCGTCGCTCCGTTCAGCATCGAGTCGCCGTGAGTTCTGCTCGCCGCTGCCGATAAACTCACTCTAGTTCGGCTCGCCGTCGAGCGTGCGCGAGGTCAAACGCTTGTCGCTGACCCGAATCGCGATCGTCGGCAGTCTCAAACTGAGCTTTCAGTGGGTGTCCCAATCCGATCCCCAATCCGACCCGATTCAAGGTGGGTGTCCTAATCCGATTGCTAAGGTGGGTGTCCTAATCCGATTGCTCTAATCCGATTGCTATTCCGATTGCTATTCCGATTGGAACGCGGTGCGGGACCGCAATAGTGCGATCATGGGAACGAGGAACACGACGCCCGCCACGCCTCCTGCGACCCAGCCGGCGCCTCGTGGGTCGATGACGTTCCAGAGGAGCATCGCGAGGGCCACCTGGCCCACGTATGCGGCGGCCCAGGGCCACATCCAGTGTTTCATCTTCCAGAATCCGTATGCGCCGGCGGCGTAGATCAGCCAGTGCAGTGGTCCGTCGCTTTGGCCCACCAACCATGCAACGTGAATCCCAACCACACCTCCTCGTCGTCGGCGACGGGCTTCAGGAACAGGTCGAAGGGTAGATATATGAAGGTCATGTAAAGGCAGAACAGGAAAGTGAGGTTCATCCACCAGCGACGCTTCCCCCACTCCGCGGCGATGAAGGTTGCTATTTGTCCCATTGACTCGACCCAAGGCGCACGAAGCGACTATCTTAAGTCGTCGGGGAAGGCCTATGGAGTCAGTGGATGAAACGCGTTGCTACCGTCGTCGCGGTTCTTATCGTCGTGCTTTACGTCGTTGCGATCTTTCTACCCATCGATCCGGTGGAGCGACGTCCTGGTACGCGTCTCAGTGGCGATCTGGCAGTCGACCAACAGACCGATTGGGGATTCCTGGAAGGGCGAACTCGCGCTTGGGTTGAGACCCGAACGCGCTACCTCGTCCCGCATTCGATTACCGTTTCCGCCTGGGCGGACGTCGGAAAGCTCTATGTTGGGTGCCGGGAATGCGATACCAAGGTCTGGCCGCGGCAAGTGGCGCGCGACGACCGGGTACGCGTCAAAATCGGCGACTCGATCTACGAGCGTCGCGCCATTCGCATCACCGACCCGGACGAGCGAGCGGATGTCCTAGGCCCTGCGGCCGGTAGGCCGGGGTTTGCCGTGTTTCGAATGGATCCCCGCTGAGCTTTGTCTTCGACACGGCAATCGGGCAGAATGCGCGGCCTGAAGCGGGAATAGCTCAGTGGTAGAGCACAACCTTGCCAAGGTTGGGGTCGCGGGTTCGAACCCCGTTTCCCGCTCCAACTATCGCCTCGTCTAGCGGCGGGTTTCAATCCTCGGCGACGACTTTTCAAAAACACCCCATTGGGTGGACACCCATTCGGGGGCAACCACTGCTCGGGGCACTCCATTGGGGGCACCGCATTGGGGACACCGCATTGGGGACGCCCACCTCACTGCACCTCGCTCGGGGCTACCTCGCTCGGGACACCCCAATGGGGACACCCACCGCACTGGACACCCCAATGGGGACACCCACCGCACTGGGCACCTCACCGGGGACACCCACCCCATGGGGGGATACCCAATGCACGGACCCCTACCGCAAAACCTGGCGGTCAGTGGCGCCTACCCCGCCTGCAAACCGATGGCTTGCTGAGCAACCTCCCCTCAAGTCGCCCCGATTCGCAGCACGAGATCGCGCAACGTCACCATCCCCATCGCGTTCCGCGAATCGTCCACCACGACGGCTCGGGAGCGGTGTAGCTCCCTCAGCAGCCTCTTTGCATAGCGGACCACCGTTTGCCAACCTCGGCCTCCGATACCTTGCGAGGCACCTTCGCCCTTCCCGAGGCCAGCATCGAGTAGCCGAGCACCGACATGATCGGAAACACGCTTGCAAGGCGATCAGCCCGAATCCGTCGATCAATGGACTGCGTCCCGGAACGGACGCGGCGACGCCCAACCCCAATGCCGCGACCACGGGTACCGTGACGGTGGATGTCGTCACACCGCGACTGTCGTAGGCCAATGGCATGATCATCTTGCTCGCGCGGTCGGTCTGCACGATCACGACCGCATACGCGGCAACGATGTACCAAGGCAACGGCGTGCCCGTGACGATCCGGAAACAACCGAGGGATACGCCGACCGCGACACCTACCGCCACGGCGATGCGCAGACCCTGGGCGCGCACTGCCCCGCCCGAGACCTGCTCCGCCTTGAGCGCGATCACGATCAGGGATGGCTCGGCCACGGTCGTCGCGAACCCGATCGCCGCCGCGAACGCGTACACCAAGAGGTAGTCGTCCCACCGAACGTCACCGCCCTCGGACCTCGCAGCCGGCGCGGTCAGTTGGTTCGCCATGGTCTCGCCGATGGGGAACAACGCTTCCTCCAAGCCAACGAGGAACAGGGTCAAACCCGCCAAGACGCAGACGAAGCCGCCCACGATGCGACGCAGGTTGGGCAGTTTTCGCCGCAGGATGATCACCTGGAAGACGACGAATTTGACGAGGATCGGCGCAACGTCGAGCGCCGTGTCGACAGCAGTCCCGGCGAGCCGAAGCAGAAACTCCACGGTGTCAGGCCACCATGCCGTAGATCAGCACGAAGATCATCGGCGTCAGGCTTGCAAAGGCGATCAGGCCGAAACCCTCCACCATGGGGTTCCGTCCCTTTAGCGTAGTCGCCAACCCGACACCAAGCGCCGTCACTACGGCAAGGTGATGGTACTGGTGGTAACGCCCCCCGAGTCGTAGGCGACACCAACGATTTCCTCCGGGGCGAACAGAGTCAGCACGGTCACCAGCACATAGCCACCTATGATCAAACGGTGTATCGGCCAACCCTTCAGGATTCGACGAAGCGGCGCAATATCGAACCGGCGAAAGCGCCGGGAAGCCACTTGCCTGTCCGCGGACGTGCTTTCATTGCCACGGGGAATCTGCCGGAGGCGGCTGTCTCGCGGTCGAGCGCAC
Source organism: Pseudomonadales bacterium (assembly GCA_021295895.1). Lineage (GTDB taxonomy): Bacteria > Pseudomonadota > Gammaproteobacteria > Pseudomonadales > Azotimanducaceae > VXYL01. The sequence goes on from JAGWBM010000011.1 coordinate 6,948, forward strand.
TCCGGCTATTGCGAGTGGTTGACGAGCAGCAATTCCTGCCGGTTGCCCTGCAACAACGTCGCGGCCGCGTTGGTGAACGGCCAAAGCGAGGCCTCTAGATCCTTCCAGGTGTGGACGTAGGGAACCGCGGTTGGGCCCTCCTTAACCACGAGGCTGTCGACGGATTCGATGCCGAACTTGAATCCCACATAGGGAACGGACTGGGAGAACGCCAAAAAAGCGTGACCGCGGCATTCGTCGTTCAAACGCTCCGTCACCGCATGCGAGACCCGTTCGAGGGGTTCGCCGTCGAGGTAGTGGAAGATGTCCCAGAACAGGCAAACGTCAAACCGAACGTCACTCGGAAAGTCCAAACCCGTGCCGAACTCCTCCTCGCCGTCGTCGTCGAGAAGACCGGCGAAGTAAACCCGGCAGCTGAACTGGTTGAAGAATCGAACGCTTTGAGGTGTCGGCGACCCCAGGTCGAGAACCGTGAACTTACGCTCCCGACCGACCCGTTCGAAGGCACGAGGCAAGAGCGAGGACGACATTCGCATGGCGGTGCCGCGCCGCGCTCAGAACGGCATCACGCCCGGGCGCGGGTATCGGCAGGTTTGGCGTTGGTCGCCGACGCGTCGGTTGAGACAGCCCCTTTCGTACTTGTCGCGGCCGTGTCAGCGGCCTTGGAAGCTCCCGGCCTCTTCGCCGACTTGGCTCCCGCATCAAGACCCTCGGGCTCCATGTCGATTCGACCTTTGAACTTGGCACCGTCGTGGAGAATGACCCGGGGGCTCAGGATATCTCCGCGCATCGACCCTGAAGCGGAGATCTCCACTTCGTCCGAGGCCTTGATGTCCCCGTTGGCCTTACCGTGGATGGTGACGTTTTTGGCCTTGATGTCCGCGCGGATGTCACCGGTCTGGCCAACCACCAAGGCATTTTCCATCAGCATGACCTCGCCGTTGAAACGGCCTTCGATCAGGATGTCCTCCTGGGCGGTCAAGGTTCCCTCGATCATCACCGTCCGCCCGATGGTCGATGGCGTCGGTTTCGCAGACGCGTCCGGTTGCCGAGGCGGCTCTGGCGGTGGATTGCGTTCAATACTCGAAGTCGGACTGGTGTCCTTACGCTTGTCGAACATGGCTTCCCCCGTTGTTCTAACGGCGCTAATCATAACTGTTCCGACGCGAGTCGCCAAAAGGCGCGGCCCGGCAACTGTCGGCCCGGCAACCGTGGCAAACCTGACCGCCCACACCCCGGACTGGATCTCCCCAATGTCTCATCCGTACAACCCCCTATGCCAGAGAGCCTGGAATGCGCGCGAGGACTCTGGCACGCGGGCACTCACTTGGATCAGCGTGGACCTTTGCTGAAGAGATGCTCGTTTTGCTCGGGGACTGAGGAAGGAACGTTCCTCCCTGTCCGGCAATATGCCTCGGAGGTTGCGCTCGCCGGGGCCGTTCTGCCCGATCTCGCTTTCGCCTATCGCATCGACACCGACCTCGAGTCCCTCTTGGTCACCCCAATCCGACAGGGATTGCCTTCCTCGACCGGGTGCTCGCCGGAATCGTTGCCCGCAAGGAGACCACGGACACCCGGGCATGGATCCGCTCGCCCTCCGAGAACGATGTGGAGGACATCCGCGAAGCCGCGCTCACCGGGCTCGTAGCCAAGGGCGTTGTCGCCAAAAGAGACGACCGCTTTCTTTGGGTTCTGCGCTCCGTCCGCTACCCCACGATCGACGCCAGCGTCGCCGACCAGGTCAAGAAATCCTTGGAAGATGTGCTCTCGGACGAGATTCCCGACCCCGCGGGACCTTGCGTTGCTGAGTCTGGTGGATGCCTGCGACATCCTTCCTGACCTCTTTCCCGACCGGGAACTCAAAGAAGAGCGCGCCAAAATCGCCCAGCTTCGCAAGATGGATCTAATCGGACGCGAGGTGGCGGGAACGATCGCCGAGATCCAACGCGACATTATCCAGGCTGCCCGCGCCGAGGCGGCTCGGTTCGGGAAGTCCGGCTGGCGCTGTCCACCGCTGCCGTCGGCGCAGTCGCCGCCACGCTTCTGGAACCGCGCGTGCCAGTTCCCGATAGCTTTGGCCACAGCCTTTTGCGGGATCTCTGGTTCGACGGCTCCTGGCAGCAATGGAGCGGCTACCTATCGCTCGGGCTCAGCCTGCTGGGGCTCTCGATCGCCGTTGTCGTCAAGAAGCGTCTCGTAGTCCCCGTCACCCGGTCCCACCCTTGGCGGCCAACCCACTTCGTGCTCGGGGTGAGTTGCCTGATCGCCCTGTTCGCCCACACCGGGTTCCGCTTCGGTGCCAACCTGAATGGCTTGCTCATGGCCTGCTACCCCGCCGTACTTTTCTCCGGTGCACTCAGCGAAGTTGCCCTTCGCGTCGCGCCCGGCATGCAGCTTGTGGGATGGGGCAAGCCGGGCAAGCGGCGACGTGCCCTGATCCGTATCCATGTCGCGGCACTCTGTCCGCTGCCCGCCCTTTTGGTCGTACACATTCCCACCGCCTACTCGTATTGAGGGATCCAGGAGATGCCCGCGCGGATCATTTGGTCGTTGGTGGTGGCGACCTTGATCGCGGCCACGTTCGTGGCGGCATCGCTGTTCGTGGGCGGCGACCGCCGGGTCCTCGTGATCGGCGAGACCACCGATGCGCACCACCGACTCGAGATGTCGTGCGAGACCTGCCACGGCGCACCGTCGTTCGCGGATGCAGCGGAGGCCGTGCAACCGTCAACAAATCCTGCCGTCACGACGACGAACTGGATGATGCCGACGACAGCCATCCGCGCAGTAAATTCCGCAATCCCAGAATGGCGGCCTACTGGGAGAAGCTGGATGCGCGGCTTTGCACGACCTGCCACATTGAGCACCCACCGGAGATCACCGGGGACAGCGCCGTTACCGTTACCCTGGACTTCTGCAGAGCATGCCACTCCGAGGGCGACCAGGATGTGCGGGCGGACCGGCCGAGCCACGCGGCGGTGACGTTCGACACCTGCGCGTCCGCGGGATGCCACAACTTCCTCGACAACCGCGCTCTACGAGGACTTCCTCGTCAAGCACGCCAATACGCCGTGGCTCGCGGCTTCGCCCATCCACGGGCTTTCTGCACTTGGCCGTGGTCGAGGGCCCACGACCGAAGCAGCCCTCTCCCGGGCCGATGCCCTGGCGCCCGCCGACGCGCTTGCCGAAGCCGTGTTCCTCGACGACTGGTCGCGTTCGGTGGTCGCGTTCGGTGGTCGCGTTCGGGACACCCACCCGCGGGGTCGCGTTCGGGACACCCACCCGCCGACGTCAACTGCACCGGCTGTCACGCCACGAACGCGGCGGACGATGCGACCTTGGCCGAGCTAGCAGCGCACTGGTCCGACGCGCCGCCGATGGCCGTGTGCGTGGATTGCCAACGCGTACAGGCGAGAACGTTCGCGTTGGGCCGGCACGGCATGCGCGGGCACCCGAAGATCGCCAAACCACGCGATCCGCAACGCGCCCTTTCAGACCTCGGACTCGAGGCGCAGCGGGTCGATCACTTGGACTGCGGCAGTTGTCACGAGTCCCACAACGTCGACACGCGGTATGCCGCCGTGGACGCCTGCGCGACGTGCCACGCCGATTCACATACCCGCGCGTACTTCGAAAGTCCCCACGACGCCAAGTGGCGCGAGGAACTTGCCGGCACGGCCCCAGCCGGAGCAGGCGTCAGTTGCGCGACCTGCCACATGACAAAGACCGAACGACGCGGAAACGCGATCACCAGCCACAACCAGAACGACAATCTTCGACCCAACGAGAAGATGATCCGGTCCGTCTGTCTGGACTGCCACGGTCTGCAATTCTCGTTGGACGCCCTTACAGACACCCGCCTGATCGAGGCTAACTTCACCGGTAAGCCCAAGATTCGCGTGGAGAGCCGATTGGGCTCTGCGACGCACACCGAACCACCCGGACGCCGAAGGTTGACGTCCACCACCCCTTGCGCCCACCCGTATCTACTACAGAGGAACGCAACCATGGACCGAAGATCCGTCTCGATGGCTGCCCTTTTCGCCACTCTCGCGACGGCCGTCGTCGCGTCCGAGGGGGTGCCGTATCAGCGCGTCACCGACATGCTCTACCAGGTGATGTCGGCCGACCGCGAGGTCTACCGCATGGTCGTCCAGCGACTCACGGTGGACGACGATGTCCTCACCGCGTCGGAGCATTACGACGACGACGTCGCCGCTGCCATCGCAGATGTTCCGCTTCGGCGCCGAGCGGGTCATGGATGAGACCGACGAGTTCTCCTACTCCCTGCTCTCGCTAGCACCCATCAACAAAAAGAGCGGACCCGGGACGCCGCTCGAGAAGGAAGGACTCGAGTACGTGGCCGACAATCCCGGCGAGAACTTCCACGGTGAAGAGGATCTCGGCGGCGGCAAGTACTTCACCACCGCATATCCCGATTTCGCCGTTGTCGAAGCGTGCGTGAACTGCCACAACAACCACAAGGACTCGCCGCGCCAGGACTTGGAGGTGGGTGAGGTCGTGGGCGGTATCGTCATCCGCATCCCGATGGACTGAACCGACTCGTCATTGGCATCGTCCCGTCGCGTCCTACGCTCCGTCTCAGGAACCCGTGGGTGCGGCGGGCGCTTGCGCCTCCGCCGATTCATCGCTGCGACCCTTGGGCACGGGCGCGAAGTAGCCCACAACGAGTAGTAACAGTCCAACCCCGAGGAACGAGACCACCCGGCTCAACGTGCCCACGTTGCCGAGTTCCACGAGGAACAGCTTGACGATCACGATGCCCATCACGGCGGCGCCGCCGATCCAGACCTCTCGGCGCCCCCGAACCGCGCCGATGACCATGGCGGCGAGCCCTGCGGCTCCCCAGACCAACGACAACCCGGCTTGGAGGATCGCAGACCCCGCGAGGGCGCCGGTGGTGAACGGCACGTCGGCGTAGTGATGGACACCCCGCGCCACTTCCATCGATAGCAGAACGAGACCCGCCAGGGCGAACAACGGGAGCAAGACCCGTGCCTCCCGCCGGCGCACGTGGGCATCGAAGCTAAGCCAGACCGCAAGCCCCGCCACGACAGCGGCAATCGTCAGGGGATTGAGGAACGGCAGATACGGAAGCGGTGCCGCACTGCCGCTGGATATCAGGCTCGCGGCGACGATGAACACGCCTGCGGCTCCCGCCACCACCGGAACACCCACGGCGAAATACGTGCGCCGATGACGCGAGAGCGGCCATGCCAGGCTCTCTCGGGCCATGCCGGTGGCGAGCGCTAGTACCGATGCCGTCACGACCACCGATGCCAGGGGCCAATCGTCACTAGCCACTGTCCCCACGAGCCACCGAACCTCGGCGGCGGCCAGGATCACCAGCACCCAATAGGAGCCAACGTGCAGATAGGGCGTCAATTTGGGGTAGTCAGACTCCCGATAGGCCAGAAACAGATACAGCGCACCAAACGCGAACGGCCAGGCGAGCCAGACGAAATCGCCGAGCGGATGAAGGTCCACACCGATGCCAAGACCTCCGGGAAGGGCCACGATCATGGCCGGCAGCAGCACGAGCGCCAAGGCATTGAACCGCTGCCACGCCACTGCCTTCGCGACAAGCATCGCCGCGAGAGCAGAGAATGCGGCGAACGCAAGCCACGCGCTCCGCACACTGACTACGTGTTCGACGATCTCCAGGAGGCCAGTCCAGAACCACCATGCGCCCGCCCAGACCATCGCCCCAATTGCCCACGCGCGACGCGCCCGGGACGTCAGTGAACTTTGGTCGAAGCTCCACGCGATCGTCCAGCCGGCCAGGGCCAGCAAGACGCCGGCGAGGAAAACGCCATTCAGCACGGGCATTGGTCCCGGTTCGAACAGCCCCGCACGGGTGTGCGCGACGACGGCGGCCACGTGCAGCCCAACCCCGGCGAACAACAGCAGCCGCGAGCCGTTGCGGACCCCGAACCAGGCCAGAGTCGCCGCCTGGACCGCCCAGGCGGCACTGGTCCAGCGATCGTCCAGGGCAAGCGGGAAAGCGGTCGCCAGGAATAAGAGGGCCAGTCCGGCAAACGACATCGCAAGCAGACGGAGATCCTTGACTAGCCATAGAGCCCCGGCCAACAGAGCGTACAGCGCCGCCAACCCTCCCGCTGTCCATGCCAGCCCCGACTCGCTCTCCACCAGACGGGTCTGCAGCGTGAATCCGACCAACGGCGTCCCGAACACCAGCGCGCTATCGACGAAGCCGCGCAGGTTCGGCGGGCGACGCAGGGCGAAGAGAACCGCGATGCCGACATACATCAGCACGAAGAGGATGAGGAACGGCTCGGTCGTGGCGAAGTGCTCCGTCCGGTAGGCCTGGTAGCCCCAAAGGCTTCCGATCACGAACGTGAACGCGAACCCGAGCAGGTTGAGAGAGCGCCATGCCTTGAACCACGCGATGGTCAGGATCGCCGCGTTCAGCACCGCGTAGTAGCTGAACAGCAGCACGTGACTTCCCGTCTCGGTGGCCGCGAGAAGCGGAGCGAGGAATCCCCCGGCTACGCCCAACACAACGAGTACACGGGAGTCCTGGACCAAGGCGAGGATGCCGGTGGCGACCGTCACAACCACCATGGCCGCGAACGCCACCGTCGCGGGCAGGAGGGCGTAGAACTCGAACGCCGCATACGTCGTCAGGTAGAGAATGCCCAGGCCACCGCCCTGTAGACTGACGGCGTAGACTTCCCGGGTCCGCCGGAGGCGCCAGCCGAGGGCGAGCATGACTACGCCGAACAGAGCCACCGAGGACAGGCGCGCCCACACCGGGAACGAGAACAGTTGCCGGTCGATGGCGTAGTTGATGAAGAAGGCGACGCCAAAGAGGACCACCACGACGCCCACCTTGACCGGCACGTTGCCGGTTGTGAACCACGCCTTCGCAACGGCAACCCCGCGATCCACGACGGACGGACCGGACTCCTTCGGTTCCGAGGGTGCGGGCGGCGCTTCCTCCTCCGGTGCCCAGATCAGGTCGGCCTTCGGCTCCCGATCCCGCACTGCGGCGACGGGTTCTTTCCGACGAGCAGACGGTAGCGGCTCCACTGGGCGCGCGGCCGTTTCGGCCGCCGAGGGTTCCTGAACGGTCGCCTCCTCGCCTGTCCGCCAGGTGTCGACAGCCGCCGATTCCTTCCCAGACTCCAAACGCTTCACGCGGGTGTTCAGATCGAGAAGCCCACCACCGAGCCCGCCGATCAGACCCCCGTAGAGAAGCGCGGGGCCGAAGCCCCCACCGACCGCGCCGACAACCGCGCCGACGACAAGCCCCAACAGCAAGCCGATCAGAACATAGGCCGACATGTGGTTCCTCCCCGCCAAGTCGAGAGCATACTAGCCCCCGACGCCGCCTCGCTCGCTCATCTTGTCCGGGTACTAACCCGCAGAACCTGGCCGTGTCTCCCGATTGGACCGTCGGTGGACCGTCGGACACCCACCTTGGGGACACCCACCACGGGACACCCACCACCGTGGGACACCCACCACCGTGGGACACCCACCTTGGGGACACCCACCACGGGGCACCCACCTCGGGACACCCACCACCCTGGGCACCCACATCGGGGCACCCACCACCCTGGGCACCCACATCGGGGCACCCACCTCGGGACACCCACCACCCTGGGACACCCACCACGGGGACACGAACCCCATCCACCGGGCAGAAAAAAATGTCCACGATCGGCTAGCCGGTCACTCTGGTGACCGAAGGCTGTGCCAAAATGACACCGTCGCTCCGGGCGCAAGCGGTTCGTCGGTGTCGATTCACAACAAGCACAAGGAACGGACTACATGAAACCTGTTTGCCTCGTCATTGGTGCCGGCGCGGGAATCGGCGGCAACGTGGGCCGGCGCTTTGCACGGGAGGGTTACCACGCGGTTCTGTGCCGCCGCAGCAACCAGGACGGCCTGAACCGACTCATCTCGACAATAGAGAGCGACGGCGGCGTCGCTTCGGGCTACCTGCTCAACGCCGTAGAGGACGAGTCCATTGAGCGTCGTGTCGAGGCAATCGAAGCGGAGATCGGTCCTATCGAGGTTGCGGTTTACAACCTCGGCGCCCAGATCGGGAACCGGGCACTAGCGGACACCTCCCACAAAGCCTTTGAGATGGGCTGGCGACTCGCCACGTTCGGCCTGTTTCGTCTCGCCCAGGCCGTGTGCCCCCTCATGGAAGAACGAGGCCACGGCACGCTACTGGTTACGTCCGCCACCGCAGCTATGCGCGGCAACCCAGGACAGCACTCGCATGCCGCCGCCATGGCCGGACGCCGCCTGCTTTGTCAAACTCTGAACGCCGAATACGGCCCCAAGGGCATCCACGTTGCTCACCTCGTCGTCGATGGCGCCGTCGACGCACCCGATACGCTGGGCAAGATGCTCGGACCCGATCGCTACCAAGCGTTACGGGAAAGTCGCGGCGACGGGCTCATGCGGCCCGACAAGATCGCGGACACTTTCTGGCACGTCGCCCAGCAGCACCGCTCCGTATGGACCCACGAACTCGACCTACGACCGTTCTCCGACAGTCCCTGGTGGAACGGGTAGCAAGACACGAGATCGCCTGAAGAACCGCCCGCGACGAGGCGCGACCTGCCAGCCAGGCCGGCGGCGATGATAGGCTCACGCGATATGGGGAAAACCCTAGATTTCGGGCTAAACCGCTTCGATTGGACATCCACGGACGCCTTTGCAGCCGACGTCAGGCGGGCGGAGGAGCTTGGTTTCGGATACGCGCTCATCCCCTGGAACCCGCTGTCGCGCCCCGACCCGTACATGCAACTCGCCGTCGCGGCCGGACAGACGTCGCGAATCCGACTCGGGCTCTTGCTGGACAACCCTGTCCTTCATCACCCGGCGACGTCGGCCAGTTCGGTCGCGACGCTCGACGAGATCTCGGGAGGCCGGGCATTCCTGACCTACGGTATCGGCGACACGGCCGTGCGCTGGCTGGGGCTACGCCCTGCCCGCATGGGCGAACTAGAGGAAGCCGCGGTCCTGGCGCGACGACTGCTCGCGGGAGAGGAAGTTGAGGTCGGCGCAGTTCGTCCCGCCCGCCTCCGGCACGCCAGACCCGTCCCCGTATGGATCGCGGCGGGAGGACCGAAGACCATCGAAATGGCGGCACGAGTGGCCGACGGCGTGTTCCTTCGCGTCGGCCGGCATCCGGACAACCTGCGTAACGCCATGGCATGCATCCGCCGCGGGGCGACGGCCGCGGGGCGAAACCCCGGTGACATCGGCATCGGGTTGATCTTCCATACCGTGACGAGCGACAGTCTGACCGAGATTCGCGCCACCTCACGCTCCATGGCGGCGGGGTACTACGAATACTCCCCCGCCCTTTTCGAGATACCCGGCCTGCCGTGGAACGGACCACCCGTCGAAGCGTTGAAACGCCGGGTGTACCCGGACTTCCACCATGCTCCCGACCTCGTGGAGTCGGGCAACCTCGTCGCCTTCCTCGACGACGAGACCGCGGATTCCTTCTCGTTGTTCGGATCGGCGCAGGACATCGCCGGCCAGATGCGACGGGCCATCGAGATCACCGGAAGGGCCGACATCGTCGTCCCGCACCCGGTCCCGATGCCCAGACCGGGCGAACCGGTCGCTCGTGCACTGGGCTCGGCTCCTACCGGAGCCGACTACAAGACCTGGTTCGCGACGGAAGTGATGCCACTTCTGTGAGACAAACATGGGCGTCCGGCGGACGCCGAGAGTCTGGTGCCAGCATCAGAAACCGCATCACGCCCAGGCCCGGGACCCGGTCACCGGCGTTGGAGGTCGGCGTCTACGCTCCCCAGGACGGCGCGCGCCCGCCAGGTCCATCAAGACCCCACTAACGCGCTAGGTTACCCCGGAAGCGCACACCGTCGCGGTGTCCCAGTTCAAACGTCGCGACCACCTTCTCAGGGGCAGCAAAGTCCCAAGACGACACGGGCACGGTCTCCGATGGGCAGGCATAGATCTCGCGCCCGCCGGCGGGCAGCGCCCGCTCATGCCGAGAAAGCAACACTAACGGTCGCCGGCAATCGGCAACCGCTGACAGCGGCACGTTCTCAACCAGCGCACCATCCAGGGCCACACGACCCTCGCGGCGCGTGACCGGGAACATCGGCGGCGCCGTAGACGACTGGAGGATCGCATGGACAAGGGCTTCCGGGGTATCGCATTCGCTTGCCCTGACGACGCTCGATTGAAATCCCAGACGTCGGACCCACTCCGAGATCGCCCTGCGTGTCATGCGCCTCTCAATCTCGTCGACCAAGACAGCCAACGACGCCGCAAGGCGGACGCCGAGCAACCGGGGCGGATGCGAAATGACGATGCGGAGATCGGGACCGAACCGCAATGCCCGCAACGCCCGCGCGGAGACCGAGTGTAGGAACGACTCGCGGGAAATCGCCGGATGCGGGAACACCGGGGACCGCCGTAGGAGGTTCCGATAGTGGACATTGCGCTCATTGCGCGCCGCCAACTCCAGGAACTTCGCGTAGAAGCGTGACCAGCCGCCTGCGAAGAGGATCGCGGCCACCGCCGCGCCCCCACTAACGCCACTGACCGCGGTCGGGACCGGCAACACCGACCGTACCGCTTCCCAGAATCCGGCCTGCCAGAAGCACCGGGCACCGCCACCGGAAAAGACGACCGCATCGATGTCCGATTGTTCACGCATCCGGGCTACGAAGACTGCAACATAACAACACGCCGGAATCCGAGCGCGTACTCCGCGACTCGCCGAACCCGCGCCGCCCCATGAGTGTACCAATGTCACCTTCTAGCGCACACCAATCGACGTCCGGGGAACATGACACAGTTGCGACATGGGGCACCCACCGAGCGTCCGATCATGGCACCCTTTGTGCCAAAGCTGAGTGGGTGCCCCCCGCAATGATTGGTATCCACAAGGTGCGTATCAGCGAGGTGGGTGTCCCCAAGGCGCGTGTTCCGCAATGATTGGTATCCACAAGGTGCGTATCAGCGAGGTGGGTGTCCCCAAGGCGCGTGTTCCCCGGTGGGTGTCCCAAGGTGGGTGTCCCAAGGTGGGTGTCCCTAAATCACTCTAAATCAACAGACTTGGAACAAGAACATGAGATACGGGATCTACTTGCCGACACGGGGCCCGTTGGCCGAGCCCGACACGATCGCGGCTATCGTGCGCGGTGCCGAGGCGATGGGGTACGCGACCATCGTGGTCGGCGACCACATCGTGTTTCCCGTTCAGGTCGAATCGAAATACCCGTATACGATTGACGGCGGTTTCCCCGGCCAGGGCGACGCGCTAGAGCAACTATCGCTGCTGGCGTTCGTCGCCGGCATTTCGGAGCGCGCCCGCCTCGTCACCAGCGTCATGATCCTTCCCCACCGAAACCCGCTGGTAACCGCGAAGGTGCTCGCAACCATCGACGTGTTGTCGAAGGGGCGGCTGACGGTCGGCGTCGGGGTGGGTTGGATGCGCGAAGAGTTCGCGGCGCTTGCTGCACCGGACTTCGACAAGCGCGGCAGGGCGAGCGACGAGTACGTCGCGATCCTGAAGAAGTGCTGGACTCAGGATCCGGTGACACATCACGGGGAGTTCTACGCCTTCGAGGCATTGCACTGCATGCCCCATCCGGTGCAGGAACCGCACCCGCCGATCTGGATCGGGGGACACAGCCTCCCTTCGCTGCGACGCGTGGCGACACTCGGCGACGGTTGGCACCCCGTCGGGGCGACATCCGCGTCGCCGCTGCCGCCATCCGAGTTTCAGGCGTTGGTGGATCAGTTGAAGCGCTTGACTGACGCCGAGGGACGGGACTTCGAGGCGTTGACCATCGCTTTCAAAGCGCCGTCCTACGATCCGGGACGGGTGCCGCCGGGACACGACCGTTTGCGCTTCACCGGCGAGCCCGGACAGATCGCCGATGACCTACTGGCCTACAAGGCGGTGGGGGTCGACGAAGTATCGTTCGACTTTCGCAGTCCCCCGCTTTCGAAAACCCTCGATCGCATGCAGCACTTCATGGAGACCGTGGTGCCGCTGCTTCCATAACGGTGGTTCACGAGATTGCCGAGCGTGGGTCTCCATGCCGTGGAGGAAAGACTCGCGATCGCGGGCGGCGTTCGGACCGGCCGGGCGGGACGGGACAAGCCCGTCCCCTACGATCGACGGGCGGGCATTTCGATAGGGCGGTGGCGGGACGGGACATGCCTGTCCCCGACGATTCGGTCCGCCTTCGTCATCCCCTCGACGGCAGGGCGACGGTCGCCCGCGCAAAGGCGCTGGCGGTGCCCGATTGGTTCTCGTTGCGCACATCCAGATCAACCAGGTGCTCGCCGTCCCGAACGTATTTCCTCGCCACGTTTCCGTAGATCGTATTGGTGTCGCCCACGATGTTCGGGTGTCGAACCTGCGTGACGATCTTCTTCAGCGTGCCATCGTCGCCCATCCAGTCCGTGGCCATTTGTATCAACCAGCACACCCGTTGGGGCCCAAAGTCGAACTGGCCCGGCATGCTCCTGCGTTTCTTGGCGTAGTCCGCGTCGAAGCGCCCATGCGACTCGATGCGACCGCCTAGCGCGGCCCGGGTGCTACGCCGCGTGTCGAGGACGCCAAACGTGAACAGGTACAGTTCGTTGACGGTATACGTGCCCTTCATCAGGGTCGGCATCTCCTCGCCCTCGGCGACATCCTCCCAGTAACGGGTTTCGCTCCCGCGCCGCTCCCGTTCCCAGACCAGCGGATCCGGCGATTCCTGCGGCACGTCGGTCTTGTTGTCCCGGTCGTAGGCGATCGCACCCTCGCCGCCCTCAAGGATCCTGTAGCGCGCCATCAGCGTTCGCTTCGTGGCCACCAGTTCCTTGCGCTGATTGTGATACGACACGAGGCCGGTACAGATGCAGAACGGACCGATGCGCCTGCTTTCCTTGCGGATCACGGGACCCACCTGCTCCTGGACGAATATCTTGTCGCCCAGCCAGATCGGCCGGAGGATCTCCAGTTCGCCGCCGGCATAGTTCATCGCGAAGCCTTCGATCCGCGACGGCGCTATCGCCCCGTTGATGGCCGCACCCACACCCAGGCTCGCGCTGTAGACGAACGATGGCATCGCGGTAATCTGACCGAAGCGGCTCTTGGCCGCGTAGTCCTCGTCGCGCCACAACGGGTTGAAGTCGCCGATGCCGTCTGCAGCGCGCCGGATGTTGTCTCGGCTCGCCTCCTTGGGCGGCGCCGAGGACGGCAGAATCACACCGGCACCGGCTCGGTACTCCTCCTCGAACTCCTCAATCGTCACAATTCGCGCCAGATCTTCCATCGCCCTCCTCCCCGTGTGAGCGGTTCGCACTGCCCTCATCAAGCCATTGTGACGACCAGATTGCCAGCAACGCCACCGGCACCCCACGCTCCGCACGCAGGCGCGCGTCGACTACCTCAGAGGTCTAAAAAACTCGCGAAGATCATCGACCAGCAGTTGGGGTTCCTCAAACGCCGTGAAATGCCCGCCACGCTCGAACTCGGTCCAATGCACGAGGTTGCAGCCGTTGGCGAGTTCGTCTCGCGTCTGGCTCAGCCACCGGCACACGGCATAGCCGCTGGGAACCTCAATCCGGCCATCGATCCGGTTGGCGCGGTCGTGAGCGTTCTCGTAATACAGGCGGCTACTGCTGTGGATCGTCTCCGTCAACCAATACAGCGAGATCGTGGTCAGCAACTCGTCCTTCGTGAATCGCGACTCGATATCGCCGCCACAGTCGCTCCAGGCTTGCCACTTCTCGACGATCCACCCCGCCAGTCCCGCCGGCGAGTCCGTCAACCCGTAGGCCAGGGTCTGCGGGCGGGTGCTTTGTATGTGCCCGTAGCCGCTTCCCTCGGCAAGCCGGATCCGGCGCACCTCGTCGCTCTCGCCGGGTTGCGGCGCCGCCCTCGGGATACCGCCCACCAGGCGGTGAATCCCCAGTGCACGCTCGGGATATTTCCACCCGAGCAACCCCGTTACGAGCACGCCCCAATCGCCGCCGTGCGCGCCGTAGCGCTGGAAACCCATGTCGGTCACCAGTCGGTCCCATAGCTCGGCGGTACGGGCCGGACCGTAACCCGGTACGGCGGGCCGTTCGGAGAACGCGTACCCCGGCATCGAGGGAACGATGACATCGAAGGCATCGGCGGGGTCGCCCCCATGTGCCCCCGGGTCAGCCAGGGGCTCGATGACCTTGTCGAAATCGTAGAACGTGCTCGGCCAGCCGTGCGTCAACACAAGCGGCAGCGGGTCAGGCCCCCGCCCCCGGGCGTGAACGTAGTGCAGGCGGAAACCGTCCACGTCGCGGACAAAGTGGTCGTGGCGGTTGAGAGCCCTCTCCTGCGCCCGCCAGTCGAACTCGTCGGCCCAATAGGCGCAAAGCTCCTGCAAGTAAGTCTTGTTCGTACCGTAGGTCCACCCGCTCCCGGCAATCTCGCTCGGCCAGCGGGTGCGGCGCAAGCGCTCGTGCAGGTCGGCCAGCGCCGCGTCCGGGATCTCGATCTGGAACGGCCGTGCGGTCACGCTACGGCAGTTTGGCCCAGTTGACGTCCGCCAATAGCGAGGGCAAGTGCTCCTCGCTGATCGCTTTGCGAACACCCGCAAGTGCCGGATCCTCGACACGGTTGTGCAGTTCGCTCGGATCCTCTTCCATATCGTACAAATCCAGGGGTTCCCGGTTGCGTGTGTTGACGGTCATCTTGTAGCGGTCCGTGAGCACCATGGAATACGGATCCCGTCCGACGAACTCGCTCAATACCGCCGCGTGGTGTTGCTGCGCGTTCGCATCGCCCGCGCCGGCATCGATGAGCGGAACCAGGGAACGACCCGGACTCTCCACGATCGCATCGGCGCCGGCGACATCCGTCAGCGTCGCGGCGATATCCAGATGGTCGGTCAGTCCCGCGCTCACCCAGCCCTCAATACCGTCCGGCGGGCGCACGACCAGGGGCACCTTCACAGCGCCCTCGTAGAAGACTTTCTTGGCTATCAGGCCGTGGTCGCCCAGCATCTCGCCGTGATCCGCTGAATAGACAATCCAGGTGTTGTCCATGCCCCCGTTTTCCTCGAGAGCATTGAGGACCATGCCAATGCCGTCATCGATCATGGAGACCTTGGCGTAGTAGTAGGTCTTCATGACACGGTTCTGGGAGGTGCTCATCTGGTCGAGCTTGGCTGCGGCACCGGCGAGCATTAGCTCCACCAGTGGCGCCACGGGGCCTTTTTGTTTCTCCGTGATCGACAACGGCATGCTGTCGGCGTCGTAGCGTCTACGGTATTCCGCCGGCGAGTCCCAAGGGTTGTGCGGACCACCAAAACACACCTGTAGATAAAACGGTTCTGCTCCCGTGTAGCCGCGTATCCACTCCGCCGCGGTGCGAGCGATGTACATATCCAGGTGATCTTCGGTGGGTAGGAGGCACGGCGGGGTTTCCCAAGGCTGCAAGACGCGCTCTCGTTCACCGCGAACATAGGTCCGCAGGTACTCGCGATGGACGTCGAGCAGACCCTTCTCCTCCAAGTGGTCCGTGTACTGAGAACCCGTCGTCATCGACTCCACGGGACCGGGCACTTCGATGGCGTCGACGTAGCCCCACTCGTGCAACTCGTCGGTGTGGTCGTGTGTATGCCGGTGGCCGTGGCGCAGATGCGTCTTCCCCACAACCGCCGTGTGGTAGCCGGCGTCCCGTACGTTGCGGACGTGACTCGACCCGTGCCGGAGTTCGGGGTCGGCGAGTGACCAGACGCCGTGATGGTGGACCCGCTTGCCCGAGATGAGGCTTGTCCGAGTCGTCATGCATACCGGCGCACTGGCAACGCACCGGGGAAAGACAACCCCTTCGGCCGCCAGGCGATCCGCATTCGGCGTAATCGCCACCGGATCACCCGCGTAGCCGAAGGTGTCGGCGCGTTGCTGGTCGGTAAAGATGAGGACGATGTTGGGTTTGGCATTCATGGGGACACGATACTTCAATCCGACGTGGTTCGGGCCATTTGGCTTGAGGTCGTGTGCCTTGCGGATCGGGTGGGTGTCCCTTGCGACTCCCCCGCCGAGGTCGGTGGGTGTCCCTTGCGACTCCCCGAGGTCGGTGGGTGTCCCTTGCGACTCCCCGAGGTCGGTGGGTGTCCCTTGCGACTACCCCCGAGGTCGGTGGGTGTCCCTTGCGACTACCCCCGAGGTCGGTGGGTGTCCCTTGCGACTACCCCGAGGTCGGTGGGTGTCCCTTACGACTTCCCCCGAGGTCGGTGGGTGTCCCTACGACTACCCCCGAGTCGGTGGGTGTCCCTTACGACTTCCCCGAGGTCGGTGGGTGTCCCTTACGACTTCCTCGATGCGCTCAAGCACGCCCTTTCGGGCCGACAGCAACCCGACATTGACTATCCACGCCTATGCAGGTTCTACGACCGGGTGCTTGCGGAAGTCTTCCGTCAAGAATAAGGAGCCACATGCCGGCGCCGTGAAATACGTCGTCGAGGAAGGTTGGCCAAACGATTGACCGCGCACTGGGTCCCGTGAAGGCGTGAATCAGCCCGGCTCGTTGGGTTCGCCACGGTAGAAGGCAGCCGTACGCTCGGCTGCGGCCCGCGCCGCAGCGGCGTCCTCGCCGTTCTTGATCGCGGCCTGCGCCCAACCGTTGCTGCTGCCCGAAATGAACGCCTTGCCTTGTGGGGATGCCATCAGTTCGGCCTCGTCGAACATCGGCTCTTCAGGGCGCTCGAGGTGGATCGCAAGCCCCACGAGTCCCAGTTCCCAGCCGACACCCGTCGCACCCGGTCCGTACTCGGTGTAGTGGGGCGAGTCGCAGAAGACGTGCGTCAGCATCAGGCGAGCTTGTCCGGCACGGGCGTCGGCCACGTCGACCTCCACCCAGCTCACGTCGTCGGCGAACTCCCAGGTTAGCGCCAGATGCGTCGGCGGTTCGCACGCCGTGATGGTGCCCCCTGCATTCCCCTCCAATTGATAGCGACCGCCGAGCTTGAGTTCGCCGCTGACCGGCAGGAACCAGCGGGCAATCCGCTCGGCGTTCGTAACCGCGTCCCAGAGGTTGACGACCGAGGTCTCGTAGGTGCGTACTAGGGCGACGGCGCGAGTGGGCCGGCCATCGCGTTCGGACTTGGCGACGGTCCGTTGAACGGCGTGCAGGTTGCAAGCGGGTTCCAAGGTCAGGGTTCCTCGACACAGCTGAACTAAAGAGATCGTGTCAAAGTTACCGCATGCCGTACGGAAACGCCGTCCGGAAAGAGGTGTCGGTCTGGCGCATCAACGCTTCGCTGGCGTAGGCTTTGTGGTTGCTTTCTTCCGTGACACCAACACCGGAGCAGGACCATGCCGAGATACGTGATCGAAAGAGACATCCCCGAAATCGGTTCCGCCGAACGCGATGCGCTGCGCGAGGCCTCGCAGAAATCGAACGGCGTACTTGCCGAAATGAAGGCCGAGAACAAGAACATCCAGTGGGAGCACTCCTACGTCGCGGGCGACAAGACGTTCTGCATCTACATCGCGGACGACGAAACGCTCATCGAGGAACATGCCCAGCGGAGCGGCTTTCCCGCTAGCGAGGTCACCATGGTCAAGCGCATGATCGACCCGGTGACGGCGGAGGCCGATCAGTAGAGGACCGCGTCGATCGCGGAATCCCCGTCTACTGCCGATGACCCGAAATTTGCGTTTCGTGTCCACAATCATGTTGTTGGCCATCGTCAACAGATAGGCACGACCGCTTCCGGCCGAATCGGACGTCTTTTCTTCCAGCCCTCCACGACCCAAAAGCCGGGCGAAGCGTTCCTGCACCAGGTGGTCGATCTGCTCCTGCGCCCGAGGGAAACCGGATCTGGCGCGGTGCCAAGAGCATTTCAGTCGAGCGTCCCGCCGGTCGGACAAGGCACTGATTGGGGGGAGAGAGAAACAGCCTCGAACGTTGATACAAGTGAACGGGGTTTCTTTTGCCGAGCTGTTCAATTACCCCTAGCGGCAGCAATGATAGCGATGTAGCAGGGCCTCGAGGGCAATGCAAAGAACGAACCGGCATACCACGCCTTTGGCCACGCAGGCCGCGATCAACGGCCCAGCCATGCCTGACCGTAAACGGCTCGGCGGAAACGTGACGGCCGACGTCGTGGCCTATTGTGCGGACGGGTTCAGTGTCGAGAACTAGGCCACGACCCTGGCCCTCATGTTTGGTCGCCGACGCGGGGTCGTGCGCTGCAGTGGTTGTGGTTTCAGCGGAGTCGGGCAACGGTCGCTATCCTCATCCGCTCGCTCGTCCGGGTCCTCCCTGCGGGCGACCGGCATACGACTGTCCTCGAGGGTGCCCTACGACTCCCCCCGAGGTCGGTGGGTGTCCCTTACGACTTCCGAGGTCGGTGGGTGTCCCTTACGACTTCCCCTGCGACTCCCCCCGAGGTCGGTGGGTGTCCCTACGACTCCCCCTACGACTCCCCCTACACCGGAACGTGTCACCGGAGTGTCACCCGGACTGCCTAGAATCGACGGAACCTCCCGGGCAGAGTCAGCATGAGGTACGACGAGACAACGAACGACCCGCCGAAGGCGCACTACCGGACCATCTTCCTCTCCGACATCCACCTG
>JAGWBM010000103.1:0-1220 GCA_021295895.1 Pseudomonadales bacterium
GCGGAAATCGGCCGAGCGTCGCGGAGAACCTGGCGCGCTGGGACGATCTAGGCGGTCCGCTCTCCTACGGCATCTATCCCTTCGGGTGGGCGATGGCCGGCAACACGCCGTTCAAGCGCTACAAGGCTCACACCTATGCCGGCGGAATCCGGGCACCCCTGCTGATCCGCTGGCCGGCGGGGATCGAAGCCCGGGGTGAGACGCGTCGGCAGTTCTACCATGTCGTGGATGTGACGCCGACACTGTTGGATCTCTTGGGCCTCGATCTCCCCGGCCAGGTCAACGGCGTCGAGCAGATGCCGTTGCATGGAACGTCCATGGCCCACACCCTGAACGACAACGAGGCCGACACCCGCAAGAAGATCCAATACTTCGAGACCGTGGGTCAGCGGGCGATCTGGCAGGGAGGCTGGAAAGCGGTGACCTTCCACACGAGGGGAACCGACTTCGACTCGGACGTGTGGGAGCTCTACAACCTGGACGAGGATCTGGCCGAGATCGACAATCTCGCGGAGGAACACCCGGAGAAGCTCAAGGAGATGGTTGCCCTCTGGTGGCGGGAAGCCGAACGATACGGCGTGCTGCCACTGGATGACCTCGGTGGTGGGAACGGTGTGGGCTGGTGGCCCGAACCCAAGGATCGCTGGGTGCTGTACCAGGATGCGGTACTTCCCCACCACTTCAAGTCCGGACCAAGGCTTCTCGGGGTGTCGCATCGCATTGCCGCGCGAATCGAGCGGGCGTCGACGGCCGAGAGCGGCGTGATCCTCGCCGATGGTGGACGATTCGGCGGTTTGAGCCTCTTCATCCAAGGCAATCGGGCGCACTACACGGTCAATCATTTCGGGGACCGCTGCCGGATTTCCTCGGCCGTGGCGATCCCACCGGGCTCGGTGACGCTACGCGTCGACGTGGTGAGGACCAAGGACGAAAACGGACGTTTGCGGTTCTTCGTCGATGACCAACCCGCGGGGGAAGGCTTGCTCAGTCCGTTTCGCGCGTACAACTTCGCCAACGAACCGCTCGAGGTGGGGCGGGACAGCCAGACACCGGTTGACGAGGGCTACGAATCGCCTTTCCGCTTTGCCGGTCGCATCGTCGACGTGGTGATCGAGACCGCGGACGACGAAGCCGTCGATCAGGATGCCCTCCTCGAAGACCTGATGGTCCGCCAGTAGGTCGCTCACGTCGCGTAGGGGACGGGCTCGTCTCGTCCCGCA
>JAGWBM010000103.1:1312-7276 GCA_021295895.1 Pseudomonadales bacterium
CCGATCAGAGTCCCAGTCGCTGCCAGTTCGACGTTATGACCTTCCTGAGCAGCGCGAATTCCGACTTGTACGGATCCTCAAGGACCGTCGGCGATTCACTGATGCTCATCGTCTCTCGCCGGTCGCCGTATGAAGGCCATGCATACCCCGGCAGGGAAGGGCTGCCCTCGGCGGCGAAACGCCTCCAGGCATCGCGCATGTAAGTCGCCGTCCTCTCGTGGTCGGCATCCCCGGCGAGCATCGCAAACGGCAAGCCGTTCCCGAATACCATGATGTCGAGGGCGTGGGTCGCACCTCGGAGCGGAGACTCCCACTCGAACAGGTACATGAACGTGTTGGCGCTGGCGTGCCTTGCATGGCCCTCGGCGATTCGAATGCTGGGCACGCGGAACCACATGTCGCCCAGGATCGCGCTGAAGATGGCATCACGGTCGAGGTTCGGCCGAGCATCTTCGTAGCCCGACATCACCTCGTCCCAGGAGACCCCCGCCGCATCAACGACCCGTTTGGCGCGTTGGTGCAAAACGCTGCCTTCGAGGCCCGGAAGAGACGCGCCGAAGAGGCCCATTTCGTCGCGACAGGTGCCGATCAGGCAGTCGACGTCCAATCCCATGCCTTCGAAGGGCGCGTCGACGGGGTGATGCGGCATGTGTTCGCCAATGACCGGCAGATAGACCTGCGGTTGTCCAACGCCATCGAGTTGTTGCAGCGAACCGTAAAGTCCAACGAGCTTCGCCCAGGGAACCTGTCGCAACGTGTCGATGTCCCCGGGCTTGATGGCGAGCATGTCGAGAACGTGACGGGCGACCTCGTTGGCCGTATCCGCGCGCTGCGCGGCGTGGCCGCCGCTTTGAACGATTGCGCGATGAAGGAGTCCTTCCGCTCCCGGAGTCGCGACCACCGCCTGGGTTGCCGCACCGCCACCGGATTCACCGAACAGGGTGACGTTGTCGGGGTCGCCGCCGAAGTGTCGAATGTTCTCCGCTACCCATTCGAGCACGCAGATCAGATCCTGGATGCCGAGGTTGCCCGGCCCGGTGCCGTCGCCGAAATGCTCTTCGAGGTAAAGATACCCCTCCGCGCCAAGACGCCGATTGCAGGTCAGCAACACAACGCCGGCTTTGGCAAAGTGGGTCCCGTCGTTCAGCGAACTCGCACCCGAGCCCGACACCTGACCGCCACCGTGGGCCCACACCATCACGGGCAACCCTTGGGTCGACGGGTCCGGCGTCCAGACGTTCAGGTTGAGGCAATCCTCGCCCTCGGCCGGCGACCCGTCGATGTTGCCACCGGTCTGCGGACAGATCGCGCCGTACCTCGTGGCCGGCATCACCCCCTCCCAACGGGACCGGTGCGTCGGCGACAACCAGCGCCGTGGTCCAAATGGCGGTTCGGCGTAGGGAATCCCGAGGAAGCGGTGTACGCCGTCGACGACTTCGCCCTGCAGTCGGCCGGATCGGGTGGCAATGGCCGGAGTTGGCGCCGCCTCTGATTTCATCCGGCCTCCTGTTGCGAGAATGACCGCCGGCGCCGGCTGGCCAATGCAAACTCTCGTCGTCTCACTGGGCCGGCCGTTGTTGGGGGAGCACGGCGCGAAACGAGCAGTCGTGGGATTCGTATTGTAGCGTCGATGGTGCCGAGTGATTCTCGGTGCTGTTCGGCATACCGTAGGCGTTTGGCGACGTTGACCCCGTCGTGGGTCGGATTAACCGGCAACTAGTGTCCCGCGTCACCATAGGTTTACGTTTGGAGGGATTGGTGTTCGTGTCGCAACTGACGTCTACGGTTATGAGGGCGGCACATCCCCGCTTTTTCGTGCGCCTCTCTGTCCCGATCCGCCGTGCGGTAGGTTCAAGTTGATTCCGGCATGGGACACCGGCATGGCAACCGCGTGAACGCTTCGGATACAGCTATTTTGGCGCGTCGCGTCGAGGAGGCCTCGCTGAACGCGTGGCCTGCCTTGCACCAGGTGCTGCTCGACGGCTGGGTGGTCCGACTCACGCGTGGCTTTACGAAGCGCGCCAACTCGGTGACGCCGCTCTATGCCTCGATGCAACCGCACCTGGCAAAGGTGCGCTATTGCGAGGATCTCTATGCCCGCGAGGGGTTGCGGGCGATCTTCCGCACTACGACGATTGATGAGCAGACCGTACTCGACGAACTGCTGTCGGTTCGCGGCTACGAGATCGCCGACCCAACGCGGGTGCTGAATGTCTCCCTCGGTAGAGGCGCCTTCAGCATTGCCGCGGGTTTCGAGGAGTCCACCCTCTCGAGTTTTCTCGCCACGTACGGCAGATTGTCGGCGCAACCCGATATCGATGCCATCGCGGCGGGGACGGCGGCGGATCTCCACGCGACCATTCTGAGGGCGATCCGAAGCGAGACCGTGTTCGGTTCAATCCGCGAAAATGGCGATCCCGTGGCATGCGGGATGGCCGTGGTCGAGCATGAGGTGGCCGGGTTGTTCGACGTTGTCGTTCAGCCAGACCGTCGTCGCCGCGGACATGGCCGCGCGCTCGTCGAAAGCCTACTTGCGCGAGCTTCGGCGATGGGGGCGCGACACGCGTACCTGCAGGTGCTGGCGGACAATTTAGCGGCTCGCACGCTGTACGAGTCGATGGGTTTCGCGGCGCTATACGAATACCGGTACCGCCTCTCCAAACACATGCAGCGGTAGCGCGAAGCGCCCAAAGAAACCGCTTGCTTCGCCATGCCCATGGTGGGAGTGTACGGACACATGCCCCGCTCTCTCTCCAGGGGTATACAACCCACCTGGGAGGGATGATCGATGAATTCTAGATTCTCGGCGGTGCTCGCGCTCGGCTGTTTCTCAGCAGTCGGCGCGTCGGCACAGGATCAACAGGACCCACAGAACGAGGCAGCGCGTCAGCGCGTTATCGAAGAGGTTGTGGTCACGGCTGAAAAGCGCGAGTCCACGGTCTCCGACACATCCATCTCCATCACCGCGTTGGACGAGAACGCGATCGAGGAGCTCGGCATCCAATCGCCGGACGAACTCGTCAACTTCATTCCCGCCACCACGCGCGACCCCTACGACATCCGCATCCGCGGCGTCGGCCGGAACTTCCGGGCACTCGGCGGCGATCCCGGTGTCGCGACCTACTACAACGGGATCTACTCCGAGGACTTCGGGATCGCGTCCACGGAAAACGCCCTCTACGACGTACAGCGGGTCGAAGTCCTGCGGGGTCCCCAGGGCACGTTGTACGGGCGAAACTCCATCGGCGGCGCCCTCAACTACATCACCCGCGAACCGACCTTCGACTGGTCGGGCGAGATACGTGCACAAGCCGGCGGGCTGAAGAGCCACGAGGGCTACGGGGTGGTGTCAGGCCCCATCCTGGATGATCTCCTCGCGTTCCGCTTCGTCGGCTCCAAGCGCCGCCGCGACGGCTCCAAGGAAGGACTGGCCGGTTCGCCCGACGTGAACTCGATCAACGACCAGAACGCCGCCTTAACCTTCCTCTTCAAGCCATCCGACAGCATCTCCGTGAAGACCCGCTACAACGACCGCCGATCGCTCCGGGACATCGACCGCCCGGTCATCCTCGACGAGGGATACGGCAGCCTCCGCGGCATGCGCAGCACGAACCTGTTCGCCTATGGCGTGGTCCCGGTGGCGGAGGGGGCGCCCGGCGCCCAACGATTCACGGATCCGTACACGGGCACCGTGGCCTGGGGCGCGCCGCCCCGGCCCGGCGTCGACCCGGCGCCGCAGATGCCGGTGCACGCGTTCGGTGGCACGCCGCACTTGAACGGCGCAGGGGATCTGGACGAGATCAGTCAGCAAGTGCTCACCAACGGCTACAACAACGAGGAGTTCGATCACGAGTCCGTCAGCTTCGACGTGACATGGGATGCCAGCGAGGGCGTGACGGTCCGGTACCTTTTCGGCTACTCGGACTTCGAGTACACGTTCGACTTCGACAACGACATCTCCGACGGCGAGATCTCGCAAAACTCGCTAACCGTTCTCGAGGATGTCTACACCTACTCCCACGAGCTACAGCTCCTCTGGGACATGAGTGATCGCCTCGAACTCACCGCCGGTGTCTACAACTTCTACAGCAACCGCCTGCAGGACTACACCATCACCAATATCGCCGCGCAGGGTCGGGTAACGAACGCGGCGAACTACGGCTTCCTCGACGCGCCGCTGCCGTTGTTCGGCGGGGCGTCCATCATGCAGGTCGCCGGCATCGGGCCCGCCGTCTCCTTGGACGAAGTGCCCATCGGCACGACGTTGTCCGGGCGCTGGGTCGGTGGCGACGGCTCGGGCGACATCTATCGGCACAAGAACAAGAGCGAGAGCGACCAATACGCCGTATTCGCCCAAGGAACCTACCGCATCGACGAACGATGGGCGTTGACGGCCGGTGTGCGCTGGGCGGAAGACGACAAGACCGTATTCGAGAACCGGGGCGGGTACGTCGAGATCGACTTTCTCGGCGGATTCGCCGCGCTGTATCCGTTCCTACTACCGTCTCCCGCCCTCGTCGTCGGCCAGACGAACCTGAGCATGACGAACATACTCATGGGTGCCGCGCTGCCGACCGGGAATCCCGCCAACCCCATTATTCCTACCTGCGCCTACACCGACCCCGAGTGCGAAACGCCGCTGCGTCTCGCGGGGATTCCGCTGAGTTGGGCGGGACGCGCCGAGGACAGTAATACCTGGGGCGACGTGAGCTGGCGGCTGAACCTCGACTGGACACCCGACGACAACACCCTCGTCTACGTGTCCGGCACGACCGGCTATCGAGCCGGCGGCTACGGTCTCGGTATCGCGGACGCACGGGCCGGCGAAGCGGGCAGCATCACGCCGCTGTCCTACGACCAGGAGCACGTTCTCGCCTTCGAACTCGGCTACAAGGGCACGCTTCTCGACGAGACCCTTCAACTCAACATGGCGGTCTACACCTACGACTACGAGAACTACCAGGATCAGATCGACGCCTACGATCCGATCCAGGACGTCGTCCGCGACGTGCCGACGAACACGGGCGACGCGCGCAATTCCGGATTCGAAGCGGACATCACCTGGTTGCCGACCGATGCGCTCACCATCAACGCCAACTACTCGTTCGCCGATACCGAATACCAGGACAGCTACGCGATCGCCGAGGACGACAACCCGGCGCGACCCGTGCCGCTCTTCGGCATCCGCGTCACCGACCTGATCGGCAACAACCTAAAGCGCATCCCGGAACAGAAGGCCACGTTTTGGGCGAGCTACGAATGGCTCGTGGTGACCGGTCGCCTCATCGCCAGCGGCAGTCTCAGCTACACGGGCGCCTACTACACCAGCCAGATCGAACGAGACCTGGACAAGGTGCCGGCCCGCACCCGGGTGGATGTGAGGCTCACCTGGTGGAATACGGACGAATCCCTGCGCGTGTCGGCCTTCGTCGACAATCTCTTCGACGCGAACAACCTGCGCGGCATTGGCACGGGCGACCACAACAACTTCTACCGGTTGACCGGTTCGTTGCTGTACCCGCGCTATTGGGGAATCGATGTGCGGAAGACGTTCGGGTCCTGAAACACCCGCCAGGCTACCAAGGAGACACATACGTAGGGGCCGCCCTGGGGCCGCCCTTGTGGCGGCCCGTGCCGACCACCCGCCGCCGTTCGTGACGGTCGGTACGCATGGCGCGCCATCATGTAGGCAGAAACGATGTCATGCGGCATGATCAGAACGCAGATCGAAGCCGGGCTGACACCTTGAAGATCAAGAGCATACGAGCCGTCCAACCCGCCTCGCCGTCGGCGCCCAACGATTGGCGAACGTCGCTGGGCCAGATCCTGGTGACCGTCGAGACGGACGATGGTCTGACGGGCTACGGGGTGGGCGGGGGCGGGCGAGCGTCCATACACGTCATCGAAACCGTCATCCGGCGGGCATTGGCCGGACAGGACTCGACGGATGTCGAGGGACTGTGG
>JAGWBM010000103.1:7300-12727 GCA_021295895.1 Pseudomonadales bacterium
TCGCCATCATGGCGATGAGCGGCGTGGATCTCGCCTTGTGGGATCTCCGGGCGAAGCGCGCCTCCCTTCTGCTCGCGCAGGTGCTTGGAGACGAGTTGCGGCCGAGTGTGCCGGGCTACCGAACCGGCAGGTCTCCCGAAGCGTGGATCAACGAAGGCACCGATGGGTTCACCGCACGCAAGCTTAGTCTCGCGATGTCGGGCAACCATACTGTCGGCGATGTGGTCGATCGGCTTTGGCGCGTTCGTCGAGCACTCGGGCCGGACGTGCAAACCACGCGCGATGCGTTTTGCCCCGCCACATCCCCCGGCAGCACTCCAACCTTGCCGCTGCCTTTGGTTTTTTCGTCAACGGGTTTACGTGGGCGATCGTCTGCTAGTCCTGTTCCAGCACGTCGTCGTGCCCGGAGCCGAGGAGGTGGTACTCGCTTGGTTCCGACACCACTTCGCTCGACGTGGTTACTTCCGACGCAGGGATGGCATGCAAGAGGTCGTGTAGGAACTCCACGTCTTGACCGTCGACCCGGAAGTACTCCGGGAGACCACTGGCTCGGTCCCGCGTGACCTCGACGGCATCCGAATACCCCGCTACCGAAATTATCTTGGCGAAGGGCATCCGCACGGACTTGCCCGTTGCGGCCCGGAAATAGATGTTCTTGGTTGCCACGGCGAGCAAGCCCATCCCGCGCGAAACAAGCTCCTCCCGCTCCACCGGCGACCCGCGCGACTGCCCCATGCGGACGGACACGCCCTTCATCACGCGAACGCTCACGCCGCTCGACCTTCCGACGACTTCGCGCCGTATCTTGCATTCAAGGTACTCGACGTCTTCGAACACCCATACGAGCCGCTCCGACTTGAGTAGCTTGAAGGGGAAGGTTCCGCCGGTGAAGGTGAAGTTGATGTACGGAAGCATGCCGTCGCGCAGTATCGCCAGCACGTTCGCCTTGAGTTGCCGAAGTTCGGCTTGCTTCCGGCGCTCGGCTTCCGCCTCTGCTTCCCGCCGGGCGATCTCGACTTCTTTCGCAGCTTGTTTTTCCGCCTTCCGCTGCCGCAACCAGTTGCGCATCGGCTACGTCCCCCGCTGACCCAAAGCGGTCAAGGCTAGTGTCCTGCGCCGGAAATAACTTGAACCTACCGCACGGCGGATCGGGTTAGGGTAGCGCACGAAAAGGCGAGGAACACGAACACCAATCCCTCCAAACATAAACCTATTTGTGACGCGGCACACTAGCACGCTGTCGGTCCTCGTCCACACCGCAAATCGGAACTCAGGAAGCGTCTGCGTCGAAAATGGCTGCGATGTAGTCGTAGCCTGGGGTGCCGCGATCCTCTTGGGACAGGATGTGTTTCTCCGCGAACAGTTCGCGCGTCCACGACCCGTCGTCATATTTGCGCTGTAGCTCTCGGCACGGCGTGGTGGACACGATGAAGGAGTCCAAGCTGACGCTGGAGACACCTCGCGGGGGTTCCATCGCTCGAGCCAGCGTCGGCAATCTCTCGTGCAGTTGCGCCTTATCGTCTTTTGCGTAAGCGGGCGCGTGCATCATCCTGTGCGGCTCGATGAAGACGACTCGTTGGGCATCGTCTTCCTTGATCCATAGTATGAAATCCGGGTGCCGCTTGTGATCGCCTCTGCCCGGCCTCCTGGGTCGACGGTAACGGACGTGCCGGTCTCCGGGACCAGGATGTGCTCTACCTCCCTCGTGAAGTCTTTTCCTTCATCCAGGCGCGGGATCTCCAAGCCTTCGTCGAGCCATTGTTTGCTGGTCCGGATCGGCAGGCGTAGCTGCAGGGGCTCTTCGACGACGACGCCCTCGCGTTCCAGATCTTCTCTGAATCGCGTCATGTAGTTGACGCGCAATGCATAAACGTCCAGACGTCGTGGTGAGGTCTTCCTGAAGCATTGGCAGCCACCGAGTTTCGACGATGCCTGGTATGCACGTGTCTCGGAAGATTCACGGTCCTTTACGATTGCAGATCGGTTCGTCCGCGAGCAGTTGCCGCAGCATCGTGAGGGGTACGGAGACGATTTTGTCGGCATACTTGATCGAATCGCAAGCCCACGAGGTCAGCCCGGTTTCGAGTTCCGGTAACGCTATTCGTAGAGCGTGATCTCGGGCAACGAGGATGTCCGCGATGTCGTCGACCGGGTTCGGAAAGCACTCGGGCCAGACGTGCAAATCATGGGCGATGCGTTCATGACACTTGACGTGGAGACCACGCTCAGGATCGCCGATGGACTCGTGGACGTTGACCTCGGTTGGTTCGAAGAGCCGCTTCCCGCGGACGATCTGGCGGGCTATGCACGCCTGAGGGACGAGTGTCCCATTTCCATTGCCGGTGGTGAGCACGGGTTCACCGCCAAGGCGTTGAGTATGCATCAACCCATTGTTAATAATGCATTTTCCCAGCGTTGTCCATTTCGGTTGCCGGTTTCGTTACGTATTGCGTGGCGAGATCTTGCGGCTCGGCCGGCGAGCGCTCCGCGCCAGAGATGGAAGCCCGACGGGCCGAGACCCGGTACTCCGGGGCTCGGTGTGCAACACGACAGCCCGGCCCCGTAGGGGTTGTCGGAATCTGCACTCCTCGCCGTGAACTCGGCTACCGGCCGACACGAACTGGCTCGACGGTGGACTCCACCGCTAACCTGCGTCGGCGAACGGTCGGTCCGACGAAGTCGTTGAACCGACCGCCTTTTTGTGTATATTGATACACAACGAGGAGCAGTGTTGGAACGTAACAGCGGATAGCTCATCCGCATGCTTCAGCAGGACGGCTGGGAGCATGTGGCCACCAATGGGAGCCATTGGCAATTCAGGCACCCTGCCAAGCGGGGGCGGGTCACGATACCGCATCCGAAAAAGGACATACCGCACGGAACGGTGGCGTCGATCTACCGGCAGGCGGGATGGAGCGCGTAAGGAGGAAGAGACGATGCGCTATGTATCCTTCATCCACCGGGACGAGGCCGGTTACGGTGTCAGCTTCCCTGACTTTCCAGGGTGCGTGTCGGTCGGCGATACGGTCGATGACGCCGTTCGCCACGGCGGCGAGGCCCTGGCGTTCCACGTCGAGGGCCTTGCAGAGGACGGCGAGGCGATTCCGGAGCCACGCACGATCGACGCCATCAAGGCCGACCCTGAACTGACGGACTGGCGCAGGGAGGCCGACCTCGTGCTGATCCCACTCCTTCTCGACCGGGGATCCTCGCGACGGGTCAACATTTCCCTCGACCGCGGCCTTCTAGAAGCGATCGACGACGAGGCCAGACAGCGCCGGATGACCCGTTCGGCATTCCTGGCGACAGCGGCGCGACGGGAGATCGAGGCCACGTAGCGTAGAGGCGAGATGCAGAGGGGAGCGCGTCCCCAAGGGCGTCCCTAAGGACGTCCCCTACGTTGCGCCTGGCCTCGTAGGGGCGACGTTATCGCACCCGCCCGACGGGGCGCCGTCGCCCGCGGCGTAACCCCTACGTGCGCTTGGGGAATCGCCGATAGGGATGCCCGGCAAGAGCTGACTCGTCCAGGTCCATTCCGAGCCCTGGTTCCTGTGGCACCTCGATGTATCCGTCGACGACGCGCCAGGGATCACGTGCGATCTTGTGGCCGAGTTCCTCCAGGTTCACGAAATACTCGGTGATCAAGAAATTCGGCATGGTCGCCGCAGCGTGCGCCGTTGCGGCCAATCCCACCGTCGTGCTGTTGTAGTTGTGCGGTGACACGGCAACGAAATACGCCTCGGCCATGGCGGCGATTTCCTTCAATTCCAGGATGCCGCCGACGTTGCACACGTCGGGATTGATGATGTCGGCCGCGCCCCGCTCGAACACCTCGCGAAAGTCGAACTTGGTGTACAGCGCTTCGCCGGTCACGACGGGGATGTGGATGTCGCGTTTCGCCCGCGCCAGCGCGGGAATGTTCTCGGCCAATACCGGTTCCTCGAACCAGAACGGCGCGGCGCATTCGATGGCCCGGGCGATCCGCACGGCATGCATGGGGGCCAAGCGCCGATGCATCTCGACGAGGATGTCCACATCGGCACCCACCGCATCGCGCACGGCGAGTACGTTCTCGATCGCGCGGCGTTCGACGTCCTTGTCGACGAACGTGCGCCAGGGACCCGGCACGGGATCGAACTTCAGCGCGCTGAAACCGCGCTCGACGACTGCTTCGGCCTTGGCCCCCAACTCCGCGGGGGACCGGGCGCCGCCGGACCAGCCATTCGCGTAGACCCGAATCCGATCTCGACACGCGCCGCCAAGCAGCGCGTGCACGGGCATCCCGGCGACCTTGCCCTTGATGTCCCAAAGCGCCTGCTCAAGTCCGCTAAGCGCGCAATAGAAGTCCATCGATCCCCGCCGCGCCGCGAAATCGTCAAAGGCCGTCTGCGTGAACTCCTTGATGCGGCCCGGATCACGTCCGATCAGATAACGCTTGATCTGATCGAGGTGTGCGGTGATTTGAAGGTCGCGGTCCGACTGCGTGTAGCACTCGCCCCAGCCGTAGACATCGCTGTCGGTGTCGATCCGAACGAAGCAGAGGTTCTTGCCGCGCCCGGGGTGGACCAGGAAGTGTCGGACGTCGGTGATCTTCATCGGGTCGACTCGCGTCAAGCTCGGTGGTTTCTCTTTGATACTCGTTTGATTGTAACGGGGCCTGCTCGCGTCTTGGTCTCAAGGTTGCTCGCGAGGTCTGCATTTGCGCCGAGTGGTGTGCAGAGCGGTTGGTTTGCACCGGCATGAATGCCACCATGTGGCCCTCGATCTCTCGCTTGGGAAGTGCTGTGCGAGTTCTGACAATGACCGAATTCAAACGACAGGCCAGTCAGATTCTCGACGAGAAGAAGCCGTAGTCATTCTCGGCAACAGGAAGGTGGAGGGCTACTACCTGCCGATTGAGTCCTTGGCCGTCGACACGATCGACGACGTCCGCGTAACGGAACTGACCCAATCGATTCTCGATCAACGATCGGACGCGCTCAACTTTCTTGCAGGAGCGGTCAATCCGTCACCTCCACCCCGTGCCAGAACGCCACGCGCGACTCGATCTGACGGGCGGCTGGTTTCGGCGAAGGGTAGTACCAGACGGCATCGCGGTTGGTCTCGCCGTCGACGGTTAGGTGGTAGTAGTGCGCCGTACCCTTCCACGGGCAGACGGTGGTGGTTTCGCTGGGCGCAACGAGATCGTCAACCAGCGCGGCACGCGGGAAGTAGTGGTTGCCCTCGACCACGACCGTGTCTTCGCTGTCGGCGATCACCCGGCCGTTCCAGACCGCCTTCACGCCGCGGTCTCCGTGTGCGAGAAGACGGAAGGCGTGCCGCGCAGGCTGATCCGGTGCAATAGTCGGGTGTCGTCGGGACCCGTTGCGGCGCT
The DNA here is from genome assembly GCA_021295895.1 of Pseudomonadales bacterium. Classification (GTDB taxonomy): domain Bacteria; phylum Pseudomonadota; class Gammaproteobacteria; order Pseudomonadales; family Azotimanducaceae; genus VXYL01. Next base: position 12,675 of record JAGWBM010000103.1, read on the forward strand.
CATCGGTGTCGCACTGTGCATGGTCGTCGGATTGTCCCACATGATGAGATCGT
>JAGWBM010000104.1:0-5933 GCA_021295895.1 Pseudomonadales bacterium
GGCTCGGACCCGATTCCCGGAACGACTGCGTGAGGACGTTCTTGAGATCCCGGCTGTTCGGGCAGTAGTAGCCGTTCCAACCGAACGCATCGGCGAGTTTCAGCCAGTCGGGGTTGCCGAATGACAGGTCCGTGTGGCGGCCGAATTGGTTCTCCTGTTTCCAGGCGATGAGGCCGTACTCGTGATCCTCCCAGACGAGCACCGTGATTTTGCTTCCCAACCGTCTGGCCGTCTCCATTTCCTGCACGTTCATGAGGAAACCGGCGTCGCCGCAGACGGCGAGGATGCGACGCTCCGGGAATACGAGGTTGGCGGCGATGGCACCCGGCAGCGCGAATCCCATGGAACAGAATCCGTTCGGGATCAGGCAGGTGTTCGGCTCGTAGCAGTGGTAGTGACGGGCGATCCACATCTTGTGGGCACCGACATCGGAAAGCAGGATGTCCTGGGCGCCCATCACGGATCGCGCGTCGATCAACGCCTTCTGCGGACGGATCGCCCCCTCGGTGTCGTCGTCGGCGTGCTCGGCGATGTCGTCGAGCATGTCCGCTCGTAGGGCGCGTTGGTTTTCCAGGTCGAATCGGAGCCCGCCGGCCTCGTCGACCCGCGCGTTGAACATCCACAGCAGATGGGCGAGGTCGCCGACCAGTTCGACGGTCGGTACATAGTGTGCGTCGACCTCCGCGGGTAGGAAGTCGGCATGGATGATCGGCTTGTCGGCCTTGGGGTTCCACAGACGGGGGTGGTACTCGACCATGTCGAACCCCAGGGAGATGACGAGGTCGGATTCGTCGATGGCGAGGTTCACCCGGTCGTGCGTGCCGAGCCCCGCCGTGAACAGGCAGTACTCGGCGCCCATGTCGACGCAGCCCTTGGCCATGAAGGTGCTGACCACGCCGATGCCGGTCTTCTCGCAGAACAGCTTCAACTGCCGGCTGGCGCGCCGGCGAATACAGCCGTTCCCCGCCAGGATGACCGGTTTCTTCGCGCTCCGAAGCAGTTCGAAAGCCTGGTTGACGATCTTGTCGTCGGTTACCGGGCGCCGGCGACGGCGGGGCGTGATGGGTCTGGCGTCGGTGTCGAGCTTGGCGATGTCCTCGGGAAGTTCGATGTGGACGGCACCGGGTTTTTCCGTGGTGGCGATGCTCACGGACTTGCGGATGATCTCGGGAATGGCCTCCGGCGTACGCACGGTCTCCGCCCACTTGGTTACCGGGTCGAACATGGCGACGACGTCCATGACCTGGTGAGACTCCTTGTGCAAGCGGTGCGTCGTTCCCTGGCCGGTGAGCACGAGCAGGGGTGAACGGTCCATATTGGAGTCCGCGACGCCGGTGATGAGATTGGTGGCGCCCGGCCCGAGTGTCCCCAGGCAGGCGGCCGGCATGCCGGTCAGCCGGCCGTAGACCTCGGCCATGAACGCCGCGCCCTGTTCGTGGCGGGTCAGGACGAAGCGGATCTGGTCCGACTTCTCGAGGGACATCATGAAGTCGGCGTTCTCTTCCCCGGGGACGCCGAAGACGTACTCGATGCCTTCCTCTTCAAGGCATTTGACGAACAGGTCGGATGCTTTCATGGGCTCTCCCTTGCCGGGTTTGGCAACGATTTGGAGTACTTCCGGGCTGAAGGGTTCCGGAACTGTCGGATGACAGCGCGGGTCGTCAGAGCGGCCGGCTCGGCGGTCCATACCCGGCGGGGTTGACCACATAGCGGTCGAGGAACAGGGCGGCCTCGTCCATGGTGGGTTGCACCCACTGCGGCCACCGGGCCCAGGTGTGGGGCTGTTCGGCGTAGATGTGCATTTCGGCCCGCGCACCGGCTTGTGAGAGGGCGGTGTACATGTTGATGCTCGCCGATACCGGAACCACCTTGTCACCGTTGCCGTGCAGGAAGAACGTCGGTGGGAAGTCGGCGTGTACGTATTCGATGGGACTGGCGGCCCTCGCCGCCTCCGCCGTCGCGGCGTCACCGAGAATCGCGGCTGCGCTGGTGCCGCCGGAAGTCCGATCCCCGACGAAGAACGTAACGGGTGGGTAGACGGCGATCACCGCCGCGACGGATGTGTCGATATCCGCGTTGCCGCCATCGCCCTCGAATTCGGCTCGACCTGGCGTCGCGGCCAACAGCAACGCAAGGTGGCCGCCGGCCGAGTTTCCCAATACCGCGAGCTGATCCGGTTGCACGTCGAGCGCGTCGGCGTTGGCCCGGAACCAGCGCATGGCGGTCTTGACGTCGTGTATCTGCGCGGGCCACGGCGCCTCCGGCGTCAGGCGGTATTCGATCGCGACGCAGGTAAAGCCGCGCTTCGCCAGGGCGCCTGCCTGGGGCGGCATCATGGCCTTCGAGCCCATGCGCCAGCCGCCGCCGTGGATCATCAGCACGCCGGCGCCGTTGGCCTGGGTCGGTCGATAGATGTCGGCGTGGATATCCCTTCCACCCCCGGTGCCGACGACGATGTCTTTTTCTGTGCCCTGTGCCACGGATCCTCCGGGTTCCGTCTCGGCCCTCGCTACGAGTCGATCCCGCCCAGGCAGAGGTATTTGACCTCCATGAACTCCTCGAGACCGTAGTGGGAACCTTCACGGCCGATACCCGATTCCTTCATGCCGCCAAAGGGCGCGACCTCGGTGGAGATGATGCCGACGTTGACGCCGACGATGCCGTACTCCAACGCTTCGCCGACCCGCCAGATGCGCCCGATGTCCCGGCTGTAGAAGTAGGCCGCCAAACCGAATTCGGTGGCGTTCGCGAGCCGGATGGCTTCCTCCTCGGTGTCGAACTTGAAGAGCGGTGCCAGCGGTCCGAAAGTTTCCTCCCGCGCGACCTTCATCGCCGGCGTTACGCCGGTAATGACCGTCGGCTCGAAGAACGTGCCACCCAGCGTGTGGCGATTGCCTCCCGCGACCACGCTGGCACCACCGTCGAGGGCGTCCCGGATGTGCTCTTCGACCTTCTCCACTGCGGCCATATCGATCAAGGGACCCTGTTCCGCGTCACCTGAAAACCCGGGCCCGACGCGCAACGCCGCGCTCGCTCTCGCGAGCTTGGTGGCGAACTCCTCGTAGACACCGTCCTGGACGAGGAACCGGTTCGCACAGACGCAGGTCTGGCCCGCATTGCGGTACTTGGAAGCGATGGCGCCCTCGACGGCGGCATCGACGTCCGCGTCGTCGAAGACGATGAAGGGCGCGTTGCCGCCCAGTTCCATGGAGACCTTCTTCACGGTGCCGGCGCATTGTTCGAGGAGTAGCTTGCCGACCTCGGTCGATCCCGTGAAGGACAGCTTGCGGACGATGGGGTTGGCGGTCAGTTCTCCACCTGTCTCCCGCGACGGACCCGTGATCACGTTGAAGACGCCGGGCGGGATGCCGGCACGGGTGGCGAGTTCGCCGAGCGCCAGGGCGGAGTAGGGCGTGGCGGAGGCAGGACGGGCAACCACCGTGCAGCCGGCTGCCAGGGCGGGCCCGGCCTTGCGGGTGATCATGGCGTTGGGGAAGTTCCACGGCGTGATGCAGGCGACGACCCCCACGGGTTCCTTGGTGACCACGATACGGCGGTCGGCGAGGGTGGAGGGGATCACGTCGCCGTAGGCGCGCTTGCCTTCTTCAGCGAACCATTCGATGAACGATGCGCCGTAGAGGATCTCGCCGCGCGACTCGGCGAGCGGCTTGCCCTGCTCGGCGGTCATGATGATGGCGAGATCCTCCTGGTGCTCGAGCATGAGGTCGTACCACCGGCGTAGGACGTTCGCGCGTTCCTTGGCCGTCAGGGCACGCCACGCCGGGTAGGCCTCGTTGGCCGCTTCGATGGCGCGTCGGGTTTCGGCCGTACCCAAGGCTGGCACGCCGCCGATGGGCTGTCCGGTGGCGGGGTCGGTGACGTCAAACGTCTGCCTTGAGTCGGCATCGACCCAGTCGCCCCCGACGTAGCATTGTTCCCGGAACAGGGCGGCGTCCTGCAGGTGAATACCGGCGACGATCTCGGCGGTGGCGGCGGCCATGGCGGTTCTCCTCCGCTTGAAGTCGAACGATTCTAGCCCGGATTCCCTAACCAGTGGCCGCGATGAGGCCGTCGTCGGGGTGACACGAGTGCTACGCTTGAGGTGGCGCAAGGGAATCCTGGAGCTCCGATGGGAAAGCAAGGCTACGCACCGACAATGTTTGCCGCCGCTTTTGCGTTGAACGGCGCCGCGGCCGAAACGCCGGACCTCGTCGACCAAGCCACGGGTTTACTCGACGCGATGAATGCCGAACAACGCAAGGCGGGTACTTGGGCGTTCTCCGACCGGGAACGGTTCGATATCCACTATGCGCCCATCGACCTCGAAGGCGCCCGTCACGGCGCGCTTGCCGACGCGGCGAAGCGAGCGGGCGAAGGGTTGCTCGCGGCCGTCATGTCGGCGCGGGGACACGACAAGACCCGCGCCATACGCGAGTTGGAACTCGACATCCGCGAACTCGAGTCGGGACGACGGGGCGTCGAGGAGTTCCGCGACCCGGACCGCTACTTCTGGGCGGTGTTCGGCGAGCCGGCCGACGACGCTTCCTGGGGCTTTCGTTTCGAGGGGCATCATTTGTCGTTGAATGTCACGGTCGCACCGGGGCAACCGGCGGCGACGTTACCGCTCTTCCTGGGCGCACAGCCGCGACTGGTCCCCGAGGGGATGCCATCGGCCGGCGTCGCGGTACTCGGCGAGGAGGAGCGCTTGGCGCGCGAGCTTTACGCCAGCCTCGACGAATCCCAACGTGCCGCGGCCACGCTGCCCTACAAGCGCAATCGCGGTCACATGCGGGGCCAGGTTTCGACGCTCACCGACCCGGCACCGGTCGGGCTATCGCGTAGCGGCATGAACGACGACCAAAGGGCGCTGCTGGATGCCTTTCTCGGCCAGTTCGCGGGACTCTGGAACGCGGAGATCGCCGCGGCTCGCCTTGGTGAGATCGAAGCCGCTCGCGAGAACCTGCACTTCGCCTTCGTCGCGGCGGACGAGCCGCCGTTCTCGTTCTACGTGCGGGTGTCCGGCCCGGGTGTCCTCATCGAGATCGACAACTCGGCAGGGGGCGACCACCTGCATGCCGTGTGGCACCGCCCGGGCGCGGACTTCGGCGAGGATCTATTGGCCACGCACCTCGAACGCCACCACACTGCGGTGGCACGCCGTTAGCGCGCTGCACAACCGTAGGGGATGGGCTTGTCCCGTCCTGGGTTCAGCCGTTAGCCAACGCCTGCAACAATGCCGTAGATCGGGCGAACGAGCCTCGGCTGTCATCTCCGGCGGGATAGACGCTGGCGATGACCTCGGTAGCGCCGGCGTCGAAATAGGCCTGGAGCTCGGCGGTCACCTCGTCCTCGTTGCCGACCACCGCGATTTCGCCGGCTTGATCGATCCCTTCCGAATCGAGCTGCCTGCGGTAGTTCGGCAGTTGGCCGTAGCCGGCGAAGATCTGCACCGCCCGGGCGGTGGCTTGCGCCTTGTCGTCGTGGACGCAAACCGGCAGCGCGACGATCACCTGCGGTGAATCGCGGCCAGCAGCCGAAGCGGCTTTGGTGATCCGCGGCGCGGTGTGGTTGGCGATGGTGTTCCTGCCGACCATCCAGGTCACGGTGCCGTCGGCGACCTCGCCGGCGGCTTTTAGCATCAACGGTGCCAAGGCGGAGACCACCACCTTGAAGGGTGATGCTTCGGGGCAGGCGAAGCCGGTGCGCACCTGGTACGTCTCGCCCTGGAAGTCGACTCGGCCCTCGTTGCCGAGTGCCTTGAGCACGGTGACGTACTCGCGCATGTGCAATGCCGGACGGTCGTAGGCGAGCCCCAGGGCCTCGATGCCGGGCGCATGGGACGGGCCCACCCCGAGGATCAGGCGACCGCCGCATAGCGCGTTGACCGTCGCCGCCTGCTGCGCCAAGGCGCTCGGGTGGCGCGGATAGGACGG
>JAGWBM010000104.1:5954-6418 GCA_021295895.1 Pseudomonadales bacterium
GCCAACGCCAACATCGTGAGTGCGTCGAAAGTGCCCACCTGGGGCGTCCAGTAGCTCGAAAAGCCCTGTTCCTCCTTCTCGACGACCTCGTCCACCAGGCTGGCGAGTGGTTTGCCGCGCCTGACGTTGCCGCCGTAGATGCCGATCTTCATGGATTCTCCTCGGTGATTGCCGGCGTCGCTGGCCGCCGACGGTTGCTTGATCGGCGGGAATGATAGACGATCCCGATCAGATATCGCCGCCGGGAAGAATCCCGTGTCCATGAAACGGTGTCTCGTGGCACTCTGGAGTTTGCTGTTTGCGATCGCGTGCAGCGGCGAAACCGCGGTCGAGTTCCACGATCTCGCATTCGACCGAGCGCTCGAGCGCGCCGCGTCGGAAGACAAGCTGGTATTTGTCGACTTCTTCACCACTTGGTGCGTGCCGTGTAAGGAGATGGACGCGACGACCTTTCAGGATCCCGA
>JAGWBM010000104.1:6538-8981 GCA_021295895.1 Pseudomonadales bacterium
CTTGCGGGGAAGCGGTCCCCCGATCAATTCATCGAAGCGGGCGAGAACATCCTGCTTGGCGAGGACGCCCTCGTCCGTGCCAAGCGTGCCCTCGCGAAGGGCGACCCTGACGATCCAATGTTGCGTTCGCGGCTGGCCGATGCATATCTCGAAATGGGTCGCGAGGAAGACGCCTTGCGAGAGTACCTGTGGTGTTTCGACGAAGGCGAGCAGCACCGAGAGAGCTACCACGGCGTGAGGCTATCGTTCCTCTTGAGCAGCATCGAGAGACTTGGCCACCGATACCCGCCCGCCAGGGAAGCCCTGGTAGAACGTCGACAGGCGGCGGAGAAACGTATCGTCGATGGTTCCGCCGAATACGACGACATCGCGGTGTTCTCGAGCATCAACCACGTCCTGAATCAACAACAGGCCACACTTGACCTGTACGACCGTATCAAGGAGCACGGCGCGCTAGACCGGGTGACGTTGTATTCGTTCGCGAACGAGGCATTCGCCTTGTTGGTCGATGCGAAGCGCTACGGACGAATCGTCGACGAGTACGACATTGAGGCCCGGGTTGAGCGGGCGTTTGAGATCTACGGAGCCGTGGTGGAGGGCTTTCGCGATTTCGACGCGGTCCTCGAACACGCGAAGGAAGGGTTCGATGAATCCATGCTGAAGGAGATGGAGGACCTTGCCAAGCGTCCGAGTCTCCGGAACGAGATCATGCGGATGCAGGAGGACGTGCTGCGTCGTAGCTTGGCTTCGTCCTACCAGGTCCTGATTGGGGCCGGTCTTCTCGATGACGCCGCCGCGCTTGCGCAACGAGCGACGGCGGAACTCGACGACGCCGAAACCCGAAACGCGTTGGCTCGGGCGGGTTACCTCACGGGGAGACCCGTCGAGGCGAACCTGGCGCAGGCACGCGAGGCGTTCGAAATGACCGGCGGCGAGGATATCGCAATCGTCGACACGTTTGCGCGGGTGCTCGCCGCCCTCGGTCGTCGCGACGAGGCGATCGCGGTCGCGCAGGCAGGTCTGGACAAGGCCACCACTTCGCATGACCGGCGGACCATGGCCGCGTGTCTCGACTACTGTCGCAAACCGACTGCCGGTTGATCTCCATGCCCGCCCTTGGTGCTATGATGCCCCGTCTTGGGGCATAGGGTGCCGTTGGTCGGCCAGTTACCGCTCGCCGAGCGGCGCGGCGGCGCTCATTTGCTTCTGGCGCAATTGTTGCAAGCGCTAGGCGAACGTGTGTGAGGTAGTCGTGCCCGGTCGTGATGCACGAGTTGGGCGGGATTGCACAAAAACGGGTTCGGCTTGGGCCGGCGTTCCCTGCTCGGGGGAGCGGCCCGAAAGTGTTTTGACTGAGGAGACAATGAAGGGATGAAGACTAAGTTGGAGTACATCTGGCTGGACGGTTTACAGCCGACCCAGAGCCTGCGCAGCAAGACGCGGGTGGAGAGGGACTTCGGCGGAACGCTGGAGGAGTGCCCGATGTGGAACTTCGATGGCAGCTCCACGGCCCAGGCCGAGGGCAACGCCTCGGATCTGTTGTTGAAGCCGGTGGCGATCTTCCCGGACCCGAGTCGCCAGGACGCCTTCCTGGTGATGACCGAGGTCCTCAACGCCGACGGCACTCCGCACGAGTCCAACGGCCGTGCGACCATCGAGGACGACGACGACGACTTCTGGTTCGGCTTCGAGCAGGAGTACTTCCTTTGGGACACCAGCACCAACCTGCCGCCGGGCTTTCCGGCGGGTGGCTATCCCGGACCGCAAGGTGCCTACTACTGCTCCGTCGGCGCCCGCAACGCCTTCGGCCGGGAGTGCATCGACGAGCACCTGGATGCTTGCCTCGAGGCTGGAATCAACGTCGAGGGCATCAACGCGGAGGTTGCCGCCGGCCAGTGGGAGTTCCAGGTGTTCGCCAAGGGTGCCGCACGTGCCGGTGACGAAACGTGGGTGGCGCGCTACCTCGCGGAGCGCACGGGCGAGCAGTACGGCTACGCGGTGAACTGGCATCCGAAACCGGTGCTCGGCGACTGGAACGGTTCCGGCATGCATGCGAACTTCTCGAACACCGCCATGCGCGAGTCCGGCGACGAGGAGACGTTCACCAGGATCTGCGAGCACTTCGGCAAGAACATCCCGAGGCACATCGCGGTCTACGGTGCCGACAACGATCAACGCTTGACCGGCCTGCATGAGACGCAGTCGATCGACAAGTTCAACTACGGCATCGCCGATCGCGGCGCTTCCATCCGGATTCCCATCGTCACCATCGAGGCGGGCTGGAAAGGACGCTTGGAGGACCGCCGACCGGCGTCGAACGCCGATCCCTACAAGGTCGCTGCCGCCATCGTCACGACGACGAAGGAAGCACTGGCGTCGTAGCATCGGTCGGGGCACACGGGACGTCACCTAGCCGTCCCGTGCGCCGCCCGATTGATTGCTT
>JAGWBM010000105.1 GCA_021295895.1 Pseudomonadales bacterium
CGGTGCCCGTGTTGAACCCGTCGCCTGCCCGGATCTCGTCGGCCCGGGTGAGGAACATCTCTTGAAGCGCGTCGAAGTTCGGGCTCAACACGGGCGTCGGGAAATGCATGCCCAGCGCGCTTAGGAAGTCCGACTCCGCCGGGAACGAACCGGCCCCGCCAAACTCGGTGATCGGATGATCGATGAAAGCCCGGCTATTCAGGTATCTCGCCCTGTCGCGCCGGGACTGTCGGTAGGTCCTCGCACCGGCCTGGATCGCATCGAGCCACACACCGTCGATTACGTAGGTGGCATCCACCCTGAACTGCGTAATCCGGTCGTCGACCCGATGCTTCTGAATCGACTGCTTGACGACGCTCCAGTGGTTGACGTCGGTCAACGGCGACGCCGAGGATAGCGACGGCAGCTTGCCCGAACCGTTCTTGTGGTAGGTCATCTGGGTCCGGGTGTTGCGCATGAGGGCGTCCCGGTTGGTGATGGGGGCCTCGGTGTCGGAGACCGTCATGTCGAGGTTCACGGAGAGTCTGTCCGAGACGTGAAACTTGACGTTGGCCCCGTAGTTCACGGCCCGGTTGTCGACCTGCTCCGTGGCGTGCTGCATGAACGCGCCCGCACCGGAAGTGGAGATCATGGTGAAGATTCCGGTGCCGTTGTCGTCGGTGAGCGTCGCGTCGGTGATACTCGGGTGGCCCTGGGCGAGCCGGAACGACCGCCAGAAATCGGCCTCGTTGCTCGAGTTGTCGGTGAACAGCAGGTCGAAGGTTAAGTCGACGCCCTCGGATGGGCGGAATTGCAGTGACGAGGAGATGTTCAGGCGATCCCGGTCCGTGAGATGCAACTCGCCGAGCAACTGTGAGGGGTAGTAGCCGGCGCCGACCGCCGCGCCGTCGATGACCACCGTCCGGGGGTCGCCCAGGAACCCGTACTGGTGGAAGGAGTCGGACCGGAAATACCGGTTGTCCCACTGGGCCGACACCATGAAACCCAATGTGTCGGTCAACTCGTCGCTGAACAGTGCGAATACGCCGGGTGCCGTGTCGTCGGCCAATTCGTTGATCGTCGCGTCCACGGCGAAGGCGACGTGGCGGCCACCCAGATCGAAGGGCTTGCGCGGTTGGATGTCGATGAAGCCGCCGAGGCCACCTTCGACGTGATCGGCCCGCGGCGACTTGTGGATGTCCACGGCCTGGACCAACCCGGATTGGAATGCATGAAAGCCGACGACGCGGGATTTCGTGTTCGTCGACCCTCTCCCGTCGTGGCTGCCCGGCGCGACGTTGGATGCCGAGACGCGCCCGCCGATCGTCGTCTGGATGAACTGCGGTCCAAGACCCCGGACACTGACGAACGCGCCCTCGCCGCTCTTCCGGTCGATGGCGACCCCGCTGATCCGCTGCAGGGACTCGGCCAGGTTCTGATTGGGGAATGCGCCGATGTCCTCGGCAGTTATCGCGTCCAGGAAGTGGTCCGCGTTCTTTTTCCGGTTGAGGGACTGGCGCAGGCTGACCCGGATGCCGACGACGACCACCTCCTCGATCGCCCCGGATCTGTCGACGACCGCCTTCCCAGGTGACGCGTTGTCGCCTCGCAACACCGATGCGACACCCGCGGCAAGTCGTTGAACCACGTTCCTGGGTTCCGAAGCCGGCCCGGGAATGACCTCGCCCGTGGTGACGCGAATCTGGTTGCCGACGAGAATGGTGTCGAGGTCGTTGATCCGGTACCCGAGCCCCGTATTCGTCAGCAACGCTTCCAGCGCCGCGATCGGGTGGTAGCTACCGGAGACCTCGACAGCCGATTTGCCGGCGATCTCGGTCTCGACGAACAGAATCTCCTTGCCACTCTGCAGCGCGAACTGATTGAGCGCACCGCCAAGATCCTGGGCATCGATGTGGAACTCGACGGCCTCGGACCCAACCGTGGGTTCGTCGGTATCGTCCGCACCCGAACGCAGGGCCAGGTACACGAGTGTGACGACCGCAACACGGCGCAGCGATGCAATGCCCAATGCTGCTACCAACTGCACCGGACCCCCCTCTCTGATCGGCCGTTGCACTGCCTTCAGTCGTGCGGCTTGGCTATAGTCCGCCTGGGGCCACCTTGTCGACCCAGACCAGCGCGATGCGATTCACCGCAACGCGACGTGCCTCAACCGGGTAGAACTCCTCCACCGCGGCCACGAACGACTCCGTGCTACCGGCCCTGAACACACCACCGATCTGAATGCCCTCAAGACGCTCGTCGTCGTCGATGAAGAGCTTACTCGTGCTGTAGCGATTGATCTCCTTGACCACCTCGCGAAGCGGATCGTCACGGAACACCAGCCGGCCTTCACGCCATCCGACAATCCGTTCAACGTCCACCCGGATGACTTGCCGCGGTTCGTTGGGGCGGACGATCAACTGCTCCCCCGCCCGGAGGACCGTCGGCAGCACCGGTTCGTTACTCGAAGTACCCTCGTTGCCTGACGATCGCGAATCGTCTACGGCAAGGCGAACTTCCTCCTCGTCGATGGCGACGCTACCCTCCAACAACGTCACCAGGACGCCGAGTTCGGTGTCGATTCGCACATCGAATGCCGTGCCTAGCGCTTCGATCCGCCGCCCGGCCGCCAACACTTCGAACGGACGAGTGTCCTTTTCGACATCGAAGTGGGCTTGTCCGCGCCGCAGTACCACGCGACGAACCTCCGAGCCCTCGACGAAGCCAACCTCGACGAGCGTATCCGTGTTCAGGGTCACAACGGAGTCGTCGGGCAATACAACCGTGGAGCGTTCGCCCACCGCCGTCTCGAACGTACTCAGGACGGGATGCGGGAGGACGGCGACCCCGGGTTCCAAGGCGATCTCCCGATGCAGCGCGATCCCGATCAGTACGGACGCGGCGAGCCCTACCCCGGCCCACCGGTAGCCCGCCCAGCGCGACCGCCGCGTCTCCTCGAAGACGCGCTCGCCGAGAGCGGAAAGTTCGCCACTGCCGAGATGCTGATCGACCACCCCCAGTGCCCGTCGTGCGGCCGCGTAGGCGTTCGCGTGGGACTTGCGCGCCGTGCGCCACTTCTCGAACGCCGCGCGGTCGGCAGGCGTGCAATTGGGTGCGTCAAGCCGCATGACCCAGTAGGCGGCCACTTCGGCTGCGGAACGCGCCGGCACGATGTTCCCGCTAACCAGCTTCACTTCACTCGCCGAGTCTCGATGCCAGGTGCGCGATCGCCCTGATCATGTGCTTTTCCACCGCGCTCACGGAGACGCCTAGCCTCTTTGCTACATTCTTCTGTCGTATGCCTTCGACGCGACAGAGCACGAAAACCTGACGCGTGCGATCCGGCAACTGGTCGAGGGCAGTCAGCACGGCGGCGACCGACTGGATTCCGACCACCTCGTCATCGGGCCCATGGTCCTCGAAGAGACGCCCCTCGGTGTATTCCTCGTGTCCTTCCTCCGCGTGCGTCTCCTTCTTGCGTAGGTGATCCCGCCACACGTTGGTGGCCGTCCGCATCAGATACGCCTCGGGTTGGTCGATGCTGCCGCAATCGCCACGAACCGCCAGGCGAACGAGGACATCTTGGACCAGATCGTCGACATCGGCACGCTGTCGGGCGCGCCTGCCGAAGTAACGTCGCAATGCCGGACGGAACTCGCGTGCCAGCGACTCGAGCCGCTCGGCTGCTGCGTCGTCGAGGCCACGTTGCGCTGCCGGCATCTGTTGATCCGCCATCTTGGCAATCGGTGATCCTATGGCCCACATCGCCAACCCGCAACGTCAACGTTCCTCAAGTCAGTTAGACGGGCGTGCACACCGTTTCATCAATGGCACAGGGGTTCGGGTCCAGCATGCGTCTATTTCGGGCAGGGGGATCTGCGCTGGTGGAAGCATCCGGGCCGACCGGATGCGCGTAGTCGTTCCGTTACATCCACACCGTGGTGAGGGGAACGGTCTACGCTACGTCAATCGGAGAAGATCGCCTGCCGATAGGTCTGGTTCCCGGAATTACCATCTCGGCGATGACCCGTCAGGCAAAGCAAGGACTCGAAGCAATGGATGAGTACGACCTACTCCCGCACGAGCGCGTGGGGACGGCCTTGTCCCGTCCCGCACTCGTCGATGGCGTAGGGGACGGGCTTGTCCCGTCCCGCGCCCGTTGATGGCATAGGAGGTCACGCCAGTGGCAAGAAAACCCAACGTTCTATGGATCAGTTTCGAAGACTGCCTGCCGCTCTACGGCTGCTATGGCGACCCGATTGCGAGAACGCCGACAGTCGACCGGCTGGCATCGCAAGGGTGTATCTATCCACACGCGTTCTCGACGGCGCCGATCTGCGCACCGGCGCGCGCGGCGGTGATCACCGGGATGTATCCCACCAGCATCGGTGCCCATCACATGAGGACAACCCGGGGCCAGGCCTACGACGCGCCGGCCCCGCACTACGTCAAATGCCTCGGCGAGTATTTCAGAAGAGAAGGCTACTACTGTTCCAACAACGTCAAGACGGACTATCAGTTCGAGCCGCCATTCGCCGCCTGGAATGATTGCTCCGCCACCGCCCACTGGCGAAACCGACCCGACGATTCGATGCCTTTCTTCGCCGTATTCAACCCCGAATACACCCACGAGTCGGGCATGTGGGAGGGGCAACGCACTTGGCCGTTCAATTTCGTCGGGCCGAGCCCGATTCAATCCACCGACCCCGATTCCGTCGAGGTGCCGCCGTACTTCCCGGACACGCCCCGGGTAAGAAGGAGCATCGCCAAGGACTACGACAACATCGCCATCTGCGACCAGGTCATGGCAGCGTTGCTCGAGCAGCTCGAGGAGGATGGCCTGGCCGATAACACGATTGTCGTGAACTGGAGCGATCACGGGCCGATGCCCCGGGGCAAACGCCACCCCTACGATCAGGGGATACACTCACCGATGATCATTCGCTGGCCGGGGGTCATCGAGCCCGGCACCACCAGCGATCGGCTGGTCAGCACGGTTGATCTCGGCCCCACCATGCTGAGCGCTTGCGGAATCACCGTGCCGCCGCATATGCAGGGACGGGCTTTCCTAGGTATGCAGACCGGGCCCGAGCGGGAATTCGTCCATGCGTCCGTGGACCGATCGGACGCCGACTACGACATGGTCAGAGCCGTCAGAGACAGGAAGTTCAAATACATCAAGAACTGGTTTCCAGAAAAGCCCTATCTGCTCTGGAACTCCTTCCGCAACACGCATCCGATCATGCAGGAATGGTACCGCTGCTGGTTGGAAGGCAAACTCAACGCAACCCAGTCGATCATGTTCGCCGAGAGACGACCCGTCGAAGAACTCTACGACACCGAGACCGATCCCTGGGAGGTCGAAAACCTCGCCGCAGGCAGCGAATACCGAGACGTGCTGAGCCGCATGCGTGCAGAACTCGACGCCTGGCAGAACCAAACCAATGACCTTGGATCCGTCGACGAAAGGGTCATGAAGGCCATCCACTATCCGAACGGCGAAAAACCCGTTTGCACCGAAGCCAGGTGCCTCGTATTCACGGCCGACTCGTACGGGGAACGACCCGCGCCCGATTCATTCAGCCTGCCGCACGAACATCGGCTGCAGCTGTTCAGTCCGACCCAGGGGTGCAGCATCTGCTACACCCCCGAAGAGGGTGAGGAATCCTTCTGGCAGGTGTACGCGGGGCCCATAAGGCTGCCAGCCGGTAGCCATCGCCTGAGGATCCGAGTCTCGAGAATCGGCTGTCACAACAGCCCCGAGAAGGTCTTCGGGATCACGGTTGCCGCACCCCAGTAGCCGGGAATCGACGCGAGTTGGGGGACGGTTTGCTTGAGCTAGGCGTCATAGCGGACGACCTGACCGGCGGCATGATGGTGGCGAGCCTGTTGGAGCGGGAAGGCGTTCGCTGCCCGCTGGTAACGTCTACCGAGGGGCTCGCGGGGCTCGTTGTCATCGGTCGGAAGATTCGCCTGCTGCCGGCCGCGCAAGCCGTTGCCGATGCCCGCCGATCCGCCGAGGCGCTGCTCGCGAAGGGGACCAAACGGATCTTCTACAAGTACAGCGCACTCTTCATGTCGACCGAGCAGGGCAACATCGGACCCGTCTCGGAGGCGCTGATGGAACTGACGGGCGCAGAGAGTGTGCTGTTCTGTCCCGCCTGGCGCGGGGTCACCGTGTACCTAGGGCGGCTCTTCGTGAACGATCGGATGCTCCACGAGTCGGGCGCGAGCCGCGACCCGGCGACTCCGATGACCAACTCCAACCTGCAGGAGGTCCTGCAGTCGCAATCCAAGGTCCGCGTCGGCCTGCTGCCCCATCGCGTTCTGCGCGATGCGAAGCCTGCCGCCGAGGCGTTCATTGCGCGAGGCGTACGCGACGGCATGCGGTTCTTCGTTGTTGACGCGGTGGCGGGCGAGGACGTCGACCGCATCGCCGAACTGGCCATGGATTCGCCGCTCAGCACGGGCGCCGACCAGTTGCCGATCCACCTCGCGCGCCATTGGCGGCAAGGGAGGGACAAAGCGGCGCCGAGCGCGTTCCTGCCGCCGGCGCCGGGATACCAAGCCGTGCTGTCCGGCAGTTGCAGCGGCAACACGAACCGTCAGCTGAGGGCATTCGAGCAGCGCCACCCACTGTTCAGGATCGACCTGCTGCAGGCAGCCGATGATGCGAACGTTCTGGACACCATTGCCGACTGGGCGGCCGACAAGCTGGAACAGGGACCGGTTGGCATCGCCACGACGACCGACCACGACGGGGTCCAACGCGCGCAGAGCGTGCTCGGCCGACAAGGATCGGCGCACATGGCCGAAGATCTGCTGGGTCGGGTGACCGTTCGCCTGCACGATCTCGGTGTCCGCAAGTTCGTTGTGGCTGGCGGCGAGACCTCGGGGAAAGTGATCGATACGCTGGGCATCGACCGGCTTCGCGTCTCCCCGTTCGACGACCTGGGCGGCGGGTACTGCCACGCGGCCGGTGCCGATCCAATGTCTTTGGTCACGAAGGCGGGAGGTGCCGGCGAAGAGAACTTCTTCGATGCCGCGCTGCGACGCATGCAGGAAGCCGATGCCGCGGGGAAACGGGGTTAGCTTGACCCGTTTGGCGCGGCGCGCGCGGTCGAGCGGTTCGGTTGCGGCGCTGGCGGTCATGATGCTGCCGCTGGCGACGATTTGTGCGGCTGAGCGGCCGGACTATCGGCACGGCATCTCGTTGTTGCATGAACTGAAGTATCCCCCCGACTTCGAACACTTCGAATACGCCAACCCCGATGCGCCGAAAGGCGGCGAAGTGAAGCTCTCGACCACCGGCTACATCCAGAACTTCGCGGGCGTTCCCGGAACCGGCGTCCCGGGTGCCCAGGGGCTCGGCAGAACGGTCGATCGACTGATGATCCGTTCGGCGGATGAACTTTCCGGTCTCTACGGTCAGCTTGCCGACGGTATTGCACTGTCCGCCGACAGGCGGTCCCTCTTCATCCGGCTACACGAGATGGCGCGTTGGCACGACGGTGTCCCGGTGACGACGAACGACGTGAAATTCTCCTACGGCGAACTGCTGAAGCGCGCCTTCGGGCAGGTCTATCTCGAGTCGTGGATCGAAGCGCTGGAAATCGTGAACGACAAGGAGATGGTCGTTCACCATCGGCGCGTGTTCACCAATTCGAACCTGGTGGCGCTGACCTGGTTCCCCATCCGCCCGGCGCACTATTACGCGGGCAAGGACTCGAGCACGCCGACGCTGGTCCCGCCCGTGGGCAGCGGGCCCTACCGCGTGGCCGATTTCGACAGCAACTTCGTCCGCTACGAGCGTGTCGAGGACTATTGGGGGCGCGATATCCCGGTCAACCGGGGTCGATACAACTTCGATGTCATCCACTACGACGTCTACCGCGATGCGACCGTGGCCAGGGAGGCCATTCGCAAGGGGTTGTTCGACATCTACTTCGAGACCGACATTCGGCATTGGATGTCGTCCTACGACGTCCCGGCGGTGGCGGCGGGATCGCTGATCAAGGAAACGCGGTCCCTGCAGAAGTTCATCGGGCTCGCCTCGGCAATCGTGCTGAACCTCGATCGTGAACGGCTGCAGGATGTTCGCGTCCGAGAAGCGCTGACACTGGCGCTCGACTTCGAGTGGCAGAACCGAGTCTTTCAGTACGGCTCACAGACGCGTGCGCTGAGCTACTTCGCCAACTCGCCGTTTGCGGCAACTGGACCTCCCACCCGAGCCGAGCTCGACTTGCTCGACCCCTACCGGGATCACCTGCCTGGGCGGGTGTTCACCGAGGCGTTCCGGCTGCCGGTCTCGAACGGGTCCGGCGTGCACCGCTCTGCCCTTGAACGCGCACGCGATCTGCTGGCCGAAGCCGGCTGGACCATACGGGACGGACGACTGGTCGATGCCACCGGCAAGCGGTTCGAACTGGAGTTGACGACGCAGAACCCCGCGCAGCAGCGGATCCTGTTGCCATACATCGAGTCCCTGAAAACCCTGGGTATCGATGCTCGTCTACGACTTCTCGACAACGTGGCATGGGTGAACTACCTCCGTGAGCGGAATTTCGATGCGTACGTCCGTGGGCACGACTTCCTGAATCCACCGTTGGGGGAACTGCAGAGCTATTTCGGCTCGGCCACCGCGGATCTGGAACTGGGCGGCAACATGGCAGGACTGCGTGATCCGATCGTCGATGCGCTCGTCGAGAAGGCCGAGCAGATGGGTGGAACCCTCGAAGAGGCAATGACCGCCTGCCGGGCGCTGGATCGCGTGCTGCTTTGGGGCTTCTATCACATCCCGCTGAACATCCCGGACCAAGAGCGATTCGTGCGTTGGGACAAGTTCGCCAGGCCCCGACACGAGGCGGTCGCGAAGTACGAGTACCTGGTCGGCAGCTCGGTGCGCATCCTGGACAGCTGGTGGATCGATCCAGACAAGGCCAGCACCCGTGTGCCGCCTCACAAATAGGTTGATCGACCCTATATGAGCGCTTGGTACGCCAACCGCCGAAAGGTCTCCTGGTAGTCGTTGTTCGGCATCATGCCGGCCGCCATCACCTGCGTCAGACAAACGCCCATGAGTTCCTCGCTCGGGTCCGCCCAGTAGGTGGTACCGGCCGCACCGTCCCAACCGTAGCTGCCGACGGACCGCATCAGCGGCGCAGGGCGGTCGCGGCCGTGGTACGTCGCGACCCCTAGGCCCCAGTGGAAGCCCGGACCCGTTATGGGGATCTCCATGTCCCCGGTGTGGTTGCCGACCATGAGCTCCACCGTCTTGCGCCCGAGAACGCGGACGCCGTCCAGTTCGCCGCCGTTCAGGAGCATCTGTCCAAACCGCGCGTAGTCGCCCACGGTGGTGACGATGCCGCCGGTTGAACCACCGACACAGAACTCCCCCGAGCCGTTGATCTTCTCGGAGGTCTCGCCGCGCTCGAACACCTCGAGCTTGACGACGCCGTCGGACGGCCGCGGTATATAGCTGTCGCCGAAGTGCTCGGCGAGGCCGTCCTTCACGTAGAAGCCGGTGTCGTCCATACCCAGCGGGTCGAAGATGTTCTGTTGGAAGAACTCGTCGACGGGCTGACCGCTTGCCGCCGCGATGACCTCCGTGAGCACCGGATAGCCGACGTGGTATTCGAAGGACTCGCCGGGGTGCGCCATGAGCGGCAGTTCGGCGAGCGCGCGAACGCTCGGTGCGCCGTCGTCGCGGCGCATCCAGCCGAGGGTCTTCAAGGCGTCCAAGCCGTCGTAGAGGCGGCCGAACACGTCTGCGTACTGCTCGCGGTAGAAGGCCGGCATCGTACCGGGGTTGAGGATGCCGGTGGTATTCGTCAGGCAGTCGCGCACCGTGATGCCCCGCTTGGCGCGTTCGGTCATGCCGGGCGCGTTCGGAATCTGCACGCGGCTGTCGCCGAACTCCGGGAGGAACCGGGCCACCGGGTCGTCCGGTGTCAAGAGGCCGCGCTCGTAGAGAATGCAGGCCGCGACCCCGGCAAGCGGCTTGGTGCTCGAGAACATGCGGAACAGGCTCTCGGGCGTCGCCGGCTTGCCCGTCGTAAAACTCAACACCCCACGCGCATCGAGATGGACGATCTGGCCGCGCCGCGCGATGAGCGTCACCAGGTTCGGCAGGCGGTGATCGTCGATGTACGCCTGCATCGCCGGGCCGATCTGGCCAAGGCGGTCCGGGTCGAATCCAAGCGCGGCGGCGTCGCCGAGAGGGAGTGCGAACATGCCGGTTCCTAAGTGTTGGTGCCGTGTCGCGCGAGTTTACGGTGCTTCAGCGCGTTCCACAGGGTCACCGGGCAAAACGGGAACCGGCAAGCGGTGCTAGCCTACCCGGCGGCCGACGTGCAATCGGGAGGAGCGACAGGCATGGCATCAGAGAATTTCCGCGGCAGGATCGGAATCACGTACAAGGACTCGGAACCGGACTGGCCTACACCCGCACCGCGGCGTGACGCTCCCAACGTGCTCGTGATCCTCCTGGACGACACCGGTTTCGGCAATCTCGGCTGCTACGGCTCGACGATCGAGACGCCCAACATGGATGCGCTGGCCGCCAACGGACTGCGCTACAGCAACTTTCACGTTACACCGCTGTGTTCGCCGACCCGGGCATCGTTGTTGACGGGACGCAACCACCATGCCGTGGGGATCGCGACGATCACCACCTTCGGTGACAACGGGTACCCCAATCAGCGGGGTCGAATCACCCGGCACGCTGCCACCCTGGCGGAGATGCTGAGCGAGGAGGGCTTCGCCACCTTCGCCCTCGGCAAGTGGCATCTGAACCCCACCGAACACAACTCGGCCGCCGGCCCCTACGACGAGTGGCCCTTGAATCGAGGATTCGATCGGTTCTACGGATTCCTGCCGGGCGCGACCGATCAGTTCCATCCGGAACTGACCTATGACAATCACCCGATCTACCCGCCGAAGACCCCCAAGGAGGGCTACCACCTCACCGAGGACCTGGTGGACCACGCCATCGAGTTCGTCGACGATCTCAAGTCCATCCACCCGGACACTCCCTTCTTCATGTACTTCGCCACCGGCGCCATGCACTACCCGCACCAGGCACCCAAGGCGTACATCGACAAGTACCGGGGGCGTTTCGACGAAGGGTGGGACGTGCTGCGGGAGCGCTACTTCGAGCGGCAGATCGAGCTTGGGATCGTTCCGCCCGGAACCCGCCTGGCACCCCCGAATCCCGGCGTCAAACCCTGGGTAGAGCTCAAGGCGAACGAAAAGAGGTTCGTGTGCCGCCTGCAGGAGACATGGGCGGGATTCCTCGAACATACCGACGCGGAGATCGGTCGCCTGATCGAGCATTTGCGCGCGATGGGCCTGCTCGACGACACGCTCGTGATGCTCACCGCGGACAACGGCACGAGCCAGAACGGCGGCCCCTTCGGCGTGATGAACGCCGGTCCGAGCGGCGCCCGCAACGCGACGGGAAGCGGACAGACTCTCGGCGAGACGATCGGTCGGCCCCAGCCCGAAGAAGACTTCGATGCCATCGGTGAGAAACTCGACGACATCGGCGGACCGAAGAGCAACAGCGACATCCCCTGGGGTTGGTCGCAGGTGGGGAACACGCCGCTCAGGTGGTACAAGCAGGACACCCACGGCGGGGGCGTGCGGGTCCCGATGATCGTGCACTATCCGCACAACATCGAAGAGCCCGGTGCCATCCGCAGCCAGTTTCACTACGTCACCGACATCGCCCCGACGGTACTCGAGATACTCGACGTGGAACCCCGGTCGAACTACCGCGGCTACGATCAGATGCCGATTTCGGGAACCAGCCTCGCCTATACGTTCGGCGACGGGGATTGCCCGACCAAAAAGCCGATTCAGCATTTCGAGATGATGGGCAAACGCGGCCTCTGGCACGACGGCTGGAAGGCCGTCAGCCGCCACGAGCCCGACGAGGACTACGACAGCGAGCAATGGGAACTCTACGATCTCGACCGGGACTTCGCCGAGACGAACGACCTTGCGGCAACGGAACCCCAACGCCTTCGCAAGATGATCGACCTGTGGTGGGTGGAGGCCGGACGCCACGGCGTGCTGCCGCTGGATGACCGCTTCGGGTGGCGCCGCCCCGGTGGAGGCGACACCGCCACCTACCATTTCGTCCCACCGATGGCGCACGTCCCCCGGGCTCAGTCGCCGACCCTGGGACGGGGCAACTGGTCGCTGGTCGCGGACATCGAGATCCCGGACGCCGCGACCGAGGGCGTCA
>JAGWBM010000106.1 GCA_021295895.1 Pseudomonadales bacterium
GTCGGACGTTGTCGCGACCGATCGATTGGATCAACCGGCGGGTCTGCGCGGTCCGGGTGAGGAAATACCCGGGCGTGTCCTCGTGGTTGAGGGGTTCCAACAGGATGCGGATGCCGTGCGCCGCGGCGTTATCCGCGGCGTGGCGGACGTTTTCGACAAAGACCGCCTCCGCATCGTCATGTTGCTGCTCGGCGACGACCCCCGCCATGACGTGGATCATGGGAACGGTGAGCGTGCGGGCGTAGTCCAAGGCTTGCTCGAAGTGACGACAGAAGTCCGCTCGCCTCCCCGGCACGGCGGCCACACCGCGCTCGCCGCCCTGGGCATCGCCGAGCGGCGTGTTGAGCAGGATCATGCGAATACCCGTGTCACGAAGGCGACGCCGTATCTCCCCGGCGCTTTCGTCGTAGGGGAAAAGGTACTCCACGGCCCGGAAGCCGACGGCCAACGCCGCGGCAAAACGGTCGGCGACCGGGACGTCGGGGAACATGGTCGAGACGTTGGCGGCAAAGCGGGGCATTGGCGCGCCTACCGGCGGAGGGTGTGGGTCACGGTCCGAACAGGTCGTCGAGCCGTCGCTTCGCTTCGGCCTGCTTGTCGTCGGCGGGGTCGACGGCGCCGCTGTCGGCGGATTTCGCCTCCTCGCCGGCCAGACCCTCCCCGCCAAACAGCACATCGAGTTTGGCCTTGGCACCGGCCTGGCGCTCCCTCGATCCGATCCGGTAGGCGTTCGTCGGGCGGAAGTAGTCGCAGAAGTTCGCGTTCTCCTTGTTGACGGGCGGATCGGTGCGCTCATCGGCGCGTAGTTCCGGCACATCCGGCAGCAGTGCAGATCCTCGAAACACTTGGGACAGTTCATGTGCCGCGTGATCGGGCGCGGCAGTTCATCGAGCGACGCGCCGCAACTCCAGCATTCGAGGGTCGTCATCAGGGAATTCCGACCATCTCCGTCTGTGCGCCGAGGATCAGCATGCGTTGACCGTCGATCCATCTCTCCATGCCGTCGGGTTGAATGGTCTCGCGCCAGCGAACCGAATCCTCGTGATCGTGGTAGTACAACTCCGCCATCCCGGCATACGGCTCGTTCACGGGATCGATGCTCATGCTTACGACGTATCGGAAACCGCCCACCGCTTCCATGGTCGCCTTGACGTTGGGGACGTGGATGTCGAGCCAGTGGGCGAAGAACGCATCGTAGTTCGTGTCCGGTTTCGCGGCGACAAGGTAGGTAACCTTGTGGAAGCCGGACCGGGTCATCGGGTAGGGCGAGTTCAGAGTCAGCGGTGCCGTGTCGAGGTGTTCGGAACCGTCGATCACGACGTACTCCCGGGTCGCCCAGGGCATGTAGGGCTCCGCCTTCTGCTGGAAGGTGTCGCGGGGCTCCGCGCCGAACCCGGTTGCGGGTTTCGGCAGTGGGCGGGGCCACCAGAGCTGCGCCACGCCGTCCCAGGGATGCTCGCCGGCCGAGTTGGCGTCGTAGAGCGTCGCGAAGTAGCGCCAGGCGTGGGGGCGGCTCCGTTCCGCGCCCACCTTCTGGCTCTGGATCACGGCGGGCATGTGGTTCGCGAACCAGTGCGCCACCAGTTCCTCCCGCGATGTCTCGGGTTTGCGCTTGATGAGATACATCATCTTCGCGCCCGGGGTTTGGTCCATTGCGGCGGCTTCCCGTCCAGCGACATGGCCTATCTTACGTAGGGGCGACCCTTGTGGTCGACCGCGACGGAGCGCCGCGGAGGTCTATCGGGACGGGACAGTCCGTCCCCTACGTCGAGATCGCCCTCGACGTGGAGATCCCGGTAAAGCCGGTCCAAGGCATATGCGCCCAACTGCAGACCCTGATCGACGAGGTATCGCCGATTCTCGTCCTCCCAAGCGGGCTCCACGACCGCGAAGAACTCGTCGGCGTGACGCACATCGATCTCGGCGTGCAGCGAGTAGTGGATGAGGCGGTCGCGAGGCAGCCAGCCGCGCTCGACCACAGCCCGGCCGATGGCCGCGGAGACGCCGGCGAAAGCCCGTTCGATGATTCCCATGCAGGCGACGCCGACTTCCAACTCGTCCAGGACGCACGCCGTGGTCAAGATGCTGTTGAAGGCGCGCACGACGGGCGACAGGTCGAGTTCGTCGAGCGTGCCAACCTCGCTACCGATGCGGTGCAGGAATTCCCGAAAGGTCGTGTGGTGGAACGCCGCCTCTTCGAAGTCGCCGTGTTCCTCGACGACGTTGCGCAGTATGTCCAGTCGTTGACGGGGGTCGGGCAGACGTCCCACGAGGGCCGCCATCGGCCGCGGGAAGAAGGTCACCGCGAAGAAGAACTGCTCCTGTGTGGTCCGGAATGCGTCGAGCGGCATCGACCCGTCGACGAGTGCCTCGAGATAGGGATTGTGGTCGATACGGACGCGGTGGAGCACCTCGTCTGCACGGGCCGTGACCAGTGGCGTACGGGGGGTGGTCATATCAGATCTCCGAGGTGTTGATGTTCCAGGGCCGTCCCGGTGCGAGGCCGGTGCCGAAAACGGTAGCCGGGGCAACGACATCCACCTTTTCACCGAAATAGGTGACGAAGGCTGTTGCGTCGCCAGCCGGGACCGCGACGAACAGATGCCGGAGTCCGTTCTGCGCGGCGCCCGCCAAGGCGGCCTCAAGTAGACCAACGCCACTCTCGGCCGATTCATACGCGAAACAAGACAAGTGGGCGCTGCGGATTTCACTGCCGTCGTCGGCATCGTATAGCCGCTTGGACCGCAAGGTGTCTTCCAGGCATCCGCATGCCGTCCCCGAAGGATCGAGCAGCCAGGATCTCGCCATTTCGGACCGTGAGGGCCTCGCCACGGCAGGGGCGCCCACGGGACACCCGAAACCGTGTGACACCAGTCGTTCGTGACACTCCTCGCCTTCCCGTTCGGTTGCATGCCGAGCCTCGCCCCGCTCGTGCGGCCGGCTTGAGCACAAACGCAAGACGACGATCTTGCCGAGTGCTTCGAAACCGGGCAGACCCAGCCTTCCGGTGTACTGCGCCGGCGTTGCCCTGGTTCCGTCCATTACCACGCCGAACGCCAGTTCGGTCCGTTCATCGAGCCACGTCTCGACGGCCGCTGCCAAGCGCAGGACCATCCGGCCACCTTGGACGGCGGGATCGACCTTCAGGTCGCCGAGGTACAACGCCGTACGCCGTTCGCCACCCGGGAACAGGACAGGTCGCAAGACCGCGCCGAGCACTCCCAGCACTCTCCGGTCTCGCTCCGCCACGAAGCAGCGTGCCTCGCCCATGGCGCGAAAGAACCGCACGTAGTCATCGCCGTGGCTGATTCGAAACGACCGCCCGGGACCCAAAGGATAGGTGAACTGCCTCTCGAAACGCCTGAGCGCACCGGCCAACTGCGCCGATGCCACCGCCTCGAGCGCGTGCACGTTCATCGCCTTCTCCCGACATGCACCGCTCGATAAAAGAAGCTGCGGTCGGTTTGATGCAGTCGCCGGGCCCGACTCCCGTGCCACTCGAAACCGTCGCCGAGACGCTGGATGCCGAGACTCGAGTTCAGTTGACGAACCAATGTCCAGCCTCCGGGGCGAAGCGCGTGCCGAGCCATGTCGAGCGTTGTTCGTGCATCTTCGGGGTCGAGCCAGTCGAGGATGTTCGAGAGGTGGACGAAGTCGAACTCGCCGGGTCTGTCGGCAAGAGCACCCACCATCGTGCCGAGTTCCCAGGTGACGTTTGGGATGTGCGCGGGACGTGGCTTGCCAAGCCAAGGCGACGTGGAACCGGCGGGGTAGCGACCCTTGAGCATCTGCCAGAGGTACGGGTTGTCGTTGGCCGGAAGCGTCTCGAAAACGTGGCGCAGGCGTGCCGAGAAGTGCTTGGAAAACGGGACGGCGGGATTGCGTACGGCCGCCTCGCCGAAGAGGCGAACGAGATTCGACGTCTGCATGACATCGTCCAACGCTTCGTCAATGCATCGCCCCAGCTCCAACCCCGGTGCGATTCGTTCAGCTTGACGCCCGGGATCGCAGAGCGAGAGGAGGGCCTCGAGCTGCTTTGTGCAGTCGTGCAACGCCTCGCGTAGTGCCGCGAACAGAAACTCGAAGCGTCCCGCGTGATCGGGCCCGATGCCACCGACCAACGAAATCGCCCCCAAGGCGTCCCGCGGGAGGTCGAGGGCCGCCAGTTCGCCGGTCAGACGGGCTGTGCGGTCGACCGCTGGCATCGGCGCGTGTCCGAGCAGGGCGAGTCGTTCCCGCCGATCGGTGGTCTCCTGCAAACGCAGCTTGAGACGGGTCAGCGCCAGTTGCGCAGGGCTCGGATCCACCAAGTGGATGTGCGCGACGCTTGCTGTGCCGGCGAGCAGGGCGGCGGTGCATCCGCCGGAAGCCACCATCGCCACCCTCGCACCGTCACCGATGGATCGGACGACTTCGTAGTCGAGGAGCGCATCTTCGCGAACTTGCGCGAATGCGACGGGCAGAGCACTGGCCCGCTCAAGCCATGAGCTGCCGTTTCCGCAGACGTCGTTCATGTCGCGGCCGCCCGACCAAACTTGCCGTAAGTGTACTCACGGCCAACGACGGCTTGGAGTCGGGACGAACGTTATCGAATCGGTTCGAAGTGCGGAAACGTCCTGCTTGCTTCCTCGAGGCTGTCGAGTGAAGGCAGGTCCGCAACCTGCTCCATGGCTTCCCAGATGCGGGCGACCTCGGGATGTTCGTGGGCCCGGCCTGACTCGCGCCACTCGAAGATCTCGACGTAGGTGCCATTCTTCGACCGCGCCAGTACGGCCCGACGATCGGTAATGAGTTCCAGTTTCCTCAATGTGGGAACGTGCTGGTCGATCAGCGCGCGCAGCGCGGCGTCCTTTCCTTCGTGTGGTTTGTAAAGGGCGATGACGATCTGCGGGTTCATTCTTCCTCCGGGTTCACCTCGTCGAACCAGTGAAGCCAGCGGCCGACGATTCGCCGCAACGCCTCGGCTTCGAGGACGTATTTCCACTCGCGGCCCTGCTTGTCGACCCGCACTAGCCCCGCCTCGGCGAGGATCCGCAAATGGCGGCTCGTCGTCGGCCAGGAGCACGAGAACCGCTTGGCTATCTCACCGGCGGTCATGCTGCCACCCCGGGCATTGAGGACGATCAGCACATGGCGCCTCGACGCATGGGCGAGTGCCTTGAACACGCGCTCCAAATCGTCGAGTTCGGCCTGGCCTCTTCCAAGGCGCGCTGTGGACGCTTCGCCGCTATGTTTAGCTAAAGTGCTAATAGTCGTCAAGCGTTATTTAGCAATGCTTCTAACCATAACACCTCGTCGACGCGCTCGGTCTGATCCGGCGTCGTGACGATCGCTTCGATGTCGACGCCCGTGGGTGCCTTGACTCGGGCAGGTGCCACGCGTATTTTCGCGCGCCCTTCGACCCCGTCTGCCTCTTGGTCGCCGACCGACGCAGCGGCATGCCGTGAGGACCGTCCGAATGCCTCAAATCGAAGTACGGGGTCTTGCCAAGACATTCCGCGTGGCCGAGCGGCTGCCGGGACTCGCCGGCGCTTTCAGGGGGTTGTTCCACCGCCGGATGCGCGATGTCCACGCATTGGACGGGATCGACTTCGACATCGAGCGCGGCGAACTGGTGGGCTACATCGGTCCGAACGGCGCCGGCAAGTCGACGACCATCAAGATCCTCGCGGGAATCCTCAACCCCACCTCCGGCACCTGCCGGGTCGACGGCCTGACACCGTGGCGTGACCGTCGCCGACACGTCTCCCGCATCGGCGTCGTATTCGGCCAGCGCACCCAACTGTGGTGGGACCTGCCGGTCATCGAGAGCTTCGACCTGTTGCGGGACATCTACCGGGTGCCGCCAGCGACCTACCGCGACAACCGCGACCGCCTGATCGCGCTCATGGACTTGGAGCCGCTGCTCGACGTGCCGGTGCGGCAGCTATCGCTCGGCCAGCGCATGCGTTCGGACCTCGCGGCTGCGTTGTTGCACGGCCCGAGCCTTCTCTTTCTGGACGAGCCGACCATTGGCCTCGATGCCGTCTCCAAGCTCGCGATCCGGGATTTCGTACGCGAGCTGAACCGCGACCGGCAGGTCACCGTGTTGCTCACCACCCACGACATGGACGACATCGAGGCGCTGTGCGACCGGGTGATGGTCATCGGCAACGGGCGGATTCTCGCCGACGGCAGTGTCGACGGCTTGCGTCGGCGGGTACGCAACGAGCGCGTGCTGGTCGTCGACTACGACTCGGCAAGCGAGGCGGCGATGCTCGCGGCCGAAGGGGAGGGCGTTCGCCTCGTCGAACGCGATGCGTCAAGAGTTCGAATCGCCTTCGACCCGGAACGCCTCCCGGCGGCAACGCTCATCGGCAAACTGCTGGCGCAGGGAACGCCCCACGATCTATTCATCGAGCACCCGCCGATCGAACAGACCGTCGCCGAGTTGTACGCCGAACACGACATGCGCGAACGATGAGCGCGCGCCAAGCCATGCTGAGTTCCATGAAACACGCCCGTAGGGGCGACCCTAACGCCCGCGCCAGGGCGCGCGGTCGCCCGTGTCGAACAAGCCGGTTGACACCGCAACGGGACGGGACAACGCCGCCAGACCGCTCGTTGCCTCGCCGTCTGGCCCCAGCCCCCACCGCCCGAGGACTCCGCGCCTTGCGGCGCAGAACGGTTCGCGTCGGCGCCCCGGCTCCGGCGTCGAAACTCCCATGAAACAAACACCTCGGATCGCTTCGCTCCCACCGGCGTTTGGTTCGTGGCGGGACATCCGTCCGCTCGTCGCGGTGGTCAGCGCCCGTTATCGAACCCTGCTCCAGTACCGGGCGGCGGCATTCGCGGGCTTTGCGACCCAGCTGTTCTGGGGTGCGATCCGTCTGATGATCCTGGCGGCATTCTTTGCCGCCGCCACCGAGCCGCAGCCGATGAACCTCACCGAGGTTGTGGCCTACGTATGGCTCGGTCAGGCGTTGCTCGGCATGCTGCCCTGGAATGTCGACGCCGATTTCCGGCAGCAGATTCGGGACGGGACGGTCGCCTACGACCTGCTCCGGCCACTGGACCTCTATTCGTATTGGTACGGGCGCACGTTGGGGTTCCGGGTCGCCGCACCGACGCTCCGCGGCATCCCGATGGTGCTTTTCGCGATGGTCCTGCTTCCGTTGGCGGGCCTCGGTGATTGGGCACTGATTCCCCCCGCATCCGCCGTCGCCTTCGCGGGTTTCGTGGGATCGCTCGTGCTGGCGGCGATGCTGGCCACGGCGGTCACCCTGCTTGCCCACATCTCGCTGTTGTGGACGATCTCGGGGGTTGGCGTGGACCGTATTCTGACCGTGCTGGTCACGATCTTCTCGGGACTGGTCGTGCCGCTGCCGCTGTTTCCCGACTGGCTGCAACCGTTTCTGAACTGGCAGCCGTTCCGGGGCCTCGCCGACGTGCCCTACCGCATCTACAGCGGCAACATCCCGCCGGCCGAGATCGTGCCGGAACTCGTCTTCATTCTGGTCTGGACTGTGGCGCTGGTTCTGCTGGGGCGGCTGATTCTGCTGCGCGGCGTCCGGCGCATGGTGGTGCAGGGCGGATGAACGCAGCGGCACTGCTTCTTCGCTATCTGTCCATCTCGCTGCGTGGACAACTGCAGTACCGGGCGTCGTTCCTGATGGCGGCGCTGGGCAACCTGCTCAACTGCCTGATCGAACTTGCGGGCATCTGGGTGCTGTTCGATCGGTTCGGGACCCTGTCGGGCTGGAGCTTTGCCGAGGTCGCGATGTTCTGCGGCGCGGTCAACGCCACCTACGCGATTGGCGAACTCCTGGCCACCGGGTTCGATCAGTTCGGCACGCTGTACGTCAAGACCGGCGACTTCGACCGTCTGCTGCTGCGACCGCGCAGCACGGTGCTGCAGTTGGCGGGCCACGAGCTGTCGCTGCGCCGCCTGGGCAGGCTGTTGCCGGGCCTCGTCATTGTCGGCGCGGCCTGGGCGGCACTCGAGATTCCGTTGGAAGCGGATCGAGTCGGGCTGCTCGCGTTCGCCATGGCGGGCGGCGTCGCGTTCTTCTTCGCGTTGATGGTGCTGCAGGCCACGATGTGCTTCTGGACCACCGAGTCGCTGGAACTGATGAACATCCTCACCTACGGCGGCGTCGAGACCGCATCCTACCCGCTGCCCATCTACCACCGGCTGTTCCGGCGTTTCTTCACCTTCGTCGTTCCACTGGCGTGCATCGGCTACTTTCCCATCGTGGCCGTACTCGGGGTGGACGACCCGCTCGGGACCTCGCCCATGTTCCAGGCGGCAGCGCCCTTGGCCGGGTTCGCCTTCCTCGGCGTGGCTATGGGCGTTTGGCAACTTGGTGTTCGGCGGTACACGTCGACGGGTAGCTGACACCTACGCGAGATCCTACGGACCCCTTGGTTGCACGTCGGCCGTCAGTGGTGTTTGTCAGGTTGCGCAGCGCAACCAAGCGCAGGGATGCGAGACGACGTACACGTTTCGACCGGAGGGCAGCCCAGGAGCGCTATTTCTCGCTTGTTCCTTGACCGCTTGTCGCGCAATGTCGGCAGGCACCGTCAAACTCGTTCGACGTCGAATGCCACGATGTTGCGTGAATCCCTGCTGAACTCGACCCCGATCAAGTGGATCGGTTCGCCCGAGTCCCTGTACTTGTCCGCGTAGCGTCTTTCCTGCAACTGCGCCATCGCGGCACCTTCCGAGGCCATCTCGACGACCTTGAATTCGAACAGGTAGACATGGCCGCGGAAGCGCACCGCCATGTCGAGGCGTCCGTGGCTCGTGCTGTCTTCCACGGCGATGTCGAGCCCCAGCGCGGCGAAGTAGGCGTAGAACACGCTTGCGTAGTAGCCTTCGTAGCGGGCGATGTCGTTGTTCGTGTACCACTCGTAAGGGATGCTCGCGAAGAACGCCTGAAACACCGCCCCAAGCCCGTCGAAGTCGTTCGCCTCGAGCAGTCGGTAGAGTTGCACGCTGTTTGCCGTCTGCCGGGATGCGTCGTTCACCAGGTACCGCAGCAGATGCTCGTTGAAGCTCTGGCGCACCTCCCGGTTGGGATAGCCCAATCGGTAAAGGTTCTTGCCGCCGATGACCTCCTCGTCCCTGATAGTCAGGTAGCCGGTTTGGAACAGCAGGGCCTCCGTCCCCATGTCGTCCACGTCGAACCTCGAAAGCAGGTTGTCGGTGCCCGCCATGTCTTCCACCGCGACAGCGCTTACCTGGCGCTCGACGAGGGTCTCGACCAGGAACGCGGGGGTGCCGGTCTCGAACCACCAGGCCCCAAACTCGCCGTTGTCGAATAGCAGCAGGATGTCGAACGGGTTGTAGACTTTCGCATCGCCCCGCCAGCAGTAGCCGTTGTACCAGTCGCGAACCTTGTCGCGGTCGAACGCGGAGACCTCGGGGGAGAACACGGCATCCAGATCCGCGTCGGTGTAGCCGCAGATCGCCGAATAGCGGGCATCCATAGTGATGTCGACGAGGTTGTTGAGGCCGGAGAAAAGGCTGACCTTCGAGAATTTGCTCACGCCGGTGATGAAGCTGAACCGAATGTGCGCGTCGCAGTCCTTGACGACCGCATAGAGACCGCGGAGATAGTCGCGGTTGGCGCGGGCAACCTCGGGTACGTCGAGCGCATCCAGAATTGGTTTGTCGTACTCGTCGACCAGGACCGCGACGCGGCACCCGGTTCGTTCGTGCAGCGTCTCGATCAAGTGTCGGAGCCGGGCGGGCGCGGAGGTGTGACGTGCTTGAATCCCCGCGTGGTCTTCCATGGTCTTCAGCCGGTCCACGACCTCCGTGCGCAGGTCGTCCGGTGCCGAGAAATGGCCGCTGCCGAAGCTCAGCCGCAGGACCGGATGCCTCACCGACCAGTCCCAGGCGCCGTGAATCGCGAGCCCGTCAAACAGCGGTTCGTTGGCCTCGAACAGCTCCTTGCAGGTATCTAGGAACAGGCTCTTGCCGAAACGCCGGGGGCGCGACAGAAAGTAGTGCTTGCCCTGCTTGAGAAGTTGGCCGATGAATCCGGTCTTGTCCACGTAGTAGCAGTTCCCCTCGCGGATCTCGCGAAAGTTCTGAACGCCGATGGGCAGCCGCCGCCTGGTCATGGGATCACCTTACCACCGGCGGGCTTTGTCGATCCGCTCGCCAAGGATTCGTCGGGGCCGTTGATAGCCTCGCCCCTACGATCACGTTCGCCGGGGATTTGTCGTACGCCCACGCGTCGACTCGGTCGGGTTGCGGGCATCGACTTGTGGCATAGTAGGTTGTTGATCTTGAGGGTTGCGGAGAAGCAAATTGGCACATGACCTCGTAATTCGGAATGGCACCGTGGTCGACGGCGCCGGCAACGAGCCGATCGAAGGCGACATCGCCATCGACGGCGACACCATCGCGGCCGTCGGACAAGTGTCCGAACGTGGCGCGGAGGAGATCGACGCCAAGGGCCACGTCGTCACGCCCGGATTCATCGACCTGCACACGCACCTCGATGCGCAGATCGGCTGGGATCCCCAGATGACGTCGGTCACCTGGCACGGCGTCACCACGGCGCTGCTCGGTAACTGCGGCGTGACGTTCGCACCGTGCCGGAAGGAGGACCGCGAGTTCCTCGCCGGCATGATGGAGACCGTCGAGGACATTCCGAAGCACGCGATCCTAACCGGCCTGCCCTGGGACTGGGAGTCCTACGGCGGCTACCTGGACTCCATCGAACGGTTGGGACCGATGATCAACGTCTGTGGCCTCGTCGGTCACAGTGCGACGCGCTTCTACGTCATGGGCGAACGCGCCATCGAGGAGCAGGCGACGCCGGAGGAGATCGAGCAGATCGCGGCGCTCGCCGGCCAGTCGGTAAGGGAAGGGGCGCTCGGGTTCTCCGTGAACCGGCA
>JAGWBM010000012.1:0-21433 GCA_021295895.1 Pseudomonadales bacterium
GAACCGGCGAGCACTGACGGCGAGCAGCAACGGCATCGGCGTGAACGCGATCTTCGCGCAACGCGTGTTGAACGCGGCGTTGGCACCGGATGCGTCGCTGGATTGACGGTCGGCGACCAATGCCGTGTAACAATTGCCTCGACTGAAGCAACGGGGGCAGGAAACGTGGCCGAACTGACACACCGACAGGAACGCAACGCGTTCATGACGGAACTTGGTCTCGAACCGTACGTCCTGGAACTCGAACTGAACGGCTATGCCGTGGTGCCACCGTCGGTGACCGGCGTGACCGAGGAACAGATCGACACGCTGACGCAGTTGCTGCTCGACAAGTCGGCGGAACTTGTGGGCTGCCGGTTCACGGTGGAGGACGGCCCCGAGTGCGAACTCGACTACGGCGGCTACAAGGGCATCATCGAACGCATGTCCGGCGTCGAACCGAGCCAGTTCCAACTCATGCAGTTGTGTACCTTTGGCCGCGCCTTCCGCGACCTGGCGGTGAACCCCGTAGGCGGCACATGATCGGTCCGCATTCGACGCGTTTCAGTTCCCACAACTGCTTCATCAAGTGGGCGGGGGACGGCTACGGGGATTCCTTGGGCCTGCACTGCGACCAAGGGGGCGTTCCGCAACCTTGGGGACGGGTAGCGCTGAACGCCAACTGCAACTGGTGCCTCACCGAGTACACTCTGGCCAACGGCGCCTTCGCCTGCGTTCCCGGATCGCACCTGCGAGCGAGCCATCCGGTGCAGCCGGCGGCGGCTCGCGAGGCCGTTCCCGTGGAGTGTCCCAAGGGGTCGCTGATCGCCTTCCACGGTCAACTCTGGCACGGTGCGTATCCAAGGAAGACGCCGGGACTCCGGGTCACCATCTCCAACTACTTCCGCCACTCGGCGATTCAGCCGCAGGACGACATTCCCAATCACTTCCCCAGGGAACTCGCCGACGACTGCGACGATCCTGCGGCCTTCAAGCAGCTTGCGGGATTCGGATTGCCCTACCAGTCGCAGGCGCTGCCGGTGCCGAAGGCTCGTCGGGAGATGGCCGAGAATCTCAGTTAGGACGGTCAGGATGGTACTTGACTTTTTTTTGAAGGCTGTGGGGATCGAACCATGATGGAATACAAGGGCTATATCGCAACGGTGGAGTTCGACCAATCCACCGAAGTGCTGCACGGTAGGGTCATAAACAGCGGCCCGTATCCCATTGCGACGTTCGAGGCCACCGATGCAAGGGATCTGCGTCCCGAGTTCGAACGATCCATCGACGAATATCTCTCTTGGTGTGACGAAGATGACGTGCAGCCCCGGACACCGTTTTCGGGCAAGCTGAACGTACGCTTGGGCTCTGAGCTCCATGCTGCGGTAGCTGCCGCGGCCATCACGGAAGGGTTGAGCATCAACTCGTGGATCGTGGGGGTGCTTCGCCAATCGACGGTTCCGTCGTCCGACTGCTAGTCGAGAGGCAATAGGCCCTATCTGGATTGCCATTCGATGATCGACCCCGTTGAACTGCAGAGAATCGCTATCGCCGCCTTGTCGGCGGGGGGCATCGTGTTGTTCGGTGCGGCGTACGCGATCTGCCTCGCGTTGGGGCG
This sequence comes from Pseudomonadales bacterium, assembly GCA_021295895.1. Taxonomy (GTDB): domain Bacteria; phylum Pseudomonadota; class Gammaproteobacteria; order Pseudomonadales; family Azotimanducaceae; genus VXYL01. The sequence goes on from JAGWBM010000012.1 coordinate 1,598, forward strand.
CCTCAAGAGCTTGGCGATCCTGCGCCCGCTCTCCTATGTCGCCTACCTGGCGTTGGCGGTCGTCACGTTGTTGTTCGCTTGGGCGATGAATCTCACGGGTGCCTGGGCGATACTCACCGTGGTGCTGCTGGTGGGCTATTTCGTGGCGCCGCGCGCCATTTGGCGGCTGTCGGTGGCCACGCACGAATCCTCGGAACCTGAGACGACATCGGTAGGCGAAGAATGAGTAGCGAAGTTTGGTGGGCGAGCCAGGACTTCTGGCGCAAGTGCGCGATCTTCGTGACCGCGTTCATGTTCCTGGTGCTGATCCTGCTGACGTTCCATTCGCTGGCCGCGATCACGGCGGGGCAGGATCGCGTACCGGCCTACTCGGTGATCAACCACCGCATCGACTACGTCTTCGACGAAGACCGCAACATGAAGGTGCCGGTGATCGGCGAGGAAGCCCCGCTGTTCGGCGAGGTCTTGACCGAGGAAGAGGCGAGGGCGCTGGTGGATCTCGGCAAGCTCACCGTGCAGGCCAAGAACTGCATGAACTGCCACACGTTGCTCGGTAATGGCGCCTACTACGCACCGGACCTCACCAAGGCTTGGCTTGATCCGGGCTGGGGCAACGAACAAGCCCGGGAGCTCTTGATGACGATGTTCCTGAAGGATCCGAAGACCAACGCGCGGACCTACGGAACGAACCGGCGCATGCCCGATCTCGGCGTTACGGATGAAGAGGTGCGCGGCATCATCGCCTTCCTGAAGTGGATGTCGGCCGTCGACACCAATGGATTTCCGCAGGGCTTCGAGCCCCTGCCGCAGGGAGGCGCGTAGTCATGGCCGAAGCCGTCCTCGATCCCGCCGTTCCAACGGCCGCAGCGGTGCCGGAGCGTACTGCGTCGTCCCTGTCCGCCGGCCAGCGCCTGGCGCTGAAGTACTTCGCCGTGGCGATGGTGCTGTTCGTCGCGCAGATGTTCTTCGGGTTGCTGGCCGGACTGCAGTTCCTGTTTCCCGAGTTCCTCTACGGCGTCCTCGATTTCAACGTCAACCGCATGGTGCACATCAACGCGATGATCGTGTGGATGCTGTACGGCTTCATCGGGTCGATCTACTGGCTGGTGGAGGACGAGGCGGGTGTGGAACTCGTCGGCGCCAAGCTCGCCAACATCAATTTCTGGGTGCTCACGTCGGCCGTGGCGGTCGTGGTGGTGGTCTTTCTGGTCGTGCAGGTTGGCCCGGGCAATCAGACGAGTATCTGGTTCATCAACGAAGGCCGGGAATACATCGAGGCGCCGCGCTGGGCCGACATCGGCATCGTCGTGTGCATGCTGGTGTTCTTCTACACCGTCGCCGGCACCTTCATGAAGGGACGCTGGAGCGGCATATCGGGCACGCTGGTGCTGGATCTCATCGCGCTGGCGGGGCTCTATCTCGCGGGCATGTTCTACACCACGAACCTGTCCGTCGATCAGTTCTGGTGGTGGTGGGTGGTGCACCTCTGGGTGGAAGCCACCTGGGAAGTGCTGGTCGGGTGCATCATGGCCTGGGGACTGATGAAGACCCTGGGCGCGCGCCGGGAGATCGTCACCACCTGGCTCTACATCGAAGTGGCGCTGATGTTCGGGGCGGGCATCCTGGGGCTCGGCCACCACTATTTCTGGATCGGCACGCCCGAGTACTGGCTCGGGATCGGCGGTTTCTTCTCGGCACTCGAACCCATACCGCTGGTCGCGATGGTGGTCCATGCCGTCTACGACTCGGGCCGGCATGGCTTCCAAAGCCGGAACCATCCGGCACTCGCCTGGCTGATCGCCCATGCCTTCGGCAACTTCCTAGGTGCCGGCGTCTGGGGATTCATCCACACGTTGCCGCAGATCAATCTCTACACGCATGGAACGCAGTGGACGACGTCCCACGGTCACCTCGCCTTCTTCGGTGCGTACGCAACGATCGTCATCGCCCTCATATACATCGCGCTGCAACGCTGGCGGGGGGACGTCTGGATGTCGGGCGACTTGGCCGATCGCGGCTGGAAGTGGAAATGGTCGCTCGGCCTCCTCAACGTCGGAATGCTCGGCATGACGATTGCGCTCCTCATCGCCGGCTACGAGCAGTCGTTCATCGAACGCGCCATCGGCGGTTCGACGTGGGCCGCCTACTTCGAAGGCCAGACACAGCCGTGGTTCGTCCAGGGTATGCAGTGGCGGATGATCTTCGGTGTCGTGATGACGGTGGGGCTCGCACTGTTGCTCTGGGACATGCTGACGATCGGCCGCGGCGAGAAGCGTCCCGCGAAGGAAGTCCATGCGCCTGAAGCGCGCGTCGGTTAGCATCGCGCGCAACTTCTCGAGGAGCCCGCCATGAGACTACGCTTGGCCCTGCTGACGGCTGCCATCCCGGTGGCCGCGTTGTTGATCTATGCGACCGGTGCCGCGGGGGCCGGTTCGAAGGCGGATGGCGAGGCAAAGGCGGCGGTATGCGCTGCTTGCCATGGTCCCAAGGGCATCAGCGTCAACCCGCTATGGCCGAGCCTCGCCGGTCAGCAGGAGGCGTATCTCGCCAAGCAGATCAAGGAGTTCAGGGACGGGGTACGGGTCGAGGCGACGATGCAGCCGTTCGTGGTGAACCTGACGGATCAGGACGCCGAAGACTTGGCCGCGTACTACGCCTCACTGTCGCCCTGCCCGTGAGAATGTCGCACAACGACCCCCGTAGGACGCCCTTGTGGCGTCCCGCAGTCACCGGCAGCGCGCATTCGGTTCCGTAGCGTTCCCGGATTTCGGGGCCCAAGGCGTCCTTCAACGGATCTAGCCAGGGCTCGTAGTTCCGCCACTGCTCGAGGCTCGTCCGGAAGATCGGTTGCCTCACCTGTTCGGAACTAGGCGTGCGGATGCTGCGCTCGGTGCGGTGGTAGTCGACGCAGGCCTGCTCGAACGGCAGGCCGCAGAACTCGAGAATCCGTCGCACCTGGCCTTCGAGGTCGTCGACCACCTCCTCGTGCTGGACGCGCAGCACGAAACCCGGCAGCACCTGGTCCCAATGGTCCATGAGCTTGACGTACTGGCGGTAGTAGTTGCCGATCTCCGCTAGGCCGTAGGAGAACTCCTGGCCTTCGCCGAACAACTGCTTGTAGCCGCTGAAGCAGCACGCCATGGGGTGCCGTCGGGCGTCGATGATCTTGGCGTTCGGCAGGATCAGGCGGATGAGGCCGACGTGGAAGAAATTGTTCGGCATCTTGTCGACGAACAACGGCGCGTCGCCCCGGTAGGCGCGGGTGTCGTCGATGAACTGTTCGCCGAACTGTCGGAAATAGTCGTCATCGAGTTCGTTCAGGATGCGGGGATAGCGCGGTTTGGTGCCGGGTTCGTCGCGGCCGCGCAGACGCTTGGCGAGGTTCAGGATGTTGTGAAGCTCCATGGTGCCATCGACCCGGGAGTGGGACGACAGGATCTGCTCCAACAGGGTCGAGCCCGACCGGGGCAGGCCGACGACGAAGATGGGATCCGGCGCGGGACACCCGACGTCGGCCTTCCGGGCGAAGAGTTCCCGGGTACAGACCTCGATCTGACCGTCGATCCGTACCTGCAGATGCTTCGGACTGTGGTAGGTATGCGGTTGCTTCAGCGCATTGCCCTGCCGGTAGTAGCCGAAGGACCGCTCGTAGTCGCCCCGGTGCTCGAAGGCGTCGCCCAGGGCAAAGCAGATTTGGATGCGGTCGGCCTCGTTCGTGTTGTGATCCGGGGCCAAGGACTCCATCCGCGACAGTTCGTCGTCCGTGAACCGGTAGGACTTCGTGTTCGCGAGACTCCAGTACGAATCCCCGTGATCGGGCTTGATACGGTACGCCTTGCGATAGTGCGCTACGGCGTCGTCGAACTCACCGTCGGCCTTCAATACATGGGCGAGCGACACCGGGAAGATGTGGTTGTCGGGATGCTCGCGCATCAGCCGCTCATAGCTCTCGACGGCTTCGGCATTGTTTCCGATGCCGGCGCAGGCGGAGGCGTAGAGCGAGAGGATGTGCTCGGTGTCGTCGGGATAGTCGTCGAAGAGCCGTTTGGCCTCATCGAACGCCTTGGCGAATTTCTGCACCCGCATCAGGATGTTGACGTACTGGATGCGGGCGTTCTTGTGTGCGGGATGGAACTCCACGCAGCTCTCGAGCAGGAATTCCGCTTCGTCGTAGGTCTTGTTCCGGGTAGCGACCTCGGCGAGGAGCCGCATGCCCTCTGCGTGGGTCTTGTTGTCGTGCAGGAAGCGCTTGCAGAGCCGCTCGGCGTCGGCCAGGCGGTCGTCGGACAGGTAGCTGATGACGGCCAGGAGTTCGGTTGGCAGCGACTCGAGAAAGACGAGCTGATCCTGGACGACGGCGAGGCGTTTCTGGTTGCCGCTGTCGTGGTGCAGCTTCGCCAGGCACTTCCAGCTATTGATCAGCGACGGGTCGTTGTTGATCGCCCGCTCGAACGCTGCCCCGGCGCTGGGGAAGTTCTGCATGGCGATGTGGTTGTAGCCGACCTCCTGGTGGGCGCGCCCGAAGTTGGGTTTTCGACGGAGAATCCCCGCGAGCGTATCGAGAGCGTCGGTCCACGCGTGTTGATGTCGCTGGGCGACCGCGAGCGCATAGGCAGCTTCGATGTTGTCCGGTTCGTCGGTCAGCACGTCGCCCAGCAATTGCGCCGCCCGGGAAGGTGCGCCCTGGCTTAGTAGGTGTTGCGCCTGGCGAACGAGTTCGTGGCTATCGGACACGGGGTTGGTGGCCATGGGCGAAAGCCTACACCGTAAGGAAAAAGGGCGGTGGGGGCTGGGATCGGACGCCGAAACCTCGCGAAGGCGTCTGGCGGCGCGGAGTTCGCCCCAATCCCGACTTCCTACGGCAAGCGCCCCAGAATCGCTGTGCGTCGCTCCGGCCCAGCCACGCCGGCCGCATACGGACCAACGTCGTCGGTCGCCCGCGCTCGCTAGAGCGCGCCGCTTCCGACGACGTTTGTTCCGAACACGGTCATTCGAGTGCGAACGAGAACCTTAGGCCCATGGTGCGGGGCCGCTGCTCGGACACAACAGGCGTGTAGTGACCGGCGATCTGCATGACCTGCGCGGTCTCGTCATTGAGGTTGTCAATGTACATCTCGGCCGACCAACCGTCTTTCTCGATACCGAAGGCGACGTTGATGGTCGATGCCGCGGGATTCACGAAGCGCGAGTTCTTCGGCAGTCCGCCGGGAAGCTCGACGGTGCCGAAGGTGCCGCCTTCGTCCTGAATCTCGAGACCCGAGCTGGCGCCGGATTGTCGGTAAAGCGTGTCGTCCATGAACTCGGCGCTGCCGACGATGCCCGAGAGGTTCTCGCCGCGGTAGGTGAGGCTTGCCCGGAAGTAGGCGTTCGCCTGGAGGGTGTCCAGGGTGAAGTCGTAGCGCGCCCGGATGTTGCCCGAGAACGCTGGCGCGAACGGCAGTTCGCTGCCCACCGGCACGGCGATGCCGCGCAACTGGGGATTCAACCGGGTCAACTCGGTACCGAGGAAGCTCGCGGCGCCGGCAAGCGTGAGGTTTTCGCTTGCCGCCCATTGGAAGTCCACGTCGAGCCCGCTGCTCTCGGCATCGCCGATGTTCTCCAAGAAGTAGAGGAAGGCCACGTTGGAGGGGTCGAAGCGCGAGACCTGCAACTCGTCGATCGTCGTCGAGAAGTAGGTTGCGTTCAGGCGCAGCGAACCATCGAGGAAGTCGCCCTTCATGCCGACCTCGAAGCTCGAGATCTCGTCGGTCAGGGCCATGGCCGGCACGACGTAGCCCTCGTAGACACCGCTTTGGTTGGTGGCGAGTTGCCCCGCGTTGCGGTTTTGGGCGGCGGGACGGTAGCCCTCGGCGTAGGTCGCGAACAGCAGCATGCTGTCGTTCGGTGTCCAGCCGACGGTGGCCTTGATGATGGTGTCGGTCTCGTTGATCGAACCATCGGACTGCAAGCCCGAAAGACTCAAATCCCCGCTCTTGATCGCAGCGAGGGTGGCCGCGTTGCTGCCGCCGCCCCGGAACATGTCCCGGGCGCCGTTCGGGCTACGGGCGTTGAGTATGATGTTGTCGTCGCCGCTCGAGACGTAGTCGGCCAGGGTCTGTAGCCGAGCGGACACGTCATTGCTGAAGGCGTGACTGTTGCAACGCCCGTCGGCGGTTCTCTCGGAGTTGCCGAAGCCCTGCGGCGCAATACCGTACCGGCAGCCGAAGGCAAAGTTGGAGGCGCCCTGCAATTGCGTCGTCAGGTCGTAGTAACGCGCGCTGAACGACAGCGACCATTGCTCGTTCAGATCGACGGCGACCTCGCCGAACACCGCGATCTCTTCTTCGGTCCGCGTGTAGTCGTTGAAGAACACCGTGTATGGACTGCGGGGCTCCGGTCCGGCGTTCGTGCCTTCGGTGGGGATGGTGATGTTTCCGAGCAGGAATCCATCACCGGAGTTGTCGTTGTAGTAGCTCGAGACGTGCTCGGCGAAGGCGGGATTGGCGGATGCGTATTGGAAGTCGCCGAGGTGATTGGTCTCGAACGAGTTGGTATAGAGGCCCCCCAAAAGCCGTACGCGCTTGGTGGCGTCCGTCGCGAACCGGAACTCGTTCGTAAAGCGGGAATTCGCGGTGTCCTCGGTGTACTGCTTGGTCGGGTCGTAGCAGTTGTTGGGGTCGAGGCCCGTGCTGTCGTAGATGTTGCCGCTGCACAGGTAGTAGGTAATGTAGCCGCCACCGTTGTTGTAGTGGGTGTAGTCGATGATGCTGTCGACGTCGCGGTTCAGGCTGCCACCGGTATAGATCACGTCAAGGTTGGCGATGCGTCCGGTCAGCGTCCAGGTGGTCAGTTCGAAGCTGTCCCGGTTGTATTCCGGGGAGTACCGGGCCGAGGCGTGGTCTTGCCCGAGGTTCGTGTCGACGATGAACGAACCCTCGGCCTCGAGCGTCTGGGCGCTGTGCTGAACGAGTGCATCCCAGTTGTCGTTGATGTTGTAGGCCAAGCCGAAGCGCCCGCCGCGGTAGTTGGCTTCGTTCCAGTCGTCCTGCACGATGGCGTCGTTGCGGGCGCTTTCGATACGGTCGGCGCCGGTCAGGGGTGGACCGTATCCCGCCACGTTGTTGCGGTCCACGACCTCTCCGCTCGGCGTGAAGGTGGCTGGAATGTTGTCTACCCAGCCGCCTTGGCCGTCGCTGTAGACGACGACCCGGACGGCTAGTGCATCGGACAACGGCAGGTTTATGAAGCCGTCCGCGCCGGCGCTGTTGGCACCGTCCGCCGTGGTCGCGAATCGCGTGTTGAACCCGGCGTCGAACTTGTTGGGCTCGGGCTTGCGCGTGATCAGTCGAAGGTTGCCGGACTGGGAACTGGCCCCGAACAGGGTGCCTTGGGGACCGGACAATACCTCGATCCGTTCCAAGTCCGCCGCGAAGACGTCCAGATTGCGCCCGCCGAAGGAAACCGGTTGCTCGTCGACGTACAGCGCAACGCCCGGTGCCGAGCCCTGCGCCGCCGTGATCGTGACGCCGGACTGTTCCGTCGCGCTACCCCGGATGTAGAGTTCCCGCTTGCCCGGGCCATTGCCGCCGCTAACGACGTTCGGCAGGTACTCGGCATACTCGTCGAACGTATCGATCCCCAACTCGCGAACCGTATCACCGGTGACCGCCTGCACGGAGATCGTCACGTCCTGTGCGCTCTCCTCGCGTTTGGTCGCCGTGACGATCACGGTCTCGATTTCCGCGGCACTCGCACCCCCGGTTGTCGCGACGGCGGCCGAAATAGCTGCCGCCAACGGCTTCTTTCTCCAGGTACCCGGCCCGTGAGCCGGTGCGTTGCGGATCTGGTTCGCATTGCGTCGCGTGCCCATGGCAATGCCTCCTAGGTTAGTTCGTTGGTTAACTGTTCTTGGACGCAGTTGCGGCTACGCAGGCTGCGCCTTCGTTGAACTGCGTACGTATGTCCCCTGGCGTTGTCAGCGCGCGTCGTTTTTCGTTCATTGCGCCGCATAGATTGACAAGCAGGTCGCTTGTAACACTCCCGAAACACCAATGCAACGTTGCCAAGCCGGTTCTTGGCAGATTGGGAAGGGTCGGAACGCGGCGCCAGGGGCGACCCGGGGCGACCGCGATCAGTTGTTGACGCGCGCCGAAAGGGTGACACTGCCGCGTTGGGTCCACTAGGTTCTCTTGGCCATGTCCGACATCGCGCCGTATTCCACCGACGACCCGCCGGCCCACTTCGGATTTCTGATGGTGCCGGACTACACGATGGTTACCTTGACGGGCGCCATCGCGGTACTCCGGATGGCCAACCGGTCGAGCGCTCGCGAACTCTATCGCTGGTCGTGCGTGACCCTTGACGGTGCGCCTGTCGTCTCGAGTGCGGGGTTGCGTTTGATTCCGGACGGCGACGTGAGTTGCTTAGGACAGGTGCATATCGTTTTCGTGTGCGGCGGCTACCACCCGGAGCAACGTACAACGCAACCATTGCTTGCAACCTTGACCGATTTGTCGAAGCGTGGCGTTCATTTGGGTGCGCTTTGCACGGGGTCTCATTTCCTGGCGGCGGCGGGTTTGTTGGACGGTTACCGGTGCGCAATCCATTGGGAGAATCTCCCCGGTCTGCGCGAGCAGTTCCCTAAAGTTCAGGTTTCTTCTAGGCTTTTCGTCGTTGACCGCGACCGCTATACCTGTTCTGGCGGCATCAGCTCGATCGATCTGATGCTCCACCTGGTTGCCGGTGCGCACGGTCGCGAGTTGGCCCGGGACATTTCGGAGCAATTCATCGTCGAACGAATCCGTACCGAGGACGACGCCCAGCGCACGCCGCTTCACTATCTAGTGGGTGCCGTCAACCACGACACGCTGGTGGATGCGGTGGCGCTCATGGAGGCCAACATCGAGGAGCCGCTCACCCTGGGCGAGATCGCCGAATACGTCGGGGTTTCGCGACGGCAGTTGGAGCGGCTTTTCCACGACCACCTGCATTGCACGCCGTCGCGTTACTACCTCGATCTGAGGTTGCATCGTGGCCGGTTGTTGCTGATCCAGACGGGTATGAAGGTGGCGGATGTGGCCGCGAGATGCGGTTTCTCCACCGCCGCACGATTTGGAAAAGCCTACCTCGAGAAGTACCAAAAACGACCGAGTGACGAGCGTCGCGGGGAGCCGTAGGACCACGACCGAATACCGGTTTCGGCATGTCGCGTTGCGACCATTTGACGTCGCGTTTTTTGTGTGTCGAAAGAGGCGTTCAGGCGCACTCTGCGCGCGTCTGCAACGCCGTATTCAGATGTCGATCGAGCATCGGCAACGAGAGTGGGAACGCGATGAACCGAGCCAGGCCTATCCCGCACCCTTCCCAGGCGGATGTGCGCCAGTGCGAAAGCGTCGACCAATCCGATAGACGCGTTCCTATAAACCTCCGCCAGTCCGGCCCCACGCCCGTCGGCTTGCTCATTTCAACCCGGGTGCGCAAGTCGCCCTATTGGCACCTGTCGATGGAAGCGGGTTGCTGGCGCGCCACGGTCTACAACCGTGTCTACCACCCGCGCGGCTACGTACGGCCGGAAGACGGTGGGGCGATGGTTGAATACGACGCACTCGTCAACCATGTGACGCTCTGGAACGTCGCCGTGGAGCGCCAGATCCAGGTCAAGGGCCCGGATGCGGAAGCCTTCGTCAACCACGTGATCACCCGCAACGCGAAGCGCATCAAGACGATGCAAGCGAAGTACGTGATTCTCTGCAACGAGGACGGCGGTGTTTTGAACGATCCGGTGCTGCTCCGCGTCGCCGAGGACGAGTTCTGGTTCTCGCTCGCCGACAGCGACCTCGAATTGTGGTTGCGCGGCGTCAACCTAGGCACCCGCTACGACGTCGCGATCGCGGAGATCGACGTGGCGCCGGTGCAGATTCAGGGTCCCAAATCCGAGGCGCTGATGGTGGATCTGTTCGGGGAGCGCGTTCGCGAGATTCCCTACTACGGCTTGATGGATGGCCAGGTGAACGGTCGCGACGTCGTCGTTTCCCAGACCGGGTTCACCGGCGAGAAGGGCTACGAGATCTACCTGAAGGACGCCACGCTCTACGCGGAGGATCTTTGGTACGGCGTGCTCGAGGCCGGCGAGCGGCACGAACTCATGGTGACCGCACCCGCCCACCACCGCCGAATCGCGGCGGGCATCCTCTCCTGGGGACAGGATATGGACCAGGAGACGTTGCCCTTCCAATGCAATCTCGGCTACCAGGTGCCGCGCCGCAAGCAGGCGGACTATGTGGGCAAGCAGGCGCTCGAAGCCGCACGGGATGCCATGGAAGCGGGTGCCCCGCCGTTCCGCAATATCCTGGTCGGCATCGTATTCGGCGGCCGCCCGGTCACGGACTACGCCAACGACTTCTGGCTCATCGCGCACTGCGACGGCGGCGACCCCGTTGGCTACGTCACCTCACCGTGGTTCTCACCGGAACTCGAGACCAACATTGCCCTCGCCTACGTGCCTTGGGAGATGCGCGGCGTCGGCACCAAGCTCCGGGTGCATCTGCCGCCGGAATACGCCGAACGTCCCGGCGAACCTGCGCCCGCCGAGGTCGTGGACGTCCCGTTCAGACCCTCGGTGAATCCGAATGCCCGCGAGGTGGCGCGCAGCAAGGGTCGCGACAGTGTCGATTAAGTCGCGTATGTCGACTGAAGTCGCGTACGTCGAAGCATCGTGGCCGTAACCCAAACGAATGTCGCCACGCCGATCGACGGCGAGGCGGGGTACGCGCGGCAACTCGAACGCGACCTCGCGCGCGAAGCGTCCGTCGAGCTTGCGCCGCGCCAGGTTGCGGCCGTGGACGACCTGTCCGGCCACTTGCCCCTCGGTACGCGGGTCTATGTCCCGTCGATCCCGGGGTCCGCTTGGCGGGAAACGGTGGTCGCCTGCGAACGCCTCCATGCCGATGGAATGGTGGCGGTACCGCATCTCGACGCCCGTTCCGTCGCGCACGTGGCGGAACTGGATAGCCGGTTGAACGGGCTTGCCGAGGCGTCTGTGAGGGAACTCATGCTCGTCGCCGGCGACGGCAAACGGCCGGTCGGCGATTTCAGGGATACGCTCGACATTCTCGACTCGGGCGCATTGGTCGAGCATGGCATGACGCGCGTGGGCATCGCCGGCTATCCCGAGGGCCATCCGGTGGTCGATCCCGCGGCCTTGGCGGTCTCCCTGTCGCGCAAGCTCGAATATGCCGCCGCGACGGGTACCGAGATGTGGATGGTGTCGCAGTTCGCCTTCCAGCCCGAGAAGGTCGTCTCCTGGCTCGACGCGGTTCGGCGGACGAGTGATCTGCTTCCTGTCCGCGTTGGCATGGCGGGGCCCGCGCGACTCAAGACGGTACTTGCCTTCGCGGCGCGTTGCGGTGTCGGCGCCTCGGCGCGAGCGTTGGCCCGGCGTCCGAGCGCACTGCGGCTGTTGAACAACTGGACGCCGGACTCGATGCTGCAGGCGCTGGCACGCCACCGTGCCGCGTCGCCGGCGTCGCCGTTGTCCGGGATTCACTTGTTCACGTTCGGCGGCTTGCCGCAAACTTCGCGTTGGCTGCGCGATACGGCTGGCGTCGGTACCGCCCATGTGGTCGACTTCCACGACGCCAAGGCGCTCGGTGAACGTTGACACGAACCGGTGCGCTCGTCGCGGCGCGAAGCATCGACCCTGGAGGACGCAAAACGACCATGAAGGCACACACCCTGCCGCCGAACGCATCGGACGGCGAGATCGCGGCGTCCGTGCCACTCAATCCCATCGTTCCGCTCGCCGAGGAACGCCTTGGCCTCGACCCCGATGCCTTGACGCCCTACGGTCACTACAAGGCGAAACTCAACCTCGACGCCGTGCCCACGCTCGAGTCGGCGCGCAATGGCAGACTGGTGCTCGTGACCGCCATTTCGCCGACCCCCGCCGGCGAGGGCAAGACCACCACGAGTATCGGCTTGAACGACGCGCTGAACCTCTTGGGCGTACGTTCCACCGTCTGCCTACGGGAACCGTCGTTGGGTCCATGCTTCGGGATGAAGGGCGGCGCCACCGGCGGCGGCTGGTCCCAGGTTGCTCCCATGGCGGACATCAATCTGCACTTCAACGGCGACCTGCACGCGATCTCGGCAGCGAACAACCTGCTGGCCGCGGTGCTCGACAGCCACATGTATTGGAAGAACCCCCTGGATATCGATCCGGCGACGATTTCCTGGCGGCGTGCCATCGACTTGAACGACCGGGCGCTGCGCGAAGTGGCCCTCAAACTCGGACGCGGCGCGCGGCGCATCGGCGGATTCGACATTACCGCCGCCTCGGAAGTGATGGCGATCCTCTGTCTCGCCCAGAACAGGGCGGATCTCGAGCGCCGACTCGGTGACATCGTGCTCGCGCGAAACGGCCGTGGCGAGCCCGTCGCGGCCCGGGACCTAGGCGTCGCGGGTGCACTTGGCGCGTTGTTGACGGATGCGCTGCACCCGAACCTCGTGCAGAGCCTCGAAGGCAACCCGGCCTTCATCCACGGCGGCCCTTTCGCCAACATCGCCCACGGCTGCAACTCGGTGGTGGCCACGCGCACAGCACTCGGTCTGTCCGATGTCGTTGTGACCGAAGCGGGTTTCGGCGCCGACCTCGGCGCGGAGAAGTTCTTGGATATCAAATGTCGCCAATCCGGTCTGCGCCCCGACGCAGTGGTCTTGGTATGCACGGTCCGCGCTCTGAAGATGCACGGCGGGATGGCCCAAACGAATCTGGCGGCGCCGGACCCCCAGGCCGTGCGCGCCGGCGCGCCGAATCTCGCAAGGCACATCGCCAACCTCAAGCGCTTCGGGCTCACGCCGGTGGTTGCAGTCAACCACTTCGCCACCGACAGCCCGGAGGAACTCACCGTCGTGCAAGCGGTTGCCCAGGAACATGGCGTCAAGGCTGTCGCCGCCACCCATTGGGCCGACGGCGGTGCTGGCGCGAAAGCGCTCGGCGAGGCCGTAATGGACAGTCTCGGCCAGGGTGCAAACGTGGAACTCCTCTATCCCGACGATCTCGCGCTCTCCGACAAGATCGAGACCGTTGCGACGCGGATCTACGGTGCCCGGGAGGTCGCCTTCGAGCCTGCGGCCGCCGAGCAACTCGAGGAATACGAACGGCTCGGCTACGGTCATCTGCCCGTCTGCATCGCGAAGACCCAATACAGCTTTTCCGCCGATGCAAAGGCACTGGGCGCTCCGGTCGGCCATGTGCTGCCCGTGCGCGAAGTGCGGTTGTCCGCCGGTGCCGGCTTCGTGGTCGCCATCTGCGGCAACATCATGACCATGCCCGGTCTGCCTCGCCGTCCCGCCGCATTGGATATCGGTGTGGACGACGAGGGACGGGTATTCGGCCTGTTTTGAATTCTTGGTTTCGACAGCCGCTCGGTTTGGGAACCGGATCGACGCGCCGGGCGGTGTGCACCCGATGTGGACGGGTCGCCGGGAACCGAGACGTGGGAGTGGTTCGTGGCTCCACAACTCGCAGGAGCGTTTGATTGACCCGCCCTGCGCGGGTCGTGGTGATCGGGGGCGGCGTCGTGGGCGTCGCCACCCTGTACTCACTTGCCCGCAAGGGGTGGTCCGACGTGGTGCTGCTCGAGCGCAAGGAACTCACCTCCGGGTCGACCTGGCATGCCGCCGGGCTGTTGCCTTTGTTCAACATGAGCTACTCCGTGGGGCAGATTCACAAGTACTCCGTGAACCTCTACCGGACCCTCGAGGAGGAAACCGGCCAGGACGTTGGCCTGCGCACCGTGGGCAACATCCGTCTGGCGATGACGCCGGACCGTATGGACGAATACCGTCAGTACGCGGGCGTCGCACGCACGATCGGCGTCAACGTGGAGTTCCTGACGCCGGAGCAGGTCCAGGAAATCTGGCCGCTAGCGGTCACCGACGGGCTGATCGGGGCGATTCGTCATCCGGACGACGGCTACGTCCAACCCGCGGACCTCACCCAGGCTTTTGCGCGCGGCGCCCGGGCCCGTGGTGCCACCATCCATCGCCAGACCTGCGTGACGGGCATCGAGCGGACGGCCAGCGGTGAATGGCGCGTGCAGACCGACCAGGGCGATTGGCTCGCCGAACACGTCGTATCCGCCACCGGTAATTTCGCCCGACGCACGGGCGCCATGGTGGGACTCGACGTGCCCGTTCTCCCCGTGCAGCACCAGTACATCGTCACGGAGGCGCACTCGGCGATCGTGGAACGCCACGAGCGCGGGCTCCCCGAGATGGGCGTCCTGCGCGAGTCGGACGGATCCTGGTACATGCGTGAAGAAGCCGGGGGCCTGTTGCTGGGTCCTTACGAGAAGGGTGCGCCGGCCTGCTATGTCGATGGACCCCACGCCCAGAGCGAGTACGAACTCTTCGATGCCGACATCGATCGGCTGATGCCCCACATCGAGTCCGCGATCCACCGCGTGCCGATCTTCGAGGAACTGGGCATCAAGCGCATCTACAACGGTGCCATCGCGTATACGCCGGATGGCAGCCCCATCATCGGCCCGGCTTGGGATCTCCCGAACTTCTGGCTCAACGAAGGCCACAGCTTCGGCGTCACGGCGGCGGGGGGTGCCGGTTGGCAACTCGCCGAGTGGATTGTCGAAGGCGAGCCCACCATCGACATGCTCGGGGTCGACCCCCGCCGCTTCGGCGGCTACGCCAGCGGCGCGTATCTGAAGGCGAAGAACGAAGAAGCCTACGCCAACGTCTTCACGGTGCACTATCCCGACGAGGAGCGGTCAGCGGGACGGCCGCTCCGCACCGCGCCTTGCTACCAACGCATGAGCGATCGCGGCGCGGTGTTCGGGCAGAAGTTCGGCTGGGAACGGCCGAACTGGTTCGCGCCACAGGGCGTGCAACGCGAGGATCACTGGTCGTTCCGGCGATCCCGGTGGTTCGAACACGTCGGCGCTGAGTGCCGAAACGTACGTGACCATGTCGGCCTGCTGGACATGACGGCCTTTGCGAAGGCCAGGGTCAGCGGTCCGGGCGCGTTCGCATTCCTGGATCGCCTGGTGGCGAACCGCTTGCCTCGAACGGGGCGGATCGGTCTCTGCCATGCGCTCGACAGTCGTGGCGGCGTGCACTCCGAGTTCACGATCCACCGGGAAGCCCCCGACCGCTTCTACCTCGTGTCGGCGGGGGCCTTCCAGCGCCTGGACCACGACTGGTTGCGTCGCCAGATGCCAGCGGACGGTTCCGTTCGCTTCGAGAACTTGACGGCGGCCATGGGCGTCTTGGTTTTGGCAGGGCCGAAGTCCAGGGATCTCCTGTCTCGGGTATGCGATGTCGACCTTGGCAACGATGCATTCCGCTGGCTGACCGGGAAGAATGCGACCATCGGCCTTGCACCCGCGAAGCTCATGAGACTCAACTTCGTTGGCGAACTCGGCTGGGAGATCCACCACGGCATCGAATACCAGAACACCATCTTCGACGCCCTCATGGATGCGGGCGGTGACCTCGGTCTCAAGCCGTTCGGCATACGCGCGATGGACTCACTGCGTGTCGAGAAGTCCTACCGGATGATCGGCACGGAACTATCCATCGAGTACGCGGCGCTGGAGTCGGGCCTCGACCGCTTCGTGCGCATGGACAAGGATGGATTCACGGGACGCGAAGGACTGCTGGCCTGGCATCAGCGGGGCTTTGCGAACGCCTTCGTGACGATGGCGGTGGAAGGGCCCGAGGATGCGGATGCAATCGGCAACAACCCGTTGTACGTCGGCCGCGAAATGGTCGGCCGGGCAACCAGCGGCAACTACGGCTTCCGGTTGGAGCAGTCGCTGGCGCTGGGGATGGTGAGGCCCGAACTCGCCGACCTCGGCACGGCGCTCGAGATCGATATCCTGGGCGAGCGCTATACCGCGAAGGTGGTCGAGGAGAGCCCGTGGGATCCGTCCAACGAGCGGCTGCGATCGTAGGTCGCGACGTTTGTCGTCGCCGGGTTCGGTGCATCGCTTCGAGCCGTGTGGGAACGGGTGAACCCGCCTTGCAGCCAAGTCCACGTCGTGGGCAGCCAGAAAGAGGCTCTTGCCGAGAGCCGCGAAAAGCCTCTGGTACGGCTCCGGGCGTTCCACGGGCCGCAGTGAGAACTGGGCGTTGGCGCGCACCAACAGCCCCCGATGCGCGGACGTTCGTTTTTGTCACGACGGACGTTTGTATCAGGTCGCCTTCGGCCAGTCCCGCTCGGTGTGCTCGCCCCAGGGGTCTCGCCCGAAAACCCGTCCCACCATCGGTACGAAGTGGTCAATGGGGAGCGTGTCGTAGTCCGGGTCGAACGAGAGTTGGTCGTAGTCGGCGCAAAAGCGGATGGTCATCTCGTATGCTGGATGGTTCCGGTGGCGTTCGCGCTCGTTGGCATCGCCGCCGATCTTGTCGAGGTAGTAGTAGCCCTGGAACAAGCCGTGGTGAAGCACCATCCAGTAGGTGTGCCTGGCCACGTAGGGCCGCAACATACCCGCCCCCACTTCCGAATGGTTCTCCGGTGCCAGGTCGTCGCCGATGTCGTGGAGCAGCGCGGCCACCACGATCTCTTCGCATTCGCCGGCGCGCAATGCCCGGGTGGCCGTTTGCAGCGAGTGCTCGAAGCGGTCGACCTGGTAGCCGTCGAGACCGCCCTTGAGATTCTCGAGGTAGGCGAGGGCGCGTTCGCCAGTCCTGGCGATGTAGGGCTTGGCAAGCTCGTCGAGCAGCGCATAGTCTTCGGTCGTGCCCCGATCCATGCGTGTGAAGCTCACCACCGGTGTCGCCTTTGAGTCAGTCATGGGTCGGTTCTCCCGCCCTTCGCCGAGCGGGAATTATGGTCAAATACCGATCCCACTTCGATACTGGCCATTTCGTCCAACCACTGATTCCTTGAGAAGCGCTGAGGTTCACACACAGGTTGCAAATTGAAATGCGCTTCGAACTGCTCTTGAACGGCTCCGGTACTCCGGAGACGCGCTAGGCGAATGCAAAAGTACTCGCTCCTGAGCCTGGTCCGGCACGCCCGGCACTACCACGAGAACTGGCAGCGGGCGTGGCGCGATCCCGTACCGAAGAAAGCCTACGACACCGTGATCGTCGGTGGCGGCGGCCACGGGCTGGCCACCGCCTACTACCTCGCCAAGGAGCATGGCATCGGCGATGTCGCGGTCATCGAGAAGGGCTGGCTCGGCGGCGGCAATACGGGTCGCAATACGACCATCGTACGGTCCAACTACCTGCGTGACGAGTCGTCGCACCTCTACGAGTTCTCGCTCAAGCTTTGGGAGGGATTGAGCCAGGAGCTCAACTTCAACGTGATGTTCAGCCCGCGCGGCGTGCTCTACCTGGGCCACAACCTGCACGACATGCGCGAGATCGAACGGCGGGTAAACGCCAACCGCTTGAACGGCATCGATGCAGAAATGCTCTCTACCCGGGAGGTGCAGAAACTGGTGCCGCTGATGAACTGCTCGCCGGACGCGCGTTATCCGGTACTCGGCGCCTCGCTGCAACGCCGCGGCGGGATCGCCAGGCACGACGCGGTGGCGTGGGGCTTCGCCCGTGCTGCCGACGCACAGGGGGTCGACATCCTGCAGCGCACCGAGGTCACCGGCATTCGCACCGTTGACGGTGGTGTCACGGGTGTCGAGACCTCGCGGGGCTTTATCGGAGCGCGCAGGGTGGGATGTGTGACCGCCGGAAATTCGGGTGTCCTGGCCGCGATGGCCGGGCTCAGGTTGCCGGTCGAATCGCGGCCGTTGCAGGCGTTGGTCTCCGAACCCCTCAAGCCGTGCCTTGACGTCGTCGTACAGTCGAGCGGCGTGCACTGCTACGTCAGCCAGGCGGACAAGGGCGACCTCGTGATCGGGGCCGGTACCGATTCCTACAACGGCTACGGGCAGCGCGGCTCGTTCTCGGTCATCGAGCACACGCTGCAGGCGGTCTGCGAGCTGTTCCCGGCGTTCAGCCGGGTGCGCATGAACCGGCATTGGGGCGGCATCGTTGACATCTGCCCGGACGCCTGTCCCATCATCGGCGAAATGCCCGTTCGAGGTCTCTATTTCAACTGCGGCTGGGGCACGGGCGGTTTCAAGGCGACACCCGGTTCGGGCTACGTGTTCGCGGACACGTTGGCCAACGAGCGTCCCCATCCACTGGCCGCGCCGTTCTCCATCGATCGGTTTTCCACCGGCGCGCTGGTCGACGAGCACGGCGCCGCCGGCGTCGCCCACTGATGTTCCGAATCCACTGTCCCCACTGTAGCGAGGCGCGTAGCGAGGAGGAATTCAGCTATGCCGGCGAGGCGCACATCCCGCGACCCGCCGCACCGTCTTCGATGTCGGACGCCGAATGGGGCGAATACCTGCATACGCGCACGAACCACCGAGGCCAGCACCGGGAGATGTGGGTACACACGGCGGGCTGCCGAAGGTACTTCAACGTCCTGCGCGACACCGTGAGCTACGAGATCGTCGCCGTGTACTTGATGGGCGAGATGCCGCCGGAGCGGGAAGAGGCACCCTAGGTGGGCGGACAGGTTCACCGTTTGCCTGAAGGGGGTCGGATAGACCGGGACCGGGTCTTGGATTTCGTGTTCGACGGTCGTGACCTGAAGGGCTTTGCCGGCGACACCTTGGCCTCCGCGCTGCTCGCCAACGGCGTGAATGTCGTCGGCCGCAGCTTCAAGTACGGGCGCCCGCGCGGGATCGTGGGCCATGGCGCTGAGGAGCCCAACGCGATCGTCCAGGTGGGTAGCGACGCGTCGTGCGTGCCGAATCTGCGCGCCACCCAGGTCGAGCTATACGACGGTTTGGAGGCGTGTTCGACCGGGTCGTCGGTTTTCCAGCGCGCCGTTGGCGCTTTCGCACGCCTGCTGCCGGCGGGCTTCTACTACAAGACCTTCATGTCGTCGCCACGAGCCTGGATGGCTTGGGAGCGCGTGTTGCGCCACGCCGCTGGCTTCGGGAAGGCGCCGGAGGTCGCGGATCCGGACAGCTACGACCGGATGAACCAGCACTGCGACGTGCTGGTGGCGGGGGCCGGCCCCGCGGGCTTGAGCGCGGCCCTCGAGGCGGCCCGGTCCGGGGCTCGCGTGCTGCTCGCCGATGAACAGTCGGAGTTCGGCGGTAGTGTGTTGGCCCAGACGTGTGCGCTGGGCGGTGAACGCGCCGCCGACTGGCTGGCCAACGTCCTGGCCGAGCTTGACGGGTCGGACAATGTCGAGTTGCTGCCGAGAAGCACGGTCAGCGGCTACTACGACCACAACTTTCTGACCATCGTCGAACGGCGATCCGACCACCTAGGACCGGTGGCCGTGTCCGGCACGCGGGAACGGCTGCATCGGGTTCGCGCCGAACAGGTCGTGCTGGCCACCGGTGCCATCGAGCGACCGCTGGTGTTCGCCAACAACGACCTTCCGGGTGTCATGCTGGCGTCCGCGGTGTCCGCCTACGTCAATCGCTACGCGGTCGCACCCGGCGGAAGCCTGCTGCTCTTCACGACCAATGACTACGGCTATCGAACGGCGTTGGATTGGCACGGGAGCGGCCGCGAGGTCGTGGCGGTTGTGGATGCCCGGGAGAATCCCGCTGGCGGTTGGGTGGCGTCGGCAAAGGACTCGGGTATCGAGGTCATTGCCGGCCACGCGGTGACCGAAGCCGTCGGCCGAGGCCGGGTTTCCGGTGCGGTGATTGCGCCATTGCGCGCCGACGCGAACGTGCTCGCGGGTGCGTCCCGGCGATTGGCGTGCGATCTGATCGCGTGTTCCGGCGGCTGGAACCCAACGCTGCATCTCGGTTCGCAGACCGGGGTCAGGCCGCGCTGGAGTGAATCGGCGGGTGC
>JAGWBM010000012.1:21438-46351 GCA_021295895.1 Pseudomonadales bacterium
GCACGCTCTTTGCGGGTGTGGTGGCGGGGACGCCCTCCCTGCGCGGCTGCCTGGAACAGGGTGCGCTTGCCGGCGCTACCGCCGCTTCGCGGGCCGGATTCGGAAGTGGCCGGACGACGCGAGCGGCACCCGAGGTTGATGAACCGCCCGAGGCACCGGCGCGGCCGCTGTTCCTCGTCCCGCACCCGAGACCCGTGAGCCGCGCACCGAAACAGTTCGTGGACCTCCAATTGGATGTAACGGCCGCGGACATCGAACTCGCGGCACGGGAAGGCTACGAGTCGGTGGAACACGTCAAACGCTACACCGCGCTCGGTTTCGGGACGGACCAGGGCAAACTCGGCAACGTCAACGGCGTGGCCATCCTCGCCGAAGCGCTCGGAAAGGACATCGCAGACGTGGGTACGACGATGTACCGGCCTTCCTACACACCGGCCACCTTCGGCGCCGTCGCCGGACGCGATGTGGGCGAGTTCTTCGATCCCGAACGGCATACCCCCATGCATGACTGGCACCTGGATCGGGGTGCCGAGTGGGAAGACGTGGGGCGATGGAAACGACCGTGGTACTACCCCAAGCCCGGCGAGACGATGCAGCAGGCGGTGAACCGCGAATGCCTGGCGGCCCGGGACGGGGTGACGATCGTCGACGCGTCGACGCTCGGCAAAATCGACATCCAGGGCGCCGATGCGGCGGAGTTCCTGGACCGGGTGTACACCACCGGCTTCCGCAAGCTGGGAATCGGTCGGTGTCGCTATGGCCTCATGCTCCACGAGGACGGCACGATCTTCGACGATGGCGTCACCGCACGTCTCGGCGACGACCGCTACCTGATGCATACCACCACCGGCAACGCGGAGGCGGTGTTCGCGTGGCTGGAGCGATGGCACCAGACCGAGTGGCCGGAGCTCGATGTCTACCTCACGTCGGTGACGGACCACTGGGCCACGGCGGCGCTGGTGGGACCGAAGTCCCGTTTGGTCCTCGGCAAGGTCTGCCCGGACATCGACCTTTCCGGCGACGCGTTCCGGTTCATGGATGTGCGCGAAGGCCATGTTGCGGGCGTACCGGCCCGGGTATTCCGCATCAGCTTCAGTGGCGAGTTGTCCTTCGAGGTCAACGTCGCGGCGCAGCACGGCCGGGCGGTCTGGGACGCGCTGATCGATGCCGGGAACGAGTTCGACATCACGCCTTACGGTACTGAGACCATGCACGTGCTGCGCGCCGAGAAGGGGTTCATCATCGTCGGGCAGGACACCGACGGATCCATGACGCCGGCCGACGTGGGCATGGACTGGGCGGTACGCCGCAACAAGCCGTTCGGATTTCTCGGCGACCGCGCCCTCGATCTGGCTGACCATGTACGCGAAGACCGCCTGCAGTTGGTGGGCCTTGCCTGCGGTGACGAGACGTCGGTGCTGCCCGAAGGCGGCCAGTTGGTCGACGATCCGAAACGCCCGGTGCCCGTTCCCATGGCCGGCCATGTGACATCCAGTTACTACAGCGCGCGGCTGGAACGTCCGATTGCTCTAGGAATGGTCAAGGGCGGCTCGCAGCGATTGGGCGAGACCGTGTACTGCCCGCTCGCCGACGGCCGGGTACTCGAGGCGACGATCGTCGACTCCGTCTTCTACGACCCGAAGGGGGAGCGGCAGAATGTCTGAGCGGCCGGGCGTTGTGTGTCGCGAGTGCCCGGGTCGGGCATATCTCAATCTTCGCGGTGATGCCGCGGATCCGCAGCTTCGGAATGCGGTCCAGCAGGTCGTGGGTGTTGATCTACCGCGCGAGCCGGGCACGTGGAATCACGCCGATCGTTCACGCGCGTATTGGCTGGGTCCCGACGAGTGGTTCATAGCCGTCGAGGGCGATGACGGATTGGTCGTTGAAAGGCGGCTGCGCGATGTGCTCGACGGTCGCTTTGCGGTGGTGGACGTGACCGGCGCCCAGGTGCAGTTGGCACTGTCCGGCCTCGACGCCGGTAAGGTGCTGCAGAAGTCGAGTCCCTACGACTTTCATCCCCGAAACTTCCCGCCCGGTCGTTGCGCACAGACCGTTTTCGCGAAAGCCGCGGCTCTGGTCGCGGCGAGCGAGGGCGGCGCGTTCGACATCGTCTTCCGTCGAAGCTATGCCGACTACCTGAGGCGATGGCTTGCCGATGCGGCGGCGGAGTACGGGTAAAGCGTTGTGCACCAAGCAGCGGCGAACCGCTCAAGGCGCGGGCGTTAAGCGCTCACGGCATGGGCGACTTTCGAACGCGGCCGACCGACAACCTGCGTTGCGTGGTTTCAGCCGAGATCGAAACCTTGGTAACCGTTCGCCGCGACCTGTGCACACTTCTCGGCGTAGGGCGGAAACCCGATCAACGGCATGAAGACCTGGGGCTTGCCCGGGATGTTCTTGCCGAGGTACCAGGAGTTGCACGTCGGGTAGAGCGTCATGCCGGCGACCGCGTTGACGTGGTCTACCCAGTCGTCCTGGGCCTGCTCGGTGGCTTCGATCGTTGCTCGACCTTCCCGGCGCATGTCGTCGAGGCAGTCGGTGATCCAGTTCACGTGCTGCTCGATCGCCACGATCATGTTGGTCAGCACCGACGGACTACCCGGCCCGGTGATTAGGAACAGGTTGGGGAAGCCGACGGAACAGAGGCCCAGGTAGGTGCGTGGCCCGGCGTCCCACTTTTCCTTCAGGGTGATGCCGGCGCGTCCCCGGATGTCGATGCCTAGTACGGCGCCGGTCATCGCGTCGAAACCGGTCGCGAAGACGATGCAGTCGAGTTCGAACTCCCGCCCGCCGGCCACGACCCCGGTGGGCGTCATCCGTTGGATCGCGCGTTCCCTCGCGTCGACGAGTTCGACATTCTCGACGATCACATCCAGAACTGACTTGCCCACCACGGGCACGCACCTACGTCGGGCCGGTTAACCGGGATTCTACCTAACGCATTCTTTAGTCCCTTTCTGCAGTGAATGTATATACCGATATATACTTCTACCATGACATCGCTGGAGCGGATCTGCGCCGCACTGCGAGACGCCGGGGTCAACTACGCGATCGTCGGCGGGTACGCTGTCGCGCTGCATGGGGCCGTCCGGGGCACCATCGACGTCGATCTGGTGTTGCGCTGGACCCGTCAAACGCTGATGGCGGCGGAAGCCGCATTGAACGGCATTGGGTTGGTGTCCCGTTTACCGATCGGTGCCGAGGATGTTTTCGCGTTCCGGGACGAGTACATCGAGAACCGTAGCCTGATCGCTTGGAACTTCCACAACCCGAATGACCCGCTGGAGCAGGTGGACGTGGTCATCAACTACGACCTCACCGGTAGGCGAACGAAGCGCTTCGAATTGCCCTCGGGACCCATCGAAGTCTTGTCGTTGGCGGACCTGATTGTCATGAAGCGCGAGAGTGGTCGGCCACAGGACCTCGAGGACGTTCGCGCTTTGGAGCGGCTGTGAGTGCCCGGCGGATGCCGCGTCCGGTGCAGACATTCTCGGACGAATACCTCGCGCGTTGCCGGGAATTGTCGGCCATGGACATCGTGCGGTTTCTCGACGACTTCAAACGGATTCACGGGCAGGCGGAGACGCGCTCGCGGCTGATCAGTCTGAAGGTGCCGGAACCCCTCTTGGCGGCGTTCAAGACGAAGGCGCGCCTAGGCGGTGCGCGCTACCAGACCCAGATCAAGAAGCTGATGCGGCAGTGGCTGGAAGCAGCGACTGTACCGGGGGATGAGCCGCGATGATCGCTAGAAACGCCTCGCCATAGCGTTCGAGCTTCGCTTGCCCGACGCCGTGGACGCGCAACATCGCGTCCGGAGAATCGGGGCGAAGACGCACGAACTCCTTCAGGGTGGTGTCGTGGAACACGACGTACGGAGGCAATCCGGCCTCGGCCGCGATCTTGCTGCGGGTTTCGCGCAATGCTTCCCATAGGTCGGCGTCCGCAGCGGCGATCTCGAAGCCGTCGTCCCGGGTCTTGGCGGGTGTGCGTTGCCGCTTGGCGATCTTCGTCTCTTCGCGCAACGTCAGGGTCACCTCGCCACGTAGCAGGGGTCTCGACATCGGCGTCAGGGTCAGGGCGTTGTAGCGCGCCGGATCGGACCGGACGTAGCCGCCGGCGACGAGTTGGCGCAAGACCGACCGCCATTGATTGTCCGCCAGGTCGTTGCCGATGCCGTAGGTGGAGAGTCGTTCGTGCCGATGTTGTCGAACTTTGTCGGTGTCCTTGCCGCGCAGCACGTCGATGACGTGGCCGGCACCGAAGCGCTGCCCGGTGCGGACGATGCAGGACATCAGTTTCTGAGCCGGTACGGTTCCGTCCCAGGTCTTCGGTGGCGCGAGGCAGACGTCGCAGTTGCCGCACGTTGCCGGTGGATCGTCGCCGAAATAGCGCAATAACGTGGCCCGTCGACAGGTCGTGATCTCGCACCAGCCGAGCAGGGCGTCAAGTTTGGTCCGTTCGATGCGCTTGTGCCGTTCGTCGGCCTCGGACTCGTCGAGCATCTGTCGGAGCCGGACCACGTCCTGCAGTCCGTAGATCATCCACGCCTCGGCCGGTTCGTCGTCGCGTCCGGCGCGGCCCGTTTCCTGGTAGTAGGCCTCGACGCTTTTCGGCAGGTCGACGTGGGCGACAAAGCGCACGTCGGGTTTGTCGATTCCCATTCCGAACGCGATCGTGGCGACGATCACGACGCCGTCGTCGCGCAGGAACCGGTCCTGGTGTTCGGCGCGAAGACCTGACGGCAGGCCGGCGTGGTAGGGCAGTGCGTCGTGGCCGGCGCCACGTAGCATTTCCGCGGTGCTCTCGGTCTTGCGCCGTGACAGGCAATAGACGATGCCGGCCTCGCCACGATGGTCGTCGAGGAAGTCCAGAAGTTGCGCGTTGGCGTTCGTCTTGATGCGCACCGAATAGCGAATATTGGGACGGTCGAATCCACGCACGAAGCGAGCGGGCTCGGTGAGCTTGAGACGCGACACGATCTCGGAACGGGTCCGGGCGTCGGCGGTTGCGGTCAGCGCCAGCCGGGGAATGCCGGGGAAACGCTCGGCAAGGACGTCGAGACCTAGGTAGTCCTGCCGGAAGTCGTGGCCCCACTGGGATACGCAGTGCGCTTCGTCGATGGCGAACAGGTTGACCGGCGAGCGTTCGAGTAGCGCCAAGGTGTCTTCCTGCAACAGCCGTTCGGGTGCCAGGTAGAGCAGGTCGAGGTCGCCGTTTCCCAACCGGTTGGCGATTTCGGTCTGCTCGAACCAGGGCAGCGTGGAGTTGAGGAACGCGGCGGCGACGCCCATCTGGCGCAACGCGGCGACCTGGTCCTGCATCAATGCGATCAACGGCGAGACCACCACGCCGGTGCCGGGACGAACCATGGCGGGAATCTGGTAGCAAAGCGACTTGCCGCCACCCGTGGGCATCAGGACCAGGCAGTCGCGGTCCTCGAGAACGGCTTGGATGACGGCTTTTTGGCCGGCCCGGAACTCGCCATAGCCGAAGGTATCGCGGAGTACGCTACGGGCGGGATCAAGCATCGACGGATTATCCCGGAAAACCAGGCGGGAAAGGCAAACGATGGGCCATTTCTCACAAGAAAACCCGCTCAATGCGGGCTTTCTACCGCTTCGCTACCACTCGCTCCATCCGTGCGTCGTCGACCCTGAGCCGTATGGCCGAATCCGGCAGGGCAATCGACTTGGGCGCCGGCACGACGTCGATGCCGGTAAGGGGGTGGACAATGCAATGGCGGATCGTCCGCGCGTCCTCGCCGGTGGCCAAGGGGGGTGCCCCGGAGATGTTGGTTACGGTGTAGGCGTCGGCCACGCTGGTGTCAACGCCATAGCCGGGATCCGCCATGGACTGGATGGTGATCCCGCTGAACGTGCCGCTGCGGCCTAACGCGTGCGTCATCAATTCGCCGCGCATGACGGAATCTCGCCAATGGGCGTCCTGGGCCCCTTGCCCGCCCCGCTCGTTCTGTCGGCTGCAACAAGCGATGAGGAACGGGATTGAACGCGCCACGCGACGGCCTGCTGCCGCCCCAAAGGGCAGGCGCGTACAGCGGCGGAAGGGGATTGGGTACCGCGGCTCCCGGATGCGCACAGTGGTCGAAAACGCTCCACATCAGGGAGTGATGACATGGTGGCGAGATTTCTATCCCAATCGTACTAGTCCCTTGCCCCGTTGGGAGACGTGGCTACTCGAACCGGGGTTGGTCACGTTGTCGGGCAGACGCTGCGATATAGTCGAAGCCATGACGGCGCCTGCTACCACCTCCACCCGACGCAGTGACCTCTCCGGTCTACCCCGTGCCCTGCGTGCGGACGTGCGGTTGCTCGGCGGGCTACTTGGCCGGGTTATCGCCGACCACCGGGGCGCAGCGTTCGTGGACCGCATCGAGTCCATCCGCGCTCTCGCCAAGCGCGCCAGGCGCGGGACGAGCGCGGACTGGGAACGACTGAGTGCAACGCTTGCGGCATTGCCGGAGGACGTCCTGACCGACATTGCGCGAGCGTTCAACCAGTTCCTGAATCTCGCCAACATCGCCGACCAACGTCAGGCTGCCCGGGATGCGACTTGGCCCCTGGCGATAGACGCGGATTCGCTACGGGAGATGCGGATAGAACTTGTCCTGACTGCTCATCCCACGGAGATTCTGCGTCGCACGCTGATTCAGAAGTACGACGACATCGCGGCGGTCCTGGACGCTCGGTCGCGAGTCCCGCGGAGCGAACGTCCCGCGCTGGAGGCCGAACTCGAACGCTTGATCGCGGAGGCATGGCATACCGACGAG
Organism: Pseudomonadales bacterium; assembly: GCA_021295895.1. Classification (GTDB taxonomy): domain Bacteria; phylum Pseudomonadota; class Gammaproteobacteria; order Pseudomonadales; family Azotimanducaceae; genus VXYL01. The sequence goes on from JAGWBM010000012.1 coordinate 28,226, forward strand.
ATCCGTCACGAGCGGCCAGCCCCACAGGACGAGGCCAGATGGGGATTCGCGGTTGTCGAAAATTCGCTCTGGCAGGCAGTGCCTGACGTTGTGCGGGAACTGGACCGCATCCACGGCTCGACCCTGCCCATCGACGTGATGCCGTTCGCGTTCGCGTCTTGGATGGGCGGGGACCGCGATGGCAATCCCAACGTGACGGTGGCAGTGACCCGGGAGGTCCTGCGGTTGGCACGTTGGACATCGGCCGACCTGTTCCTGCGGGACGTGGCGGCGTTGTCCGCATCGCTGTCGATGACCGCTGGGAACGACGCCATCCGCGCCGCGACGGGAGACGCCGCGGAGCCCTATCGGGCGGTCCTGAACGCCCTGGGCGACCGACTCGAAGCGACCCGCGTGTGGGCGGCGACGGGCACTCCACCGGGCCCGGAGGTGATCCTTGCCGACTCGGAGCTACTGGAGCCGCTCGTCCTTTGCCGTGAGTCGCTCTTGGCGTGTGGCATGCCGCAGATCGCCGATGGACCGCTCCTGGACACGCTCCGCCGGGTTCGGTGTTTCGGTGTTCACCTGGTTCGGCTCGATATCCGTCAGCACGCCGTTCGGCACACGGCGCTACTCGATGAACTTACCTCCTACCTTCAGGACGGCAACGGTTACGGTGGGTGGCCGGAATCGGAGCGCCTGGCTTGGCTGGTGGACGAACTTGCTTCTCGCCGTCCGCTGTTTCCGCCGTCTTGGCCCGTTGGCGACGAAGCCCGGGAGGTCATCGAAAGCTGTGCCGCGATCGCCGAATACGACGCGTCGGGGATAGCGGCCTACGTCGTCTCGATGGCATCGAGACCCAGCGATGTGCTGGCGGTCGCGTTACTGCTCAAGGAAGCCGGGGTCAGAGCCCGTGTGCCCATCGTGCCGCTGTTCGAAACCCTCGATGACCTCAATCGGGCGGCCGAAACCGTGGAGGCGTTGCTGTCCATTCCCTGGTACCGAACCTACGTCGGCGAGCGCATCCAGGTGATGATCGGCTATTCGGACTCGGCGAAGGACGCTGGCCAGCTTGCCGCCGCCTGGGCCCAGTACCGGGCCCAGGAGTCGCTGGCCGCGGTTGCCGCGAAGCACGGCGTGACACTGACGCTTTTCCATGGTCGCGGCGGCGCGGTAGGGCGGGGCGGCGGCCCATCGGCGCAGGCGATCGAGTCGCAGCCTCCGGGGTCCGTGGCGGGCTCGTTCCGCGTCACCGAACAAGGTGAGATGATCCGGTTCAAACTGGGGACGCCGGCGATCGCCAAGGCGACGCTCAGCCACTACCTCACGGCGACGCTGAACGCCACGCTCGATCCACCGCCAACGCCCACCGACGGCATGCGCGTCAAGATGGACGAACTGGCGGCGGCGTCCCGCGACGCCTACCGGACGGTTGTCGGCGACCCGGCGTTCGTGGCCTTCTTCCAGACGCTGACGCCGGAGGCCGAGCTCGCGGCACTGGCCCTGGGCAGTCGGCCAGCGCGACGGGTGCCGAACCGGGATCTCGCCAGCCTGCGCGCCATACCGTGGGTGTTCGCCTGGACCCAAGTGCGGCTCATGCTGCCGGCCTGGCTCGGCACGGAACGCGCCGTGACGAAGCTCACCGCCGATCGCGACGCGTTCGAGATGTTGCGCGGCTGGCCGTTCTTCGCCATGCAGGCAGACATGCTGGAAATGGTCGTTGCGAAGGCGGATGCCACATTGGCACGGTACTATGCGCGACGCTTGGCCAGTGCCGATCAACAAGCCATGGCGGAAGTGCTCTTCGAACGTCTCGCCTCGCTTGCCGACGACATACTGGCGCTCACGGGAGCGCCGGAACTGCTCGCCCACACGGACCAGGTGCGGGACTCGATCACGGTGCGCAATACCTATCTCGATCCGTTGCATCTGCTCCAGGCCGAACTCCTTGCACGGCGCCGGGGCGGCAACGACTCGGAACGCGTGAACCAGGCCCTCAAGGTGACCATGGCGGGTATTGCCAGCGGATTGCGGAACACGGGGTGAAGCGTGCGGGGTTCGTTTGGGGACTGGCGGGCATCGCTTGGTGCGCCTGTGCCGCCGTTGGCGCGGATGACTGTGCGCCGCTGCATGTGCCGACCGACCTCCTCACGGCACCGATCGAGGGGATAGCCGGACGCTCGCTCGACGCCACCGCCACCTATCGCGTCGGTACGATTTCGGTGGTTCGCCAGGATGTCTTCAATACCGACGATTCCGCCGAGGACAGCGTCGCCTACCGGTTGGCCAACCGTTGGCACATCGTCACCCGGGAAGGCGTTTTACGCGAACTCCTCCTGTTCCGGTCGGGCGATCCGGTAACGATGGACATGATCGCGGAGACCGAACGGGTGCTCCGGAGCAAGTCTTATCTCTACGACGCGCGCATCGTCGCCAACCGGGTGTGTCCGGCGCACGACGCCGCCGGGCCGGTCTTCGTGGTCGACCTGGTCGTCGTAACGCGCGATGTCTGGTCCTTGTCGCCTGAGCTCAGCGTTACCCGCACGGGGGGTGAGGAGCGCCTCCGTGCCGGTGTCTCGGAGATCAACCTGGGGGGCACCGGTTCGCGTCTCGACTTTACGGCGTTCGAGAATCTGGATCGGCAAGGTGTAAGCGCCAGCTACGCGGACCCAAACCTCGGGCGGAGCCGGGTCGGCGTTCGATTGCGCTACGACGATACCGACGACGGCGAACTCGTGGAAGCGGGCATCGGTCAACCGTTCTATGCGTTGTCGGCGCGCCGTTCCTGGAACGCTTACGTCCTCCGATCGAATACCCGCCAGGGGTTGTATCGAGGAGGCGACAGGATCGCGTCGTTCCGACGCGACTACCGTTTGGCGCAGATCTCAACGGGACGGTCGCGGGGGCGGCAAGACGGCTGGGTCAACCGCGTGATCGCGGGCATGACCCTGGAAGATTGGCGTCACGCGCCCGCGTTGACAACAGAGTCCCCGCTGGCGCTGCGAAACCGGCGGTTCGTCTATCCGTGGGTGTCGTTCCATCGCATCGAGGACGAATACGCCCAGGTACGCAACGTGGATCGCGTCCAGACGACGGAAGACGTCTACCTGGGTCGACGCTACGACTTCATGCTCGGGTACGCGCCCGACGGCGAGGGCCATTTCATCGCCGCTGCCGAGTTCCGGGACGGTCGACTGCGTGGCGATGACGGCATCCTTCGCTACGGGGCGCGCGCCTCGGGCTACTGGAACCGGGCCACCCGTCGACCGGAGAACGCCGTCGCCCGGGTGTGGGCCCGATACCGATACCGGCAGACGCCGAGGTGGGCATTGATCCTGGACGGCGAGGCCACCGTGACCGAAGGGCTGACCGACGACCAGCAGGTGCTCATCGGCGGAAGTTCCGGATTGCGCGGCTACCCCAACCGCTACCAGGCGGGCACGCGAGCCTACCGGTTCACGGCGGAACAGCGGTTCTACACGGACCTCTATCCGTTGCGCCTGCTGCGCATCGCGTTCGCGGGATTCGTGGATGTGGGCCGGGCGTGGGGATGGCACGACGATACCGAGATACTGGCCAACGTGGGCGTGGGTCTACGGTTCGAATCGACCCGGACCAACCGGAATCTTGTCTACCACCTCGACGTGGCGTTTCCCATCGTGGACGGCCCCGGCGTAAGCGGCGTCGAGGTCACGTTGACGAGCAAACGCAGTCTCTGACGATCCGCGTCCTGCAAAGCAACGCCGGGATCGAGTAAATTGATCGTCTCGTGAGGACTTGAGACCAATAAAGGGCGGGACGATGTACCAAGAGATCATCTACGACGTCGCGGACGGTGTCGCCGTGATAACCATGAACCGACCGGAGACGCTCAACGCGTTGACGGATCGGACCCAGGCCGAAATACGGCACGCACTCGATCAATCGGAACGCACCGGGGATGTCGTCGGTACGGTGCTCACGGGTGCGGGGCGGGGATTCTGTTCCGGCGTGGACATGAACGCACTCGGGGCGATGAGCGAAGCCGGACGTCGTCTCGGTGCGGCTCACGCCGATCTGGCCGCGGATCCTGGGAATCCGGATAACGATCCCAATTTCGAGATTGGCGCAACCTACTTCCTGGGCTTGCGCAAGCCCTTGATCGCGGCGATCAACGGTGCCTGCGCGGGCCTCGGCTTCAGCTACGCGGTGTTCTGCGACCTGCGCTTCGTCGACCGAACGGCGCGTTTCGCCACCGCGTTCTCCCAGCGCGGATTGATCGCGGAGCACGGTACAAGCTGGATGCTGCCGCGCCTCATCGGCCCGGCCAACGCCTTGGACATCCTCTGGACCGGCCGCAAGTTCGACGGCGAGGAGGCCGGCCGAATCGGCTTGGCCAACCGTGTCTGCGAACCGGGCGAGTGCGTCAACGACGCCTGCGCTTACCTGCGTGAGATTGCCGACGTCGCCGCCCCCAACTCGCTCATGATGATGAAGCGGCAGATCTACCGACACCTGAACGCCGAACTTCGCCGCGCCATGGAAGAGTCGAACGCCTGGATGGATGCGAGTCTTGCCCGCGGCGACTTCAAGGAGGGCGTGGCGTCGTTCGTCGAGCGCCGCCCGCCGAAGTTCGCGCCGATCGAGGTCGACTGAACACGCGCGGGCGCCCTTCAACCGAGCTTGCCGCTTGGGGGTGCATCGGACAGACTCGCAGCCAGTGTCGTGTCAACTCGAAGAGGGGTTTCGCCGGTGGGTCGAATCGTCGCCTCGATAGACATTCAAAACGTCGTTCAGCCGGATTGCGCTCGGAAGATCGACGCGTTGGTCGATACGGGCGCCAGTCACATCACGCTGCCAAATGCATGGCGAGACCGATTTGGTTCGTTCGCCGTCGAGGAAGCGGTCGATTTCGAAACCGCGACCCAGGAGATCGCCGCCGGCGTCGTGTGCGGTCCGGCGAGGATTCAGGTGGAAGGCTTCCGCGTCATTCACAGCGAGGTGCTGTTCGTCGAGATGACACCGGTCGACGGCGAATACGAACCCTTGCTTGGCTACATTGCGTTGGAGCAATGCGGTGCGGCCGTGGATCTGATCGGACATCGGTTGTTACCGGTGAGGCATATGGATTTGAAGTCGTTGAACCGAGCACCGTAGCCGACCGCGAGAACCTGCGCTTGCGGTGACTCACTCGACCAGTTCGACGTTGTCGATTTCGAGCCAGAACGTTCCGACGTCGCCTGGGCTACCGATGAAGAACGCCATCGCCCCCTGGGGATCGAAGCCAGGGAACCCGGTCAACGGGATCTCGACGCGCTGCCATTCGGCGGATGCATTGAACTCCACGATGGCGGGCATCTGCCCGAGGCTCTCCGCGAACGCCATGGCGCGATAGCGCTTGTCCTCCCCCCGCGCATCGAAGGCGAGCTTGCGGATGCCCCCGAGGTTCACGGGCTGCATCATTGACGAGCCAAGGTTGACCATCGCGCCGCTCCAGGGGTAGGCATAGCCACGGGCGTTGTCGCCTTGGATCCGTAGCGCGCCGCCACGGGCTTCCGTTGCGGCGACGAGACTGAGTTCCACCGTCGATTTACCCCCTGCGAGGGAGTCGGTGGACGGCACCCATCCACTCTCCGCGACGTCGGTACCGGTGTCGAATGCTCCCAGCATCCTCGGCTCGTGCGGCGGTCGGCGGGCCGAACGGTCGCGGCGTTGGCGCTCGAAACGGACGCCGTCCTTCCAGATTCCAACGATGTCCCGAGTCGTTGCGAGGTCCTGCAACGGATCGCCCCGGACCAGGACCAGATCCGCCTTCTTCCCCTCGGCGACCCGTCCTCGGTCGTGAAGGCGGAACGCGTCGGCAGCATTGGACGTGGCGGCGCGCAGAACGTCGATGTTCGGCATGCCCGCCTGCGCGAGTAGTTCGAGCTCCCGATGCAAGCTGGCGCCGTGCGTAACGCCCGGATTGGCGGCATCGCTACCGGCGAGGATCGGCACACCGGCTTCGAACAATGCCCGGACGTTGCCGAGCGCAGCGCCCATCCCGGCAGGGTTCGTGCCTTGCGTGAACGAACGCTTGAGATTGGCCTCGGCGTTGGCCGAAAGGTAGTCCGAGATGAGCGGGTCGGCGGCCAACGCGTCCGGGTTCGACGATCCGAACATGCTTTCGACCACGGCCAGGGTGGGCACCACAAACGTGCCCCTCGCACGGATTGCGGCGACAAGGTCGGTGTCGCCTGGATCACGATAGACGTGCATCAGGCCGTCGGCACCGGCGGCGATGGCCATCCCCGCGCCTTCTGCCGTGCCGACGTGGACCAACGCCAGCCTGTCGCCGCCGTGGGCGGCGGCCACGATTCGCTGCAGTTGCTTGCCGCCGAAGGTCGGGAAGCGCCGGCGTGCCGATCCGGCTTCGTGGATGATCTTGATGTAGTCAGAGCCCTCCGCGATCCGCGCGGCCACGAATGCCTCGGTGTCGTCGGGATCGTCGAGTGTGGGGATGTCTATGCCGAACTGAGTACCGTGGCCACCGGCCACGGTCACTAGGACGCCCGCAGAGAAAACGTCGGCGCGGTCGGGAACCGGTCCGGCGCGTTGTTCCAGACGCCAGTTGGCGGCAAGCGTAGGCTCCGTGAACATGTCCAGAACGGTCGTGACGCCGAAGTTCAGCGCCTCCCGCGGCGCCGTTCCCCAACTGTGGGTGTGGCTGTCGATTAGGCCCGGTATCAAGGTCATGCCGGTGGCGTCGACCTCCGGGGCGCCCTCGGGGACGGTTTTCGGTGTCGCGGCGATGGTGGCGATCCGACCATCGCGGATCACCACCGACGCACTTTCGATCACGGCATCGCCGTCGAATATCCGGGCGTTGCGAATCAGCGTGGTGCCTTGTGCCGGTTGGATGGCTGCGGTCAACGCGAGCATGGCCAGCAACCGGGTCGTGTAGTGGATAAGCTTGTTCGTTCGCATCGTTGGGTCTCCGGTGTCGGTCTTCCCGTTGGGCCGCATGGCAAGGACAATCGATGCTCGAACTGTGGACGCCGCGGCACCTCGACGGTCAGTGACATCCGTCACCGGCTTCCTTGACGATTGTCAGGTACGAAGCCGCCTCAGCCGCCTCGTGGCCCGAACCCGGGTATATCGGCATCTGGTACGCTGCACGGTTTTCGTTTGAGCATCGACGCCATGCGCATCGGATTGATATCCGACACGCACATCTCGAAACGGGGGGAACTGTGGCCGCAGGTGTTCGATGTGTTCGACGGCGTGGACGCCATCCTGCATGCCGGCGACGTCTGGTCGCCCGCTCTTCTCGACGAGCTTGAAGCCGTCGCGCCGTTGAGGGTGGCCCGGGGCAACGGGGATCTCGGGCAGGACGATGCGCGCTTGGAGGATCAGTGCGCCATGACCTTCGAGGGGCTCACCGTGGCCATGCTGCACGACTTTCCCTCGCCCGCATACCGGCCTGCCGAGTTGATTCTGGACCGCGTCCGACTGCGGTTTCCCGACATCTCCCCGGATGTCGTGGTCTATGGACACACGCACATCGAGGCCATCGACCACGTCAATGGACTGCTGTGCGTCAATCCGGGTTCGCCGACGTTGCCCCACAACAAGTCGCTGCGCTTGGGCACCATCGGATTCCTGAACCTCGAGGGCGGCGTCATCGACGCCGAACTCTGGCAGTTGACCGAAGGCGGTGCCGAACGAATCCGCGTCTAGCAGGCCTGCGGCCCGGCGGTGTTGGCCGCGACGTTCAACGGGCCTGAGTCGGTCTAGGCAAGACGCGGTCGAGGTCGCGGCACAGGTCGTTCGCGTCTTCCAGCCCAACCGAGAGCCGGAAGACGCCGTCGCCCGCATACTCGCGGTAGTGCGCGAGTTGATCGCCGGACAGCTTGAACGTGGATTCCATCATGGCCTCGGTGTCGATCCAGTAGATCAGACTGCGGTGGTGGCCCAGCGAAACCGCGTAGTGAATGATCTCGAGTTCCTTCGCCATGCGTTCGGCCAGGGCGGCGCCGTCGCCGTGCACCTGAAACGACAACGTCCCGGAGGTGTTTCGCATCTGCCGCTTGGCGAGTTGCCGTTGTGGATGGGAGTCCAGGCCGGGGTGGTTCACCCGGGCTACGGCCGGGTGGCTCTCCAGGAAATCGGCCAGCAGCAGCGCACCTTCTTCGTGGGCGCGCATCCGGATGGGCAGGGTGGCCGCACCCCGGGCGATCAGCCAGGCATTGAAGGGGCTGATAACGCCGCCGAAGTGGATAAGGGCGTGGGTCCGCAGCGGTTCCAGGCCTTCCCGGCTACCGAGCACGGCGCCGCCGAGCGCATCCCCGTGCCCGCCGATGTACTTGGTGAGCGAATGCACCACGAAGTCCGCGCCGAGTTCGGCGGGTCGCGTGGCGATGGGCGTGGCGAACGTGGAGTCCACCGCCAACGCTAGGCCGTGCCGTCTGGCGATGGCGGCGACGGCGGCAATGTCCGTCAGGCGAAGGATCGGATTCGCCGGCGTCTCGATCCAGATCATCCGCGTCTCCGGGCGGATTGCGGCTTCCACGGCGGCGAGATCCGTGGTGTCCACCGCGCTGGTCGCGATTCCATACGCCGGCAGCGTTCCCCGGGCAAGCTCGGCCGTGCCCGCGTAGTTGACGTCGCTGATGACGAGGTGATCGCCCGACTTCAGCGACTCGAACATCAACGCGGCCGTGGCGGCCATGCCCGAGCCGAACGCGACGCAGTCCGCCGTGCCTTCGAGGGCAGCCAGTTTCTCTTCCAGCACGCGGATCGTCGGATTGCCCCAGCGCGTGTAGATATACGGAATCTCGCCTTCGAAGGCGTTGATGGAGAAACCTGCCGGTTCTTCCATCGTGAAGGTCGTCGACATGACGAGATTCGGTGCGGATGCGCCGGTGACCGGGTCGGGGGTCTCGCCGGCGTGGACGGCACGCGTATGGAGCCCTTTGTCTTTCATGTCCTGCCCCGGTTCTCGCTTGGTGACTGGTTATGGTACGGAGTCGGCCGCGAGAAAGGGCTGCCGCCGGTGGCTGAGCTTGACGCCTTCCGTGTGCGTTAGAGCCAGCCGCGCGAGCGCGCCAGCCGGGCGGCCTCGATCCGGTTGGACGCACCGAGTTTGTTGATCGCCTCCGACAGGTAGTTGCGGACCGTGCCTTCGGTCAAGTGCAGTTGACGACCGATTTCCGCGCTCTTGAGTCCATCGCCCGCGAGCCGCAGGACCTGGCGCTCACGGTCGGTCAACGGATCGACCTCGCCCCAGGCGGCCGCCGCCAGCTCGGGATCCACCACGCGACGTCCGGCGTGAACGCGGCGCAACGCATCGGCGAGCGTCGATGCCGGAGCGTCCTTGAGCAAGTAGCCAGCGGTTCCAGCGTCCAGGGCGCGCTTCAGGTAGCCGCTGCGGGCAAAGGTGGTCACGATGACCACCTTGGTCGACGGGGCCGAGACCGCCACCTGCTGGGCTAGCTCGAGTCCGGTGAGACCGGGCATCTCGATATCCGTGAGCAGGATGTCCGGCACCGTTCCCTTGACGAGGCGCAAGGCCGCGTCGCCGTCCGCCGCCTGTCCGACCACCTCGAACCCTTCGAGTTCGAGCAGCGCGGCAAGGGCACCGAGCACCATCTGCTGGTCTTCGGCGATGACCACTCGGATCATTTTCGAGCTGCCGCGGGTTGCGGAACCTTCTTGGGGAGCCGAACCGTCAGTCCGGTTCCCTCGCCCGTCGTTCGCGAGAAGGTGCCCCCGAGTGCCTGCACCCGCAGCCGGATACCGGAGAGTCCGTTACCTTCGCTGCCTCCGCCGTGGCCGTTGTCCGCGATGGTCAACACGATTTGGTCGTCGTCGGTCGTTAGCGATGCCCGTACCTCGGTCGCGCCCGAATGGCGAATCACGTTGGTGGTGCCCTCGCGGAGGGCGAGCGCCAGCGCGCTTTCCTGTTCCGGGGCCAGATCCACCGGTTCCAGCGCCATATCGAAGGCGATGTCGGCGGATGCCAACGTCTTGCGGATGCCCGAGATTTCGTCGGCGATGCCGCTCGCACGGTAGCCTCGAACGGCGTCGCGGACCTGGTCGAGGGTGTCCCGCGAAATGCCCTCGACCTCGCGCATTTCCTGACCGGCGCGCACCGGGTCGGAAGACGCGAGCCGGGCGGCGAGTGCGCTTTTCAACGTGATCGTCGACAGGGTGTGGCCCAACAGGTCGTGCAGGTCCCGTGAAATGCGTTCGCGTTCCGCGATCGCCGCCAGGCGTTCGATTTCCGCTTCGCCGAGTCTCAGCCGGGTGTTGTGACGCGCCCGTTCCGCTTCCAACAACTGGCTGACGACGATCACGGGGATCAGCAGCAGGGCGGGGAGGAACGAGGGCCAACGGAAGGCGAGGGGGAAATCCGTAGCGAAGAAGAGGCCTGCGAGGATCGCCAAGGCCAGACCGACCACCACGCCGGCTTTGCGCGCGGTCGTGTCCCGTGTTGCGGCCGCGGCGGCAAAGATGAGGAAGATCGTGGAATTGACGTTGAGCTGGAACGCGACGCCGACGATCGCGAGTATCGCCATCGCCCCGCAGGCGACATCGAGCTTGGAACGCTCGTCGACACGGCTCCAACGGACACCGGCGACGTAGCACGGTAGGAAGACCGCGACCAGCAACAGGGTCGGGAGCCAACCCTTGTCTGGAGAAAGAACGGGTTCGAATGCCAGGAAGCCGAGGAAACCCAGGTAGACGTAGGGCTCGACGGTTTGCCAGAGTCGAGCGGCCGGCGTATCGCCCCTACCCACGCTGGCTCCACCTCGTTCGACCGTGCTTGCGACGCTTGCGTTGGTCATTTTCTCACCACTCCCATGGTTTTACATGCGGCGTAGTGTGGTTGCCACAGGCGTTGGCGGACATTGACACCCGTAACCGGGTTGGATGACTTTTGTCATCGGTGGTGCGTGTCTCACCACACGACGTGTGGTGTTTCGATCCCTCGACTCGCTTTCACGGCGCGTGGAATACTCTCCCGGCTACTCGCGGAGTCCATCTTGAACGAAGAGCAACGCTTCCGGTTCGACGCATTCGGGTACCTGATCATTCCGGACGTGCTTAGCGCCGTGCAGGTTGAGGAACTGCGCGGCACGCTCAGGCAGCCGACGGAGCAGTTCGATCCGGCGGACCAAGAAGTGATACCCCTGCATTGGTCGAAGGTGTGGCGGGATATGCTGGATTTGCCGACGTTGAGTCCGATTCTCGAGGAGTTGATCGGCAATCACGGTCTTCGAGCCAGGCAGGAGGCCAGGTCGAAACAGGACCCGAAGGTGCAGGTCCTGCCGACGTTCCGGCTGGATCACATCAACGTGCATACCCACGTGGGCAGGAACTTCAAGGGCGGCATGCTGCACGGTGGCTGGCAGAGCACCGGGGGTTGCCAATACTTCGGCTACCACGACGGCAGGTTCTACAACGGGTTGGTGTCGGTAAGCTTCGAACTCTACGACACCCGCGCCAACGGCGGCGGGTTCGGCTGCATTCCCGGTACGCACAAGGGGAACCTGCCGTTGCCCGAACCCTGGCGCGACCTGAGCCAGGGCGTGCCGGATTTCGTAACCCCGGTGGCTGCCGCGCCGGGCGATGCCATCGTATTCACCGAAGCGCTGATCCACGGTACGTTGCCCTGGACCGTCGACGAAACCCGCAAGACGGTGTTCTACAAGTTCTCCCCCCACGCGACATCGTGGTCCGCCAACTATTTCAATCCGGACGACTACCGCGGCTACGCGGACATGGACGACCGCAAGATGGCCGTCCTCGAACCGCCGAGCGCGCGCTACCCGGGTCGACCGACGCGGCCCAAGCCACTGTCGGAGGGCTAGGAGCTTGCCGCGAAGCACGGCGGCGGGTTCGCCCGGGGCAACGCGCTATAGTTGGCCGCAAGCCCCGGGAACGGGCAAGGATCATGCGTATCGTGTGCCGCCTGTTCGCCGTCGTGGTTGCGGCCTCGACGGCGGCGGCGGGCTATCTCGACATGCACGTGCACACCGCCGGCATCGGTGCGGGTGGCAGCGGCGCGTTCGTCGGCGCCGAGATGCGGGGCAATGTGCGGTTTCGCTTCTACCTGCGCGCTTTCGGCGTCAGCGAAGAGGAGCTTGAAGCCGAGGGCGACGGTCTCGCCATCCGGAGAATCAGCGCCCAGGTTGCCGAGTCCCAGCAGGTGGCCCGTGCGGTCATCCTCGCCATGGACGGCGTGGTCGCCGATGGCGACTTGGATCGGGAAGCCACGCAGTTCTATGTCCCCAACGATTTCGTCGCTACGGAGGTTAGGCGTTACGACAATCTATGCTACGGCGCGAGCGTCAATCCCTACCGGCACGACGCGCTCGCCAGGCTCGAGCAAGCGAAGGCGGACGGTGCCCTGCTCGTCAAGTGGATTCCGAACATCATGCTCTTCGATCCGGCGGATCCCGCGATCGAGCCGTTCTATGGAAAGCTCGTCGAACTGGATCTGCCCCTGTTGAGCCATGCGGGCAAAGAACAGGCGTTTGCGGATGCGAGGGATGATTTCGGCGATCCGCGACGCCTGGCGTTCCCGCTGTCGTTGGGGGTTACGGTCATTGCGGCGCATATCGCGACCACGGGAGACAGTGAGGGCGAGGACAACTTCGAGCGCATTCTGCCGATGTTCGACGAATACCCGAGTCTCTACTCGGAGATTTCGAGCCTCACGCAGGTGAACAAGCGGAACTATCTCAAGCGGGCGCTTGAAGTTCCCGGTCTCGACCGACGTTTGCTCTACGGCACGGACTACCCTCTGCAGTTCCGCCTACTGGTCTCGCCCTTCTGGCATTTCCCCGATATCAGGGTGGGCACCGCGCACCTCGTGAACTCCATTCCGAATCGGTGGGACCGCGACGTCGCCCTCAAGCGGGCCATGGGCACGCCGGAGCACGTCTTCGCCCGCAGCGCCGAACTGCTGGACGTCGAGCGCTGCCTTTTGCGAACGGACCCGCCTTGACCAACCCCTGCGGGCCTAGTCGGCTATGCTAGCGGGCTCCATTACGACGGCAGGGGCCCAATGAGTGAGGCGGCAAGCGGTGTGACGATTGAACGTCCCGACCCGGTCGTGACCCCGCTTGCGGGGTTGATTGGCGCAGAGGTCGATGTCGATCTCCGCGAAATCGACGATGATGTGTTCGGGCGGATTCGCCAGGCCTTCCTCGAGTACGTCATCATCGTCTTTCCCAACCAGCAACTCACGCCCGATGACCAACTTGCCTTTGCCCGTCGCTTCGGGGACCTCTACCGGTACCCACACAGCCCCGGCATGAAGGGCCACGACATGGTTCTGCCCATCAAACTGCCGAGCGGCGTACGCCGCGGCCGATGGCACTCGGACGCCACCTTCGACGAGCGCCCGCCGGCCATCTCGATCCTGGCCGCCCGGGAACTGCCGAGCCGGGGCGGCGAGACGGCGTTCGCCAACCAATACGCCGCGTTCGAGGCCCTGTCGGACGGCATGAAAGAGCTGCTCGCCGGGATGGAGGCGGTGCACGACGCGTCGTCCCACAATCGGCGCGAGGAATGGACGACCCATCCGGTGCTGCGTACGCACCCCGACACCGGCCGCACGGCCTTGTTCGTCAACAGCGAATTCACCCGGCGTTTCGCGGACATGACGACCGAAGAGAGCGAGGGACTGCTGGAATTCCTGACCACCCACGCCCACCGCCCGGAGTTCTGCTACGTGCACCGATGGCGCCCCGGCGACGTGGTGATGTGGGACAACCGAGCGGCGCAGCACTATCCGGTGATGAACCGCCCGGAAGGCGAAATCCGACGTATGTGGCGTGTCACGGTGGCGGGGGATCGCCCCCGCTACGATGCCCCGGACACATAGCGCAGTACCCGGGGCGCGTTTGACGGGCTCGACGCCGCCCAATAGGGTGTCCCCCTAGGCGACGGAGATCGACATGGACACAAGGCGGACCCGCGTTGGATTCGGTTGGCGGCGCCCGAAACCCGGGTCGTCGTTGACGTACGTCGTAGGGGACGGGCTTGTTCCGGCCCGGCGGGCGCGATCGAGAATGCTGGCGTACGCTCGTGGGGTTGGATCCACGCTGCGACAATCGACGGGCGACCACAAGGGTCGCCCCAACGGATGCCACACAAGCCGCCTTGCGATGGGGGTTGTCGTGGTCGTGCTGTTCGGGACCAGCGCTTTCGCCGATGTCCTCAATGTCATGCGCGGGGAACTCGAACGTTCCCGAGAGGTTCTCACCGAGCAACCGACGCCGATCTACTACCTGAGTTACGAGATCACCGAGGACAAAACGGTGTCCGTGAACGGTGCCTTCGGGGCGTTGACGGGGTGGAACGAGAACGCGACCCGAGGGCTCGACATCGACCTCCGGGTCGGCAGCCCGGATTTCGACAACACGCGGGAACTGCGCTCCCGGCGCGGGGGGTTCCCGAATTTCAGGACCATTGTCCAGGTGCCGCTGGAGGACGAAGCGCTGCGCACCATCCTCTGGTACCAGACCGACCGGAAATACAAGGAAGCGTCGGAGCGGTTCACGATGGTTCAGTCGGACGAGCAGGTGAGCGTCGAGGCGGACGACCAGTCGGGTGATTTCTCGGTCGAGAACGCAGAACAGGCGTCCGAAGCGACGGCTGTCATCGAGGTCGACCGTGGTGCCTGGGAGGAGAAGGTTCGGCGGTTTTCCGCGCCGTTCGCGGCCTCGCCACACGTCTTCGCGGCGAACGCGACGATCTGGGCCGATGCCGAGACCCGCTGGTACGTCAACACCGAGGGCTCGGCGATCAAGACCTCAAGCGCCTACTATCGGATCTCCATATCCGCCTCGACGCGAGCCGAGGACGGCATGGTGTTGCCGCGCACCGAGCAGTTCTTCTCGCTCACGCCCGAAGGGCTTGCGGACGATGAAACGGTGATGGCCACCGTCCATGAAATGGTCAGCGACCTGGAGGCCCTGCGCGAGGCGCCGTTGGTCGAGCCCTATACCGGGCCGGCCATGCTGTCGGGTCGAGCAAGCGGCGTGTTCTTCCACGAGATCCTGGGCCACCGGCTGGAGGGACATCGGCAGAAGGGCGCGACGGAGGGCCAGACATTCCGCAAGATGGTCGGCGAGGCCGTCCTGCCGGAGACCTTCTCCGTGGTGTTCGACCCCACCATCAAGCGGCTCGGGGGTACGGATCTCGTCGGTGCCTACCGCTATGACAACCAGGGCGTGAAGGCGCGGCGCGTGCCGGTGATCGTGGATGGCGTCCTGACCAACTTCCTGATGGGACGGATTCCCATCGAGGGCTTCCCCAAGTCCAACGGACACGGTCGCAAGAACACCGGATTCGCACCGGTGGCGAGGCAATCGAACCTGATCGTGGAGGTCTCGGAGACCAAGACCCGGGACGAGTTGAAGGCGCAGCTGGTCGCCATGGCGGAGGAGGAAGGCAAGCCGTTCGGCTTGTTGTTCGATCGCATCCAGGGTGGATTCACCATCACCGGCCGGTCTTTGCCGAACGCGTTCAACGTGACACCCACCGTGGTCTACCGGATCAACCTCGACGGTTCCGAGGAACTCGTGCGCGGCGTCGATCTGATCGGCACGCCGCTCACCGCGTTCAGCCGCATCGTCGCGGCCGGCGACGACCTCGAAGTGTTCAACGGCACCTGCGGTGCCGAGTCGGGTCCCGTGCCGGTCTCGGCGGTTTCGCCGTCGATCCTGGTTTCGCAGATCGAGGTGCAGAAAAAGGGCAAGTCCCAGACGAGGTTGCCGATCCTGACGCCACCAGGGGACGCGGCGAGTGCGTTTGGCGCGATGCGGCCGGGACCGGTCGACGGAGAAGGTCGATGAATGCCAGGTGGATGGCGCCATCGTGCATCGCCGTCGTGTTGGCCGCCTCGCCGTTCGCCGATGAAGTGGCGAATGACAGCGTGCTGATGCAGGCGATGCGCGACGAGATGGCGCGGTCGATGGAAGAACTGCAACTGGAGGACGCGGAGAAGCCCTATTTCCTCGCCTACCGCGTGTTCGAGAACGCCACGAGCAGCGCCACCGCCAGTCTCGGCGGACTTCTCAATGTCAACAACGGATTCAACCGCCAGTTGGTGGTGGAACTGCGCGTGGGCGACTACGACTTCGACAACACGAACTTCATGTCGCTTCGGAACACCGCGGCCATGCTGCCTGCCGTTGCGGCGCTGTCCGTCGACGACGACTACGACGCGCTGCGGCGGCAGATCTGGCTGGCGACCGACACCGCCTACAAGCGCGCCCTCGACCAGCTTGCGGGGAAACGCGCCGCACTGCAGAACAAGACCCAGGTGGAGGAGGTCGCCGACTTCACCCGGGAAGAGCCATACCAGTTCGACGGATGGACCGATTCCCGTATCGACACGTCCCCGGTACCCGACCTGGCGGTCGAGGTGTCGGCGGCCATGCGGGGGATGCCGCATCTGTCACGCTCCGAAGTGCGTGTCCTCACGTCCTACGACCGGAGTTGGTTCGTGAACAGCGAGGGGTCGGCCTTCGTTCGCGAGACACCCTTCATCGGTCTGTATGCGCTCGCCGCGTCCCAGGCCGACGACGGCGCGGAACTGCAGGACGGCGTTCACGTCTGGGTCAGGGATTGGGAGGAGATGCCGAATTCGTCCGCGTTGACGATGGACGTCCAGGCGATGGCGAGCCGGCTGCTTGAGCGTCGGGAAGCACCCGCGTCGGACCGCTACTCGGGCCCCGTGCTGTTCGAGGATCAAGCGGCGGCGGAACTCCTCACCCAGGTTCTCGGGCCGCGCCTGATCGCGCTCCGCCTCCCGACGCCGGACAATCCCCAGATGGAACAGGCCATGGCGCAGTTCCGCAATCCGTTTCTCGACAAGATCGGCGGTCGCGTCCTGCCCCGGTTCCTGTCCATCGTCAGCGATCCGACGCTAGCCGCCCACGAGGGTGTTCCGTTGCATGGCCGACAGCCCGTGGACGACGACGCCGTGCCTACTCGGCGCATCGTGCTGGTCGAGCGCGGAATGCTCAAGACCCTGCTGTCCACACGCGTGCCGCTTGCCGAGGTGCCGGAAAGCACCGGCAGCCGCTGGCGGGATTCGCCGATGCCGAGCAACCTCATCGTGCAGCCGACCCGGGGCATGAGTGCCGAGGAACTGAAGGAGGAGTTGTTTCTCCTGGCCGAGGACCGCGGGCTGGACCACGCCATCGTTGTGCGCCGCATCGGCACCCGGCTAGCGAAATTGAGTTCCGGTCCCCTCGGCTTCTTCGGTCCGGATGCATCCAACGTCGAGCCGCTGATCGGTGTCTACAAGGTCTATCCCGACGGGACGGAGGAGCGTATGCGGCTGGCGAACCTGTCGGCGTTTTCCGAATCGGACCTTCGGGATATCGTCGCGGTATCCGACACGACAACCCGGCACGAGACGGGTTTCTCGCCCATTCCACCGGGCGTCCCCGCAGCCGGCGGCGGCTTGATCTGGCCGATTTCGGTGATCACGCCGGCGCTGTTGTTCGAGGACGTCACCGTGCGCCGTCCACCCGGCAACATCCGCAAGCCCCCCGTGACGCCACATCCGCTGGCGAAGGAGTGACGTCCCGCGTGCCGACCGCCGGGCCGGTTCGCGCACGCGCAGGGAACAACGGCTCGTAGGGGACGGGCTTGTCTTGCGCCAGGCGAAGCCTGGTGAAGGAGGAAGGCATGTAGAGCATTCATGACGGAAACCTTCTCAGCGACCCGGCGGGTGAGAGACCCGACCGGCCAAGGTTGACCGACCAGCCGGAACCGAGTGTTGCGTGGACCGGGGGCGACCCCGGCTGCGAAGCGTACACAGGGAGCCTTGCAGGCCGCGTGATTGAGCCACGAAATCCGTAAGCATCGCGGAAGCCGACGCTGTGACAAGAGCGGAAGGCACCACCGCGGGCGCCGCGACGGTCGGGCGTCCGGGGTTCCGCCGGGGTCGGAGAGCGGGGCATGCGGGCAGGGGTCGCCCAGGAACCTGGGAGGTCTCGACGTCTCCACCGGAGAGGCGGCACGGACGGCCGCGGTAAACAGCAGTCCCGGCCCCGGGAGGCGCCCTCTCCCGAGGGAGCGAAGCAGGGCGAGCGGTGGTACCGCCAAGCGAAGGAGAACGAAGCGCGGCGGGACGGGCGTCGAGAAGTCGGAGTCCGC
>JAGWBM010000107.1:0-1344 GCA_021295895.1 Pseudomonadales bacterium
GCTCCCACATCTCGGTCGCGAAGCAGATGAAGAGGCCCTTGGGATGACCGAGGAGTTCGCCCCGGCCAAGTTCGGCGGCTTCACTCATGGGAATGAAATCCGTTTCTTGCTTGCACCTGACAATCGGCTAGTCGCCTGGGGAAAATCAGTGTTCCTCGGCGAACGGGCTCTGGTACTCGGACCGCGCCGCGAACGTCGGGTCGGTCAAGGCGTGCAGAAACGCGAGAAGCTCCGTACGTTCCGTCGCCGTCATTTCGAAGCCCCGGACGAACTGGCTCTTGTAGGCATTGGCACGTCCATCGCCCGCGTGTTCGCCGGATGCCACGTCCCGCCCACCGGCGGCATAGAAGTCGAGTACCGCACCGAGGTCGGCCAAGCTGCCATCGTGCATGTACGGGGCCGTGAGAGCGACGTTGCGCAAGGTCGGTGCCCGGAACTTGCCGCGGTCGCCAGATTCGCCGGTGAGGTCGTACAACCCCTGGTCTTCGCTGGGGTAGGCGTCTTTGCCGCCGACGTTGTAGAGGCCTGTGTTGTGGAAGGCGTCACCGAGGATCGCAACGCTCTCGTGCGTACTCGACTGGGTGAAGTTGAAGCCGCCGTGGCAGTGGTGGCATTCGAACCGTTCCGAGAAGAAGTGCTGCAGGCCGTTGAGAGCCGGTGCATCGAGGGCGTCGTCTTGCGCGGCGTACGCGTACTTGTCGAAAGGCGACTCGAAGGAGACCAGCGAGCGGACGAAACACGCCAGCGCGTCGACAACGTGGGTGAACTCAAGCGGTTCGCCGCCCGGAAAGGCGGAAGCGAACAGCTTCGCGTAGACCGGGTCGTCTCGGAACCGCGCCAGG
Organism: Pseudomonadales bacterium; assembly: GCA_021295895.1. Taxonomy (GTDB): domain Bacteria; phylum Pseudomonadota; class Gammaproteobacteria; order Pseudomonadales; family Azotimanducaceae; genus VXYL01. The sequence continues at coordinate 843 of JAGWBM010000107.1, forward strand.
ACCTCGGTTTCGCGACCGGCGATGCCGAGTTCCACGGGGTTGTCCCCGAACATGGGGATGAGCAACTGCTGTTCGATGGTCCGCAAGCCGGGATGTACCCACATCAGGGTGTCGTTGTAGGCGACGTTGACGAGCGCGAGGGTGTTGCGCCGATTGACGCCGCCTGTGGAACCCACCGCCTGGGCGCGAGGTTCGCTGAAGGCGTCACCGGGGCGGTGGCACGACGCACACGCCTGCTCGCCGTTCCCGGACAGTCGCTGGTCGTAGAAGAAATGCCGGCCGAATTCGACCTTGGCGGCGGTCATCGGGTTGCTCTCGGGTATCAGCGGGCGTGGGAAGCCCTCGGGGATGTTCCACACGTACTCCTCGTGCGTTCCGCAGCCGCCGCCGAGGAGCGCCAAGGCGAGGCAAGCGGTCGCGGGTCCTAGTGTCCTGCGCCGGAAATAACTTGAACCTACCGCACGGCGGATCGGGTTAGGGTAGCGCACGAAAAGGCGAGGAT
>JAGWBM010000107.1:1407-7858 GCA_021295895.1 Pseudomonadales bacterium
CTAGCGTGGAGCGACTGGCGGTCACGGCGCGAACTGGAACACCGTCTGGCTCTCGCAGCCATCGAGGCACAGCCCCGTGTCCGGATCCATGCCGAGATTGGCGAGCAGACCGCGGCAAGCGTCCCGGTCGGCGTAGGCTTCCATGCAATTGTCCTCGACCGCGGGGTCGATGTGCGCGAGCAGGGCATCGAGGTCCAGAACAATCGTCCCGGTGGCCGGCGTATCGCTCGCGAGTCGGATGCGGGCCGCGTTCGGTTGCCGGCAGGGTTCCTTCGCGGGACGCACGGCGGATGCGGAGACGCAACCCGTGCTGCCGAGGTGGAACGACCAGTCGTTGGCGATATCGACCCGCACGAACTTGTAGCCCGATTGCCAGGTCCAGAACATCGACGGGACGTTCAGCGGCGCGGCGGCGACCAAGGGATTGCCGTGATTGGCATCGAACGGGATGCCGAGCCGGAATTCCATGGCGTCGTAGCGTCCGCCCGCGACACGGCCCGAGACAACCGGGTTCTCTGTTCGGCCACCGAGCGCGACCAGGGCCGTTGACTCGTTCTGCCATGGATTGGCGTCGAGGCGCGCGGGTACGGCATGTCCTTCCGCGTCGATCATCGTCAAGCCCGACACGTAGAACGCCACGGAATAGTCGGCCACGCGTTCGGTGGCGATATGGAAGTTGAGACGAACGGACGTCGCGGGCGGATGGCAAGCCGCGAGACACGCGCACGCTCCAAGTAGCAGCCAGATACCGGGACGCGGCGCGCAATCCCGGCGGCGTCCACCCGCAGCACTTCGCGTCTGCGCGACGCGCGCCGATTTGGTAATTTCCCACGCCATTATCGGGTTGCTGGAGTTCAATTTGACCCGCGCGGTATTCATCGGGTTGATTGTTCCGTTACTGCTTGTCGACGCGGCACGCGGCGACGATGCTATACCCCGGTATGTTGCCCAACAAGGCGAGGACCGGGGCGACTGCGCACTACCTGTGCGGCCCTGCCGGACCATCCAATATGCCCTTTCCGTCGCAGGCAAGGGCGACCAAGTACGCGTTGCTGGCGGCGCCTATCAGGTAACCGATGTCCTGGACGCCCTTCGCCTAGCGGCAAGCGCCATCGACGTGCGAGGGGGGTTCGACCGCTTCGATCATTTTCTCCGGCAGGCGCCGGGTGCCAACCGAACCGTGTTGACGGGTGTACCGGCCGAATTCCGGGATCAACTGCAGGCGCGTGGATTTCAGGTCGTCGTCGACAGAAAGGCCATCGACGCGGCGGGACAAGCGGCCATTGTCGGCTTCCAGGCCACACAAACGAGCCGTACCCGCACCGATTGTGTCGATAACAACGCAGGGGTCTACCCTTGCGACAGCATCGACCTGCACGCCCACATGGCCGTTGCGGACCTGTCTTCGTCGCCGACTAGCGTGGCGGACATCTGGGGATTCGTCGACCTCAACACCGAACGCGAATACGCGCTTCTCGGTGTCTCCAATGGGCTCGTCGTGGTCGACGTCACCGATCCGACGTCGCCCTTCGAGGTGGGCATGGTTCCGGGGGCCTATTCGGGTTGGCGGGACGTCAAGGTCACGCAACGCTACGACGAGGAGCTCGATGGGTGGCAAACCTACGCGTACGTGAGCACCGAATACGGGGGCCGGCTTGTCGTCGCCGATCTCACCGAACTGCCGAACCGTGTTCATCTCGGGCGTCGTTCCGACACCTCCGCGCACAACGTCTACGTGAGCAATGTCGACTACGCCACCGGCGTTCCCCTCGACGAGGGCCGAAACCCACCCTTGCTCCAGGTCCTCGGCAGCGCTGCCAACGGGGGCGCTTTTCGTTCCTTCGACACGAGCGATCCGCTGAACCTGGTCGAGGTTGCCGCGTCGAGGAGGACCGGCGCGTTAGCCGCACTGAGGGACGACTACAGCCACGACGCCACCTCCATGTTGGTGTCGGACGACCGGGTCTCCGCGTGCAAGGCGGATACCGAGACCTGCGAGGTGCTGCTCGACTTCAACGAATCGGAGATCGAGATATGGGACTTCAGCGATCAAGGCGACCCGCAGCTATTGAGTTCCACGACCTACGAAAACGCCGAATACGTGCACTCGGGCTGGTGGACCGAGGACGGTCGCTTCCTGTTCGTGCATGACGAGATCGACGAGACCCGGGCAAGGCTCAATACCACGGTTCGCGTATTCGACTTGGCGGATCTCTCAGACCCGGTCCTGGTCAAGATTTGGACCGGTCCCACCGAAGCGATCGACCACAACGGTTATGTGCGCGGCAACCGGTACTACATGTCGAACTACACCCGGGGTCTCGCGGTACTCGACATCACCGACCCGGGCGAACCGGAAGAGCTTGGCTTTTTCGATACGCACCCCTCCTCCGACGACCAGTACTACGGTGGCGCTTGGGGCGTCTATCCGTTCCTGCCAAGCGGGACCCTGCTGGTCAGCGATATTCAAGGCGGGTTGTTCGTGTTGGCGGATCGGACCCGATCCTCGGACCACGTCCGAGTCGGTTTCGCGACCAACGCGTTCGCCGGCGAAGAAGGTGACGACGTGTCCGTCTCGGTGGTTCGTGACGGTGTAGGTGGTGCCGTGTCGGTGGACTACGCCGTCCTCGTGGGCTCAGCCCAAGACACCGACATCACCGCGTCCTCGGGAACGCTTCACTGGCCCGAGACGACGGACGCGGCCGACAGCGCCCGCAGCATCTCGGTGCCGTTGCTTCGCGACGATATCGCCGAACCCATGGAACGCGCCTTCGTTCGGCTCAGCAATCCGACGGGGGGCGCGGTGCTTGGGGACATCAACATGGCCAGCGTCTTCGTCGGCGATGCGGGCCAGGGTGCGTCGGTCGGTTTCGCCGAGACGCAGATCGCCGTCGACGAGGATGCGCAGCGGCTGATCGCTACGATCAAGCGTTCGGGAAGCCCGCTGGGTGCCGTTTCGGTCGACTACGAGGTCGCTTCGATTTCAGCCTCCCCGGGCTCGGACTACGTCGAAGTCGAACCCGGTCACCTGTCCTGGGCGGACGGCGATGGGATGGCGCGGACAATCGTGGTGCCGTTAATCGGGGACGACGAAGAAGAACTCGCCGAGCAGTTCGAGATTCGCCTGTCGTCGCCAACCGGCGCCACCGTGGTGGATGACCGCTTGGTCGTCGATATCAACGCCGACGGCATGGCGGCTACCGGCTTCATGTTGTTCGACGACGCGAGGCAACAGGACCTGCAGCCGATCACGGACCGCAAGGGACTCACCACCGATGCCGTTCCACAAACTCCGGGCGTTCGCGTGGAAGTCCGAAACCCGGACGGGGTGGGTAGCGTGGGACTAACACTCGACGGCGACGACCAAACGCACACCGACAACGACCCACCGTACGTATTTCATGTCCTCGGCGACTCGCCGCGGGGTGAGTACACGTTGCGGGCCACGCCGTACTCGGAGGACGACCTCGGCGGCGCCGCGGGACAGCCGCTCGCTGTCGCCTTCTCCATCGGAGACGCACGGCCCGTCCTATCGAGCGACGCGACATTGCACGAACTCGAACTGAGCGGTATCGACTTGAATTTCGCCGGCGACACCGAAACTTACCAGGTCATGGTCGGACCGCAGGTCGTCCGGACGACGATTTCAGCGACCCCGGCGCCGGGGGCCGCATACGTGATCAGCCCTGCGGACGAGGACTCCGCCATGGCGGACCATCAGGTTGCGTTTGCGCCGGGCACCAACGTTGTCGACATCGCCGTAACCGCGGAAAACGGCGAGGCCACCAGGAATTACACCCTGAAGGTAGTCCGCGCCCGGTTCGTCCCGTAGGGGCGGCCCTTGTGGCCGCCCGTGTCGGAATGCCGCACGGCAAGACGGTCACGCGGCTGGACACCGCGGCGGGACCACACGGCGGGGCACCACAAGGGTGTCCCTACGCAGCGGCCTCCGCTTGCTGGGCGCGAACGACATCGCCCATGCCTTCCCACTCGTCCCACATGTCGCACAGGGCGTCCTTGGACCGTACCCAGGGATCGTTGCCTTCCTCGTATTCCAGCCACTCGCCACGCTGGCCCCGGTCCGGGTGGTCGGAAATGCCGTTGACCATCTTGTCCGGTTGCCGCTTCTTGTTGCGGATGCGGAAGATGATGTTCATGCGGGTCTCGGTGCCCTCGTTGCGGGTGCCGGAATGCGGCATGTGGAAGACGGTGACGCAGGCGTCGCCCGGCTCCATCAGCACTTGGGTGGGTCGGGGCCAACGCACGCCGTCGGGTGTCTTCTCGGAGCTGTCGTCGAGGAATTGCTCGCGGACGGACTCCGGCAGGTAGACGTGCCCGCAACGGTTGGCGGCGTTGTAGTTGAGCCGGGGCCAGCCCGGTCCTTCGGGACCGATGCGGTCGTTGATGCCCCGTTGCCAGCGGAAGAACTTCTCGGTGACGTGGTGTGCGCCCCGTAGCAGCGCGGTCTGGCCGCAGCCTTCTCGGGTTTGGTCGCTCAGGCATACGAACACGAAAGACGTGAAACTGCCCATGCCCAAGGTCATTTCCGGGTCTTCGAACAGCGGTACGCTGTTGTGCCCCATCACCTCGGGACTGCGACCGATGTCGCCCTTGGGGCCGGAGGCGACGTAATGGTGGTAGATCTCCTCGGGGGTGCCGGTCTGGACTTCCTGCGGCACGCCGATGGTGCAAAGCCCGTCCATGTGCGACTCCGCGCCGTAGTAGGGCTGATCCTTGTCCCGGTAGCCGAGGTTGTTGAAGTGGTTGCCCGGTTTGCGCACTCGGTTCGCCCCCACCTGGCAGACGATGGGCGGATCGAAGTAGCCCATCGCCTCGTGCAGGATCGGCGTGACCGTGGAGGCGTTCACCAGGTCGGTGAGTTCCTTGGTACTTCCGGCGTAGACGCCTTCGCCGGGATTTCGGATCCGGTCGATGGCGGCGTCGACGAGTTCCTGGGACACGGCATTCTTCAGAACCACGTAGCCGTCGTCGTAGAGCGTTCGTTTCTGTTCAAGCGTAAGTGCGTGGGTCACCTGTCTCCCCCCAAGTTTTCCCTGCATGTCATTCTAAGCGATGTGGTGTTCGTGGAAAGTAGCCTCGTGGTTCAGGCGTCAGCGTCTTGGCGTGAACCCGTAGACGCGCTGTGCGTTGCCACCCATGAGCGCGGACCGTTCCGCGTCGCCGAGGCGATCCGTGACGCGAAATGCGTCGACGCCCTCGGCGTAGCGGAGGAGCGCCACGGCCCGGGTCCAGTCCGTTCCCCAAAGGCAGCGCTCGATGCCGAACGCGTCGAAGATGCGCTGCAGCGGATCCCAGATGTCCGCGAACGGGAACGGTTCGTGCGACAGGGTGCAGCTGCCCGTGATCTTGATCGCGACGTTGTCGTATTGGGCAAGCGCCAGCACCTTGGGTAGATCCGCGAAGGGCTCCGGCGGCGCCGGCGGTTCGAAGGGCTGCCGGAGACCGAGGTGGTCGAGCACGATCCGCGCGTCGGGATTGCGTTGTGCCAAGCCGCCGAGTAGTGGCGCGTTGCCCCAGCACAGGACGTTGACGGTCAATCCGGTCTTGGCACCGGCGGCGAGGATTCGGTTGAGCCCGGGGTCGTCGGCTTGCACCGCGAAGGGGTCGGGCAACATGATCCGGGCGCCCACGACGCCGTCGGCTCTTGCCCACTCTTCGACTTGCTCCGCGACATCGGCGGCATCGGGGTCGAACGGTTTGACGAGGCCGAATCGGCCCGGATGCCGGGCGTGGACCTCCAATGCGTAGCTAGCGTCGTACCGGTACATGCTGTAGGGCGAGACCCGACCTCGTCCATCGCCGCGACCATCTGATCGCCGGTCACTTCCGGCGGTCCGTGGAGGAACCCGATCCACGGTCGCTCGGGACGGTCGCGCTCGTAGGCGTGGACTTGGGCGTCGATGACCGGCGTAGCCATAGCCGCCGAATCATACAGGGCCTGCTACAGGCACGAAGGCGACTTTTTTGATCGGGCGAGGCGCCCCTGATCTCTCCCTGCACAATGAACTGTCGGTGGGCAATGTTAGGTGCTATTCTTATAGCATCCCTGCTCGCAGGTCGTGAGGTGTGCGTTGATGCCGGGACTGAGGAGCGAATCCGGATCAGCATCGCCACGGCGAATGCGCTTGTGGCTCGTCTTGGTCGCGGTGGGTTTGGTGTTCGTGGCCGCCGTGTTCGTCGTTGTCCCCGGAGTACTTCGACCGGTCAACGAGGAGTCGGCGGGGACGCCGGCACCGACACCGTCCGGGATCGCCCCGCTTCCCGGACTTGAGCCCGGTACCGCGACGGTGGCCGACATCGCCTCGATCGAGGACGACTTTTCCCGCAATGCGGCTCTGTATGCCTTGATCGGCGATGGGACACGGGCGCGCGTCGAGGAGTGGCTCGGGGAGGTCGCTACCCTGCCGGCGACGCGACACCGCGCCGACCT
>JAGWBM010000108.1:0-10699 GCA_021295895.1 Pseudomonadales bacterium
GGGGACGCGCGGACGACGCCCGCCGAGCCGCGTCCAATGTCACCGCGGCATCACTTGTAGGACGCCAATCGCGTGTGTTCGAGAAGTTCCCCTCGCCAGGGTGCTTTGCGCGAAGGCCGCGACGGCGCCGCCCGACGCGCGCGTCAGAGACTCGTCGGGGGCCCGGGGCCCCCAATATCACCGTGAGATCAGTTGTAGGACGCTGATCGCGTGTGTCCCCAACTCCGTTATAGGATGCAAAATCGGGTGTGTCCGAGTTATCGATCATTACTGGGTCTACTGGGACACCCCGGTGAAAATCACATAGTAAGCTCTTGCAGCATCATATCCTCGGCAGCTACTTCAACCATCTCGTCATAGAAACACAGCACAAAGTGCTGTAGGTGCGCACAAAACGGCTGACCGCATTTCTTGAGCTCGCTGACCCATGGAGACTCCTTAAGGACATACATGGACCCGTAAACCGGCAGGACTGACGACAACGCGTCGTCCCCACACTCCTCCGAGGAAAGTCTGGCCCCTACAATGGTCTTGAAAGTCGCTCTCCACCGGCCGCCGTCGCTTTCCTTCTCGAAAACAAGCTCGGAGTCTGGCAACAGCCCATTTACCTGGACCAACTCGCAGTCGCGATGCCAAGTTCCGGCTGCACGGTGAGGTAGTGTTTCCGCTTTGGTCCGCATGGCAATCAACGTTTACCTTGGCTCTCTAATCTTGATCGTATCGCTAGGGGTAGTGCCTCGCAAATGCCTATTCAGAATTCTCTCCCACTTCGGTACGCCAGTTCGGTCTCGCTACAGTAGTTGTTTACCGGCCACCATGAGAGTCGTTAGCGAACGGTTGTTCAAGGTAATTCCGGTGCCATCCCGTACGATGACGTCGATTCGGGAGTTTGTCGGGAGAAATCTCGCCACTTCGTAATCCTCGGGTACTTCGTCCAATGTCCTCCTCGCGAAGGGACCATGTCGCCGTCGGTGTTTGCGAAGCCGCAGATTGCCCTGCCGACGTGTCGGAACTCCAGCATCCGCTTGAACTCCGTGTACGGGTTGTCGCCAGCTTCAATGCGCGCTTCGACGTCGGACCACTCCATGGGATGAACAGTACCGGCGTTTCAGGTCGCCGGTTGACCAACTGCGACGGCCGCAATGCGCCGCACGTGCTCATCCGGCAATCCATGTTCGGTAGCGCCATGCAGCACGTGCGCCTTGTACCAGGCCAGCGGACGCAGAGCCGGATCGATCTTGTCGGGCCTCGCCTTGTAGGTGGTGGCTTCGCGGACGACGGAGTCTGCCTCTACCCGTACCGTGTGTTCGTCGTAGCCGACGCCTAGACCTTCCACCGCGTCGAGACGATCTTTTTCGGCGCCGTCAATCCGGTAGAGCACGCCCCAGACGGCTGCGCCGGGTGCGTCCGAGGATTCGATGTCGCACTTGCCGGACCCGTCGCGGCCGAGCTTGTGCCACCGCAATGTGTACCCGGGCAGTCGGGCTCTGCCGAGGGAGACTGCCGAGGGCGTCCGGGCGAGCAGACGTTCGCTGGACATGTTGGACCCGTAGGCGAAGTAGAGATACGTGCGCCGGGCAGCGGTCGCCTCGGCCTGATCTTCGCCCACGGCCTAGCCGAGGACTTGGTGGCGGAGGAACACGTTGGCGTCGTCGTCGGCAAAGAAGACCAGCCGAACCTGCTGGATGCGGGAATCCTCCACGAGGTGTTCTTGGATCGTCCGGGACGACACGACGGCGGCTTCGTCCTGCGGATATCCGTAGATACCCGTGGAGATTGCGGGGAAGGCAATGGTCTTGAGGCCCTCCGCCGCAGCGAGTCGAAGGCAGTTGCGATAGCAGGCCGCGAGTTGGACGGCGTCGGTGCCCAGGTTGGCGTAGACCGGGCCTACGGTATGGATGACATGGCGAGCCCGCATCCGGCCGGCGGTCGTCAACACCGCCTCGCCGGCGGGCAGTCCGTCCGGGTAGCGGCGCGAGCGAACCGCCCTGCATTCCGCGAGAACGGAGGGCCCGCCCGCGCGGTGGATCGCGCCGTCCACGCCGCCGCCGCCCATGAGCGAGCTATTCGCGGCGTTGACCACCGCGTCGACATCCTCGCGGGTGATGTCTCCGACCTTGACGGTGACCCGGCCGCCGATGAAGTTCCGAAACGCCCTCATTCCGGTTGCCGGCTTGCCCGGTTGCCGCCGGTCCTACACGGCCAGCGTCGTGAACCGGCCGGGCTCCTTGGTGAAGTCCGGGTCTGTCACCCAGATCGGTGCGCCCATGTTCTCCCGTGCCGCGACGAGCGCTCCGTTGAACCCCATGATGGAGTCGGCCAATGCCACGATGTGCCGGTTCGGCGACGCGTAGTTCGATGCTTGGCGCAGGGCCTTCGCGGACGTCGTTGGATTGCCGGTCTGCAGGACATGCGCTATGAGCGCCACCGCGCTCGAGCGGCTCACGCCGGCATGGCAGTGGGTCAACAGCGGTGCTCGGCCGTTCCAGGTCCCGAGAAACGCGATCAGGTCGGCAATGTGATCGGGCCGGGGAAGCACCTCGCCGGCGCGGGGTTCGACGATGTCGTGCACGGGGCAGCGGTGATGTCGTTCCGCGTCAACTTCGGTCGGCGTCGGCGGTTGAGCATCAGGCTGGATGATGGACACGAGGTCGCGAACGCCGAGCCGCCGAACCAATGCCGGCATATCGGCCAGACTGGAAATGTAGATGGTCACGGGCGTGCCCCGAATCGAGCAACGACGAAGTATACCAAGGGGCCGGAGACCTACCTTGCCCGACATGCCCCCTGCGCGGACCGGGTGCGACGAACAACGCAGAACCGTTGGGGATGCCTTGTCCCGTCCGCCGGATTGCCCGCCGCATCCCGGGACGTCCGCGTATCGAGATTGCTTCGCAAACTCCGTCACGATACGTTAGGTGGCTTGAATCGAATCGGAGTGGGGGAATCACATGGCCACAGTCAACGGCGCGCAGTTGATGGCACGCAGTCTCAAGCAGCAGGGGGTCGACTACATCTTCGGCATCGTCGGCTTCCCGGTGCAGGGATTCGCGGCGGAGGCGCAGAAGGCGGGCATCACCTACGTCGGCATGCGCAACGAGCAGGCCGCGAGCTATGCCGCCCACGCCGCGGGTTACCTGACCGGTCGACCGCAGGGTTGTTTGACGGTATCCGGCCCCGGCGTCATCCACGCCTTCGCGGGGCTTGCCAACGCCAAGCAGAACTGCTGGCCGATGATCCTGATCGGCGGTGCCTCCCCGGTCTACCAGAACGGCATGGGTGGCTTCCAGGAGGAGCGCCAGGTCGAACTCGCGGCGCCGTACTGCAAGTACGCGCACGCCATCGAGCACGTGCATCGCATTCCCTACTACGTCAACCAGGCGGTTCGGCACTCTATCTACGGTCGACCGGGACCGGTCTACCTCGACTTCCCCGACGACATCATCCGCGGCGAGTGCGAAGAGGACGAGGTCATCGAGGCGGCAGCCGTGCCGGAGGCGCCGCGCACAATGGCCGACCCGGATGCCGTGGAAGCCGCGCTGTCCGCGTTGGAGTCCGCCGAACGGCCATTGGTGGTGGTTGGCAAGGGCATGGCCTGGTCGCGCGCGGAGGACGAGATCCGCGAGTTCATCGAACGCACGCAGTTGCCGTTCCTGAACTCCCCGATGGGCAAGGGAACCATGCCCGACGACGATCCCCTTTCCGTTGGAGCCGCCCGCAGCACGGCGTTGCGGGAAGCCGACCTGGTGTTCCTGATGGGCGCAAGGCTCAACTGGATCATGCACTACGGCCTGCCGCCGCGTTTCAACAAGGACGTGCGCATCATCCAGCTCGACATCGAGCCCGAGGTCGCCCTGGTTGGCGACGGCAAGGCGGTGGTCGGACAGTTGAACCGGGCCCTCGACAACCGCCAGTGGTTCTATCCGTCGGAGACCCCGTGGCGCGCGGTGCTTCAAGAAAAGGCCCAGGCCAACATGGAAGCGGTGCAACCGATGATCGACGACGATTCGGCGCCCACCAACTACTACAGGGCGTTCAAGGACATCGTCGACTGGCTGCCCCACGACGCCATCATCATCGGGGAAGGTGCCAACACCATGGATATCGGCCGCACCCAGATGCCGAACCGGCTGGCGCGCCATCGCTTGGATGCGGGCACCTACGGCACCATGGGCGTCGGCCTCGGTTTCGCGGTGGCCGCGGCGGTTACCAATCCGGACAAGCCGATCGTCTCCGTACAGGGCGACTCGGCGTTCGGATTCACCGGCATGGAGCTGGAAACCATGGTCCGCTACAACCTGCCGGTGAAGATGATCGTGCTCAACAACGGCGGCATCGGCGGCGGTGTGCATCCGCTCAAGGAAGGCCAGACCCTGCCCCCGGGCAACCTCACCTACGGTGCCCGCTACGAGGGCATGCTGGAGGCGTTGGGCGGCAAGGGCTTCTACGTCGAGGATCCGAAGGATCTGCGCGCAGCGTTGGACGAGGCGATGGCCTACAACGGTCCCACCTTGATCAACGTGCCGCTGAACCCGCGAGCGGGGCGCAAGCCGCAGCAGTTCGGCTGGCTGACGACCTAGCCGACTGACCCGCGTGGGTTCGAAGCTCTACGAGGCCGCCTACCCGTTCCAGGACGATGTCCTCGCCTTGCCCGTCGAGGACATCGACCGTGCCGCAGCCTGGTACGGGGAGGGGTTCGGTCTGCGCGAGGTCGAACGTCGAGACGACCCGGTACCGACGGTAATCCTCGAGCGCGACGGCGTAAAGATCGGGTTCGCGATCAACGGCCGTGACGCCAGCCAGGACGGTGCCGCTATTCTCGTGAACGACATCGGGCGCGCTCGCGACGAGTTGGCGGCCAACGACGTCAAGACCGTGAACTGGCGGGTCGACGAGCGCGACGGCGAGAAGTACCAGGTGTTCTTCGTCGTCGCGCCGGACGGACTCTGCTACTACTTCCACCAACCAATGAGCTAGCGCGTCTCGCGAGTACGCGAGCCGTCCAAGAAATGCAACCTGCGTGTAAACATCAGCGCCGCTCAAGGAATCCAGAACGCCGGAGGGAACCGTGAGCGAAGCGACGGTCATCCTAATCACCTTGGTGGCCTACAAGGTGATGATGATCCTCATCGGCCTTTGGGCGGTGTCACGGAATCGCAGCGAGGCGGACTTCTTTCTCGGCGGACGCGGCCTCGGCCCGTTCGTCGCCGGGCTTTCCTACGCGGCGAGCACTTCATCGGCCTGGGTCATCCTTGGCTTCTCGGGCTTCGTCTACGCCGTGGGCTTGAGTGCCCTTTGGATGATCCCCGGGATTCTAGGCGCCTACGCGGTGGTCTGGCTCTACTTCGGCAGGCGCGTTAGGGAAGAGTCCCTCGAACATCAGCAGGTCACCCTGACGGATTTTCTGCTCCAGGATGGCCGCGGCGACTGGAAGCGCGTCGCCACGGTCGCTGCCGGCGCACTGGTGTTGTTCTGCTTCGTCTTCTATGTCGCGGCCCAACTCGACGCGGCGGGCACGGCGCTGACCGAACACTTCGCGGTCAATACCACCCTGGCGATCATCATCGGCGCGGTCATCGTGGTGTTCTACTCGCTGGTGGGCGGATTCTGGGCGGTTTCCGTCACCGACACCGTGCAGGCGGCGATCATGATGGTGGTGTCGGTGGGTGTCCCGATTGCGGCACTGGTGGCCGCCGGCGGTCCGATGGAGGTCTGGACCGCGCTGTCGGCATCGATGCCGTCCGACTACTTGAGTTTCGGCGGCGGCCATGCCGGGCTCGTATTGATCGGCTTCACGGTCGGCCTCGTTGGCATGTCGCTCGGCACCTTGGGACAGCCGCACCTGCTGGCTCGGCTGATGGCGGTGAGAGGGGAAGCGGAGCGCCGGCAGGCGTTCGGGATTGTCTTCGGATGGGGCATCGTGGTGTTCACCGGCATGGTCGCGCTGGGCCTGTCGGGCCGGGTGCTGGTTCCCGACCTCGGAAACGTCGAAGCGCTCTTCTACCGCGCGGCCAGCGACTTCCTGCCGCTCGTCCTCGCCGGTATTGCGACGGCGGCGACGCTGTCGGCGGTCATGTCCACGGTGGACTCGCTGCTCTTGGCCGCAGCCGGTGCCGTCGCTCACGACATGGGCATCAACCGGCGATTCCCCGGTCACGAGGCTTGGGCGTCGCGGGCGGCGATGTTCGCGGTGGCCGCCTTGGCCGTGGCGCTCGCCCTCAGCATGCCGGATACGATCTTCAACCGGGTGTTGTTCGCCTGGTCGGCATTGGGGGCGGCATTCGGTCCGATCGTGCTGTTCCGCGTGATGGGGCACGTTGTCCGCGCGGGTCCGGCCCTCGTGTCGATGTTGGCCGGTTTCGGGGTCACGGTCGTGTTCTTCAGCCTGGGTTCGGCGACGCCTACCGACTCGATGCTTTCTCAAGCCGCGCACATGCCCGGGGATCCGTTTGAACGCGTCGTACCGTGGTTTGCGCCGGTGCTTGTCCTCTGGTTCTCGACCCTGCGTAGGGGTCAGGGAGACGCGGCGGCGAGTTGATCCCGTTCCCAGGCTCTCACCTGGGGAATGGCGTTGTCGAACACCCGTTCGTAGTTGAGTCGTTCGACCTGGGCCCGGGTCGCGGCACTCATGCGCTGCCATAGGGGCCCGTAGTCCACGTAGGTCTTGGCGTAGCGGTCCCAATTCAATGGCGCGACGGAGTCCGTGCCGAACAGGAATCGCGTCGGGTGCTTCTCAAGCAGCGCAGCCCAGACATCGGCGGTGTCCGGCGTGGCGACGACGTACTTGGCGACCTCGTCCCAGGAGATATCCATCACGACATGGTCGTAGCGGGGATCATCCAGCATTTCCTCGAGCAACGCGATGTGTTCGTCGGCCGGCCCCACGAAGCGGCCCAACCCGGTATGCGCCCAAATCACCGAAGCGCCCGGGTGCGCGGCAAGTACGCGGAGCAGGTTGTCGTAGTGCGTCGGGCGTTCGCCGGCGCGCACGGTGTCGATGTCGCAGTGCAGGATCGCCACCAGGCCGATTTCGGCCACCGCCTCGAGGATCCGGTCCAGCGCCGGGTTGCGCAGGCTTGCGGCATGGCCGGCGATCTTCGACGACACGAATTCCTTGTGGACGCTGAACTCGCCGATGCCCGAGAACACCCCCGGAAATGTTAGGAGAACGCGTCGGATGTGGTCGGCGGCGTACATGTCGGTGGGATTGAAGCCCGTGATCATCGGGTCGACACGCGCCTTCTGTGCCTCGTCGAGGGATCGGTATTCCATGGCGATGACGGCGTCGACGAACGAGTAGTAGTACAGCGCGGCGTCCGAGAGCAGGTAGTAGTTCGGCGCCCGGTCACCGGAGATGAAGTAGTCCCACTTCTGCTGCAACGGGATGCCGAACATCGCGACCCGTCCGACGCGGTCGCCAACGATGCCCAGGTACTGCTTCGCGGTGATGCCGCGCTGGACGTAGTTCAACAGGTGGAAGTGGACGTCGTGGAATAGCGGAGCCGCCTCGACCGGGCTCGCACCAGGTGCGTCGTTCTCTTCCGCTGAGAGAACGAACGGTGTCGAACAGGCGCACAGGAACAGCGCGACGAAGGCATTGCAATGCCAGGCGCTTCGACGATCTGGAGGGTGTCTAGTCACCGCAATACCGAACGATGCCAGCGGCGTGAACCATGCCACAAGAATGCCGTGAAACAAACCCCGTAGGGGCGACGCTTGTCGTCGCCCATGTCGAGGCAGGCAGGCATCCGTTGTCACGAGAATGCGCAATCATTCTGGCAACGCGCCCGAAGGGCGCGCCGGGACGGGACAAGCCCGTCCCCTACGGTCGTTTTCCTTGGACGACCGCCCGCGAACGGGCTAGCTACGCAACACACGACCGGGGTATTCGCCCGTCAACTCGTCGTCCTGCAGTATCACCGCACCGTTGCAGACCGTGGCGTGGTAGCCCGCCGCCCGTTGAATGAACCGTGGCGCCCCGAACGGGAAGTCGTGGACGATCTCCGGCATGCGCTCCTCGAGCCGGTCGATATCGAACACGTTGATATCCGCGTTTTTGCCGACCGCCAACGTGCCCCGGTCCTCGAGTCCGAGCACATGGGCCGGAACCGCGCTGATCCGCCGCACCGCTTCCTGGATCGAGTAGACGCCCGAGTCCCGATGCCAGTGCGAAAGGATGAACGTCGACCAACCGGAGTCGATCATCTGGCTGACGTGCGCTCCGGCGTCACCTAGGCCGGGCATCGCCCAATCCGTGGTGATCAGCTTCTCCAGGTGGTCGAGGTTCACGTTGAATCCGCGCATGTGGAAGAGCGCTCTGCCGTCGGTACCGTCGGTCAGCCGGAGCCAGGTTTCGACCGGATGCTCGCCGGCGGCCTTCGCCATTGCCGGCAGGTTGTCCGAGAGATCCTGGGTGTAGCAGGGCCGCGCCTCGTCGCCCATGTAGAACCAGCGCTGCATGCCGTTGATGACGGCGTCGCCCTGCGCCTTCACCTCGTCGACCAGACGCTGTCGGGTCTCGGGATCCCGGATCGCCTTCACGCGTCCCTCGAGGTCGAGTTTGCGCAACTCGTTCCAGGCCGGCGTGCGGAAGAAGTTGTTGGTCGACAGGCCGCCGACACCCCCGCCGCTGCGGGGTACGGTCACCGATGTCACGTTCAGACCCTCGGCCCGCATCGCCGTGACGCGCTTGTCGAGGCGCTCCGTTCCGATCTCCGCGGCGCAACTGAACAACGCACCCCGTGCCATGCGCGCCTCGTCCGCGATGAGGTCGCACTCCTCGTCGAATTCGCGGAAGTCGGATACCGTCTGCATGATGCCGCCGTGGGCGCCGACCTCCTTGGCCACGGCGCGCAACTCGGCGCGGTCCGCAAACGTGCCGGGAATGGAACGTCCGTCGGGCAGGCGGTGCTGCGGCAGGCGGTTGGTCGAGAAGCCGACCGCGCCTTCCTTCACCGACTGGCCCGCCAACTCGGCGATCTGCCGGATCTCGTCCTCGGTCGCGGGTTCTTCCACGGCGCGTTCTCCCATGACGTAGAAGCGCGTCGCGCAATGCCCGACCAGGCCGCAGATGTTGATGGCCGGACCGAGTTTGTCCAGGGCGTCGAGATAGCCGCCGTAGGACTCCCAATTCCAGGGCAGGCCGTGCAGGATCGCCTGTTTGGGGATGTCCTCAACGGTCTCCATCATCCCCGCGAGGAACTCCCGGTCCGTGGCTTTGCAGGGGGCGAAAGTGACGCCGCAGTTCCCGAACAGCGCCGTGGTGACGCCGTGCCAGCTTACCGACGTGACATCGCGGTCCCAGCCGATCTGCGCATCCAGGTGCGTGTGCAAGTCGATGAAGCCCGGCGATACGTTCAATCCCGCCGCATCGATTTCCCGTTTGCCCTTGCCGTCGACTTTGCCGATCTCGACGATCTGGTCGCCGTCGACCGCCACGTCGGCTTGGTACGGTTCTGTGCCTGTTCCGTCAACGACGGAGCCGCCCCGGATAACGAGGTCATGACCCATGGTGTTCCCCCACCCGATGTTCGCTACTTGACCGATTGATCATAGACCAGCGCGGGGCGGGGTGCCATTGAGGGGGGTTCGACTATCGAGCCTATAATCCCCGACATGAAGGTGGAGCCACTGACCCCCGTGATCGGCGCCGAGGTGCTCGGTGTCGACCTCGCGCGCTTGGACGATGCGAAGTTCGCCCAGATCGAAGCGGCGCTCTTAGACCGCCAGGTCCTGTTCTTCCGCGGCCAGGAACTCGACATCGATCAGCACAAGGCGCTGGGCGAACGCTTCGGCCCGCTGCACATCCATCCGAGTGCGCCGCCCGGGGCACCCGGCCACCCGGAGGCATTGAAGGTCCACGCCGACGCGAACACGAGACGTACGGCGGGGGACAAGTGGCACTCGGATGTGAGTTGTGACGAGGAACCACCGATGCTGTCGATCCTCCGCCTGCACACGCTTCCTCCGGACGGTGGCGGAGATACCTTGTTCTCCAGCATGTACGCCGCCTACGAAACACTGTCCGGCGCCATGCAGACCTACCTGGCCGACCTCACCGCCATTCACGATGGCGGACCGAACTACCGGGACCGGAATCGGCGGGTCGGTTACGACGACAGCGACCGGGTCTACCCACGCGCCGAACACCCGGTCATTCGAACGCACCCGCGTACCGGGCGGAAAGGCATCTACGTCAATTCGGTCTTCACCATGGAGCTATGCGGCGTGCCCAAGGACGAAGGCGACGCGATCCTGGCCTTCCTCTACGCCCACATCGCCAAGCCGCAGTTCCAGTGCCGTTTCCGGTGGCGAGAGAATTCGGTCGCGATGTGGGACAACCGGTGCGTACAGCACCTGGCGATGTGGGACTACTTTCCCGAGACCCGCAGCGGCCTGCGCATCACGGTGAAGGGAGACCGGCCGGTCTAGTGAAGCTGTGAACCAGGGGCCCGGGGTACGGAATTGTGCGCGTAGGGGCCGCCCTTGTGGCGACCCGTTTGGATCATCCCGCCTTCATTGTTCACGGTGACAGGCGACCACAACGCGCCCGACGGGCGTGAGGTGGTTCCTGGTGACGACTCCGCGGCTAAGCTGATTGTGGTGTGGCCCACCCTGGGGATGGTGCCGAGGAGAGGACTTGAACCTCCACGGGGTTACCCCCACTAGCACCTGAAGCTAGCGTGTCTACCAATTTCAC
>JAGWBM010000108.1:11036-13244 GCA_021295895.1 Pseudomonadales bacterium
GTCGTCGACGGACTGGTCGCCAGCGGCGACGTCATCCTGTCGAGGAAAGGTCGGTACCGGCTGACCGACGCCGGCGAGGAATCCGCCTCGCAGACGCCATCCGTGGTGATCGCACGGCTGGACGGCAGGCCACGCTCCTGGTTCGTCGAGTCCCTGGACCCGGCGTACAAGCAGCGCATCGACCTGGTGGACGAACCCCGCGTTCCGCTGGGGGCGGTGGTCGAAGTGGAGATTCTCGGGACGACGTTTGCCGGCGCCACCGGCCGCGTCAAACGCCTTGTCGAGGCGGGGGGTGAGGCCGCCCGCGCCGCCGCGGCAATGCTGGCCGCCCATCGCATTCCCTCGGTTTGGCCGGCAGCGCTAGACGGTGTCGATGTGCCCTCATCCGTGCCGAGGGATGTTGCCAATGCGCGGCAGGATCTGCGCGGCATGCCCCTGGTGACGATCGACGGTGCCGACGCACGAGACTTCGACGACGCGGTGTTCGCTGTAGCGCGCCGAGACGGCTGGCGTCTCGTCGTCGCCATCGCGGACGTGGCCCACTACGTCAAGACCGGTTCGGCACTGGATCGGGAGGCCCGCGAGCGGGGCAATAGCGTGTATCTACCGGACCGGGTCGTGCCGATGCTGCCGGAGAAACTGTCGAACGGAATCTGCTCGTTGGTACCCCGCGAGGACCGGCTGGCGATGGTGTGCGATATGCGGGTGACCCGCCGGGGCCGGGTATCCAAGCACGAGTTCTACGAGGCGGTCATTTGCTCCCACGCCCGGCTGACCTATGCGGAAGTCGGACGCTTTCTCGATGGCGAACGCATCGAGGTCGCCGACGACGTCGCCGCATCGCTCGGCGCATTGCACGAGGTCTACCACGCGTTGAGGTTCCGACGCGACGAGCGCGGCGCTCTCGACCTCGACACCCGGGAGACATCGATCCAACTGGACGACGACGGGATGCCGACGGCCATCGAACTTCTCGAGCGCAACGATGCCCATCGCCTGATCGAGGAAGCGATGATCGCCGCCAATGTGGCGGCGGCGAGTTACCTGGAATCCCGCAAGGGCGACACGGAAGGCTCGACCCCACCGGTGTATCGAGTCCACGAGCCACCGTCTGCAGAGAAGATCGAGGCGCTCGCGCTGGCACTTCGGCTTGCCGGCGAACGCCTACCCAACTCGTCGCCGACGCCAGCCGAGTTGGGGGCGGTGCTGGCCGGGGCGCGTTCGAAGTCGTCCTGGCCGTCTTGGATCTGGGAGACCCTCGTGCTGCGCTCGCTCGCCCAGGCGCGCTACGAACCGCGGCGGCTTGGCCATTTCGGCCTCGCGTTGTCGACCTATGCGCACTTCACCTCGCCCATCCGACGCTACGCGGATCTCCTCGTACACCGCATGCTCAAGGGCGAGCGAACGTCGCTTGATGATCTGGAGGCCGCGGCTGCCCACATTTCCATGACCGAGCGCCGGGCGGATGATGCCGGGCGGGCGGTCGATGCCTGGCTCAAGTGCGTGTTCGTCGAGCAGTATGTCGGCGAGACGATCTCGGGGACGGTCGCCGCCGTCGTGGAGTTCGGCCTGTTTGTCGAAATCGACGGTTTGTTCGTCCAGGGTCTCGTACATATCTCGAAACTCGGCCGGGACTACTACAACTATGCGCCCGAGTCGATGACCCTCGTCGCGGAGCGATCGGGCGCACGGTTCGCTCTGGGCGACCGCTTGGAGGTCGTCATCGAGGAGGTATCGGTGGCCACGGGACGCATCGATCTGGGGCTCAAGTCCCCGGTCGGGGGTCGACGGCGACGACGGGGCAGGCGCCGTGCCGGATAGGGAACCACCCGGTATCGATTGGACGTTCGGGGTGCACGGCGTGCGGGCGTTGCTCGAAGCGTCGCCGCAGGCGGTGCGCCGTTTGGTGATTGCCGGCGGCCCCCGCAACCGCCAGATTTCTCAACTGGCCGCGATGGCCCGAGAGGTAGACGTTCGCATCGAGCAGGTGCCGAGGCCGGCGCTTGATCGGTACCTGAGGCGAGCAACTTCCGGACGTGAAGACGTCGATGGCGGCATGAACCATCAAGGCGTCGCCGCCGAGCGGTACGCGTTCGCGCCGGCCGCCGAGGCGGATCTGGAGGCACGCTGGCCATCGTTCGAGGATCCGTTGATCGTGGTTCTGGAAGGCGTCGAGGATCCCCGCAACCTCGGTGCCTGCCTGCGCAC
>JAGWBM010000108.1:13290-13734 GCA_021295895.1 Pseudomonadales bacterium
GCCGCGGCAAAGGCGGCAAGCGGGGCCATGGAGCGCCTGTTCGTGGTGGAAGTGGCCAACCTGGCGCGCCGCCTGGCATGGCTCCGGGAGCGGGGCGTTTGGCTTAGCGGCGGCGTCGACGACGAATCCGCGATTGCGTACACGCGGGTCGACTATCGGGGTTCGGCGGCGATTGTCGTTGGTGGCGAGGGCCGCGGTCTGCGCCGGCTCACCCGCGAACGCTGCGATCATCTGGTGCGTGTTCCGATGGCAAGCGCCATGCCGAGCCTCAATGTCTCGGTGGCTCTTGGGGTACTGCTCTTCGAGGCCGTTCGTCAGCGCGCCGAATAACCGTTCGTTGGCAAGCTAGATTCCTTGAGAAGCGCTGAGGTTCACACACGGGTTGCAAATGGAAATGCGCTTCGAACCGCTCTTGAACGGCTCCGGTACTCCGGAGACGCGCTA
>JAGWBM010000109.1:0-343 GCA_021295895.1 Pseudomonadales bacterium
CACAAACCGGATCCAACACCCGCCGGCTGGGGACCCGGCAGAGCCTACGCGACCCTCGGATCGTACGACATGACACTGCTGGCGGACGACAAGGCCACGCCGATTCCGTTCGATGGCAAAGCCGCCGAAGCCGGCTGGAACAAGATCGGTGAGTTCGAGTTCACGACCACGGAGATCCGACTCGAGATCTCCAGCCAAACCGACGGCGAGATGGTGATCGCCGACGCGATCCGCTGGGTGCCGCTGGACTGACCGGTCAGCGGACGCGGAAGTCTCCGCCTCGGCGGCGCAGCACTTCGAGCCGGCTCAATAGATCGTCGCGGCATACGTAGCAGCCCTCGAG
>JAGWBM010000109.1:555-6311 GCA_021295895.1 Pseudomonadales bacterium
CAAGGTGGCGTGGGCCACCTCTTCCGGGTCCGCGTAGCGCTTGAGCGCGACCCGTCGACGGGCGAATTCGCGCTTGTCGGCGTCGGCGATGGACGCCGTCAGGCCCGTGTGCACCGGGCCCGGACACACGCAGTTGACGGTGATGTTCTCGGTGCCGAACTCCACGGCGAGGGAGCGCGTCAAGCCAATGACGCCATGCTTCGCGGCGGTGTACGGGCTCGACAGCTTCGTGGCACCTAAGCCCTCGGTGGACGCGATGTTGACGATTCGTCCGCCGCCCGACTCGCGCAGGTACGGCAATGCGGCGCGGATGATTCGCACATGTGCCGTAAGGAGCACGTCGAAGGCACGCTGCCATTTCGCCTCGTAGTCGTCGCCATCCACGGGACCACCGGCGCCGATGCCGGCGTTGTTGACCAGGATGTCGATGCCGCCGAAGTGAGCGGCCACTTCCGGGATGACGCGGTTGATCGCGTCCAGATCGGCCACGTCCAGAGTCCAGCCCTTGACCGGGTAGCCTGCGTCGGCGATCTCGCCGACCACGTCCTCCAGTGGTTCCGCGTTGACGTCGAGGGCCGCCACCTTCGCGCCCTCGTCGGCGAACAACGCCGCCGTGGCTCTGCCCATGCCGCTGGCGGCCCCGGTGACGATGGCCACCTTGCCTTTTACGGAGCGACTGAGTGTCGTCAGTTTCATGGTCCGGAATTATCGCAGAAGCCCAGTGACAAAGGTCCGTTGACGACTCCCGCTAGCTCGTCTAGTTTGGCCCCTCTCTACCGTTGGCACACCCGAACATGCTCGACGCGACGAAGGAAATTCTCTGCACTGCGGTCGATGACATTGCGCCCGAGCTATTGGCCGTCTCCCGCGACATCCACGCCCATCCCGAACTCGCCTTCGAAGAGACACACGCCGCGGATCTCCTCGTGCGCACCGCGCGCGGCCACGGCCTCGGGGTGGAAACCGGGAGCTACGGCCTGGCGACCGCCTTCGAGGCGTCGTTCGGGGCCGAGGGGAGTTCCGCGAGGCCAAACGTCGCCGTACTCGCCGAATACGACGCCTTGCCGGGAATCGGGCACGCCTGCGGGCACAACCTGATCGCGACGTCCGCGTTGGGCGCGGCCCTCGCGTTAGCATCCGTGCGCGAAGAACTACCCGGTCGGGTAACGCTGCTCGGCACGCCCGCGGAGGAAAAGGGCGGCGGCAAGGAACTGATGGCTCGCAATGGCGCGTTCGACACCGTCGACGCCGCAATCATGATGCACCCTTCCGGCATCAACCTCGCCACCATGGCGTCGATCTGTGTCGCGGAAGTGGATGTCGTCTACCACGGCAAATCGGCCCACGCGTCGGCGATGCCGCACAAGGGCCGGAACGCCCTCGACGGCCTGCTGCTGGCCTACCAGGCCATCTCCAACCTGCGCCAGCACATCCGCCACTCCGAGCGCATTCACGGCATCGTCACGGACGGTGGCCAAGCGCCCAACATCGTCCCCGACCGAGCCGCCGGCGAATTCTACGTGCGTGCCAAGAACGCCGAGCACCTCGAAGCCCTGAAACCCCGCGTACGAGCCTGTTTCGAGGCGGGCGCCAAGGCAAGCGGCTGCGAGGTGGAGATGAGTTGGGGTGCCGTGGACTACCTGGACCTCAACACCAACTGGCCGCTTGCGGCGGCTTTCCAGGCGAATGCCGAGACACTCGGCCGGGAGTTCGAATCCGCCGCGGAACGGAACCTCTCCGGGGCCGGCAGCACGGACATGGGAAATGTCAGCCACCGGGTGCCGTCGATCCACCCGATGCTCGCCGCCGCGCCCCGGGACGTGGTTATCCACAATCCCGAGTTCGCGAAGTACGCAGGCTCGGCGATGGGCGATCAGGCGGCGCTGGACGGCGCCAAGGCGCTTGCGATGACAGCTTTCGACTTTCTTGCGGATCCGCGCCTGCAAGCCGATTCGAAACATGCCTTCGCGGTCGCG
Source organism: Pseudomonadales bacterium (assembly GCA_021295895.1). Classification (GTDB taxonomy): domain Bacteria; phylum Pseudomonadota; class Gammaproteobacteria; order Pseudomonadales; family Azotimanducaceae; genus VXYL01. The sequence goes on from JAGWBM010000109.1 coordinate 2,532, forward strand.
AAGGGGCTCGCGTAAAGCAACGGGACCGTAGGAGACGGGCCGAGGAGTCTGCGCCGCAGCAGCGGCACGAAGTGCCGCTGCAAGGCGCGGAGTCCTGGGGCGGTGGGGGTTGGGGCCAGACGGCGAGGCAACGAGCGGTCTGGCGGCGTTGTCCCGTCCCGTTACCAGGCAGAGCAGGTATGTCCGGTGCGGGCGACCACAAGGGTCGCCCCTACGGATTTGTACACGCAATTCGACGAGTTGCGGATTTGTTCCATGCAAATTCCGCCCCGGGGCCGGGCCGCGGAGGCGCAGGGAACACGAAATGTTGGTGGGCCGTCTGGGGCTCGAACCCAGGACCAACGGGTTAAAAGCCCGGTGCTCTACCAACTGAGCTAACGACCCACGACAGGGCGCGCACGGTAGCGCGCGGCGCGCATTGTATTCGTGCCATCGCCGCCTCACAAGGCGAAGACCGGCGCGCATCGAGCGGAACGGCGTGTGCCCCGTGCGTCGGACCTACCCGCCTTGGTACCGAGTCGGGTCCGGAATGTCGACGGCCTCGAACCCGTCGCGGCGAATGCGGCAACTGTCGCAGCGGGCGCAGGCCTCGCCGCCCGTACTCGGCTGGTAGCAGGAGACCGTGGCGGCATAGTCCACGCCGAGTTCGCTCCCACGCCGGATGATCTCGGCCTTGGTGAGATGGATCAGCGGCGTGTGTATCTCGATTCGCCCGCCTGCCACGCCAACCCGGGTTGCGAGATTTGCCAGTTGCTCGAAGGCGGCAATGAACGCGGGCCGGCAATCGGGATAACCCGAGTAGTCCACGGCATTGACGCCGATGAACAGGTGCCGCGCGGTGAGCGTTTCGGCCCACGCGAGGGCGAGCGCCAGAAACACCGTGTTGCGCGCGGGGACGTACGTGATCGGTATTCCCGCGGTCGGGGTTTCGGGAACGTCAAGCCCGGTATCGGTCAGCGCCGACCCACCGAAAGCGGCCAGATCCACCTTCACGACTCGATGCTCGAGGGCACCCAACGAGCGCGCAACGTAACCCGCAGCGTCTAGTTCCACGCCGTGGCGCTGACCATAGTCGAACGACAGGGCGTGACAGGCGTAGCCTTCGTGCTTGGCGATGGCGAGGACGGTGGCGGAGTCAAGGCCGCCCGACACCAGGACGACTGCGCGTTCGTTCATCGACCCGGTTCGTCGCCCCACAGCAGCTTGTGGAGCTGGATCTGAAAACGCACGTCGAGCCCGTCGGCGAGGATCCAATCCGCCAAGCTAGCGGGGTCCATCTCCCCCGCCGACGGCGAGAACAGCACATCGCCCACACGCCTCGTCAGGTCATGCTCCGCGCAGCACGCCTTCGCCCACTCGTAGTCGTCCCGGTTGCAGATCACGAACTTGACCTGGTCCGCCTCGCCCAAGTAGGGCACGTTCTCGAACCGGTTGCGATGTGCTTCGCGGGACCCTGGCGTCTTGAAGTCGACCACCCGCGAAACACGCGGGTCGACTTGTGCGACGTCGAGTGCGCCGCTGGTCTCGAGGGACACGGCGTACCCAGCGTCGGCGAGTCGTCTCATCAGACCATGGACACCGGGCTGCGCCAACGGTTCGCCGCCGGTCACGGTGACATGGCGGGCCGGATTGTCCGCGACCCGTTCGCAGATGTCGTCGAGCGACATCGTCGTGCCCCCCGTAAAGGCATAGGCGGTATCGCAGTATTGGCAGCGCAGCGGACATCCGGTCAAGCGTACGAACGTCGTTGGGCGGCCGACGCTGCGCGCCTCGCCTTGCAGCGAGAAGAAGATCTCCGTGATGCGAAGCGTATCTCCCGATCCACGATTGTCCGTTGAAACCCGGATCGAACGCGGCAGGCTACTACTCAACGAAGTTCGGCGAGATATTTCCGGGCAAGTCCCGCCGCCGTGCTGGCTGGAAAGTCGTTAATCACTCGGTTTAGGTACTCCCGCGCGCGCTCGGTGTCGCCGAGCACGTGGTAGACCTCGCCCAGCTTGTAGAGCGAGTCGCGAACTTTCGGATGATCGTCGTAGAGAAGGTCGACCTGGGTGAACATTGCCCGGGCGTCTTCGTACTCCTTCAACGCAAAGTGGAGTTGACCTCTCCAATAGAACGCATTGGCGGTGTACTCGCCGTTGGGATAGTCCTTGATGATTTCACGAAACAGGCCCATGGCGCGCCGGTACTGGGGCCTTTGCTCGGACGCCGGCAGCGGACGCGCGGCTTCGACCAATTCGATTGCGACGTTGTATGCGTCGCGCTCCGTCAGCGGCACCGGCGGCGTGTCCGAAATCGGATCCGGCACGACGTCATCGCCTTCCGCCACGATGTGGCCGGTATCGCGCCGCTCCAAGAGGCGTTGGTCGAGCTCTATATAACGCTCGCGCTGCTCGCGTTCCAACCGGTCCATGCGGTGATCCATTTCCTCGACGACGCCATGCAGGCGACGGACCTCGTCCTGCAGGAGCTGGAGATCGTAGTAAAGGGTATTGACGTCCGAGGGCCGCTCGACGGGATCGTCCACCGGAAGCGGCTGCGAATCCCGACGGATCTCGCGTCCCTCCGACTCCTGCACGGGCGCGGCGGCGGCCAACACACTGGCCGCGAGCGCCAAGTGCGCGACGAGTGCACAGCAGGTCAACCCCGTCGAAGCAATGTGCGTCGTACTGATCCGACGGTGTGCGGCCACGCTTGTTCCCTCTGCGTGCAGCGCTTCAGCGAGGCGGCTACTGCCGGTAGATCATCGCCGCGCGACGGTTCTTCGACCAGGCACTCTCATCGTGGCCGGGGTCGACCGGTCGTTCCTCGCCGAAGCTCGTACCTTCGATCTGAGTTGAACGAACCCCCGCCGAGATCAGATAACGCCTCACCGCCTGCCAACGTCGCTCGCCGAGTGCCAGGTTGTACTCCCGGGTACCACGCTCGTCGCAGTGGCCTTCGATCTGAACGCTGTAGTTGCGGTAGTCCCTGAGTATCTGGGCGTGCACCGCCAAGACGCGAATGTCGTCTTGGGCGAGTCTCGCCTGGTCGTATTCGAAGTAGAAGATGGTGCTAAGCGGCTTGCGGGTGACAGGATCCACGACTTCCCCGCGCTCGTTGAACGGAGGCTCCGGTTCAGGCTCCTTCGGTCGCGGGGTGGGCTTCACAACGGGTGTTACCACCTCGGGCTCCGGTTCTGGCTCTGGCGGTGCACTCTGGCACCCGCTGAGCACTGCACCGGCAAGAACCAGCACCGACAGTGCGCTGAACAATTGACGAATCATCTCACCTCCCATATGTCGCTCTCCGTTGTTCCTCAGCGGCCGCCGCTCAGCACATCGATGAAAGGGGACCACGCCGGTTCGCGTACGTCGCCCGCCGCTTCCGGCAACAGGTACCTAAACCCGTTGTCGATCGAAACAACGGCGAGTATACCCCTGCCAAGGTCTTGGGTGGCGTAGATCATCATGGCGCCGTTGGGGGACAACGACGGCGATTCGTCGAGGGAGGTTTGCGTCAAGACCCGTACCGTGCCGCGTTCCAGATCCTGCCACGCGATGTGGTAGACCCTTTCTCGGCGGTGCACGTAGACGAGGTGCCGACCGTTCGGCAAGAGCCGGGCCCGGGCGTTGTAGTCCCCTTCCCAGGTCAGGCGTTCCGGGAGCAGCCTTTCCAGGCCAATACGGTAGATCTGGGGTTTGCCGGGCCGGTCGGAAGTGAAGATCAGGCTCATCCCATCGGCCGTCCAACTCGGCTCGGTGTCGATCGCGGTCGGCCAGCGCGTGATCCGCCGAAGCT
>JAGWBM010000110.1:0-334 GCA_021295895.1 Pseudomonadales bacterium
CGAAGCCGAGAGATGCATGCGTGCGGAACGAGACGCGCCCAGGGCGCGCGCCCCCGGTATCCGCATCCATTGCGTGCTGACGCCGGAGCTGCCGCATCGCCATTCGGGATGCGGCGATGTCTCCGGGGACCCGCCATCGAGCGGACGCCGCCGCCCCGCCATTGCCGTCCCCCACTGAAGTAGAATCCAAGGCTGAGGTCGCCCCCGTGCCGCGCACGGGACTACTCGATCAACCTGGTCGCGACAACTTCTACGGCCGCAGGGTCAAGCTTGCCCCCGGGCGCGGCGGACTGGCGCTGAACGCGGCGGTAGAGACCGGCATCCCACCGAACAG
>JAGWBM010000110.1:419-6163 GCA_021295895.1 Pseudomonadales bacterium
CACGCGGCATACGCCAGGTAGGTAGAGAGCCAGAATGCCGACGCTGATTCTGATGGTAGGCTGCCCCGCATGACGATTGGCGGCCACCTCACGGCTGCGGTTTCGCTCGCCGCGATATCGCTAAACTTGGTGGTATGGTCGCTAGCCCTTGGCATCCTGCTGCTGGCGCGTGTTGCCGGACCGAGTATGCGTGCGCGTTCCCGGCGGCTCAGCGAACGCATCTACCGAAGAGCAGTTGCCTTCGACGACTGGTGCCTGCAGCGAATCTCCGGGGTGCGTTGGCGAGTTCCCGAACTCGATCTCCACCCCGAACGGGCGTGCATCGTTGTCGCCAACCATCGATCCTGGTCGGACGTATTCCTGTTGCAGACCACATTTTGCCGGCGCGGGCCGATCATCAAGTTCCTGTGCAAGCGCGAACTCGCTTACATCCCGGTGCTGGGCCTGATCTTCGTCGCGTTCGACTTCCCCATCGTGCGACGCCGCGCCCGGGGGCTCACCACCGAGGACGAACGTCGCGCGGACGACCGTCGTCGGGTTCGCGATGCCTGCACCGTGCTGCATGAGTCGCCCGCGGCAATGCTCTCATTCGCCGAGGGCACGCGCTTCACCCCGGAGCGCGGCCGACGTCTCGAAACCCCCTACCGGTTCCTGTTGCCGCCGAGATCGGGCGGCTTCGCCGAGATCGCGAGCGCGTTGCGACCCCTGGACGTGCCGGTCGTGGACGTGACCATCGCCTACCCGCGGCAGACGACATTCTGGGAGTTCCTGGGTGGCGCTGCAGGCGAGGTGTCCGTCGTCGCCGAACGATTCTCGGTGCACGAAGTACTCGAAGCCGGTCCGGCTTCATGGCTGGTCGACCGCTGGCACCGCAAGGACGCCATTCTAGCAGCGCTCGGGGCGTAGTTTCCGCGTCGATCACCTCGGCAGTCGGATCGGCTGGCTTCGCTGCACAAACCCCCGCCTCGGCAAAGCCGCCCTGCTTTCTTCCGGCGCCCCCGCGGGCCGGGCACTATCGCCTGCGGCGACCGAACCCACTGCGGGGTCTCGTCCCATCCGGGTGACCGACCCTGGCGCTTCCGCCCTCCGGGCGAACCCGCCCGCGAGAAATCCGAGTCAGGAGCTCGTAGCGTCCGTCAGTTCCCCGGCGCAGCGGTCACGTAGTCGGACCACGCCTGCCTGACGGGACGCCGCTTCTCCTGCAGGTCGTCGCGCGCATAGGCCGTAACCGTCTCCGGGCGGCTGGCAATCGCCTTGGCTAGTTCCACTGCTCAGGTGTTGCTCGTTCCCTTAGCGCCGCGGCTTCAGGGACTCACGCTGGTTTCAGGCCGACTCCGGTCCTAGGAGTCGTCCGCGGCTACGGTTCACTGGCGTCTCACGCGCCGAACCCAAATGCACGCGCCCACGGCGGCCCATCCCGCGACGATGCACCACTCGTAGGGCCACGCCAAGGCCGAGGGGCTGCCGGGCAGATAGAGGCATAGCAAGGCGAAACCGAGCAGGATCGCCGTCCATCCCACCAACCGCGGGGCGCGGATACGGAATGGTCGCGGCAGGTCGGGTTGCTGCTTGCGCAAGGCGAGAAAGGCGATCGGAACGAACACGTAGGCGACCACGACCGCAAGGCTGCCGGTGTTGATCAGCCACACCAGGATCGTTCGTCCGAACAATGGCGAGATGCACGACAACGCGCCCAAGACCACGATGGCGACGTACGGGGTCCGGTAACGCGGATGGAGCTTGGCAAAGGACGCTGGCAACGCGCCGGATTCCGCAAGCGCGAACATGACTCGGCTGCCGCCGATGATGAACGCGTTCCAACTGGTCAGAATGCCCCCGATGCCGCCGACGATGAGCGCGCTGCCGGCCCAAGGGCTATTCCACAACGCGGTCGCGGCATCGGCCGTTGCCATGGTCTCGCCGAGCGCCGATTCGGGAATCGCACTGGCGACGGCAAAGGACACCCCGGCGTACCAAAGCACGGCGAGCACCAGCGAGAGCGCCAACAGAACGCCGATGCGCCTCGCTGGCAGGTCGATCTCCTCTGCGGATTGGGGCAACACGTCGAAGCCAACCAGCATCGCGGGAACCATGATGACCACGGTCAAGATTCCGACGGCCGGGTCTGCAACCAGCGGACGCGCCGTCTCGATCGAGCCGTTTCCAAGAGCGCCAACAAATAGCAGTACCCCGGCTGCAACGATCGCGACGGTGACCACCATCTGCACTCGCCCCGCGGTCCGAATCCCGAGATAGTTCACGACCGTCATGGCCACGGCGCCGAGCACCCCGACCAGCACGAATCCCAGGTCTACCGGCGCGCCGACGACGGTCCACAGCGTGCCCAAACGAATGCCCGGGTACAGGTACTCGACCGCGGTCGGCAGCGCGACCGACTCAAAGACGCAGACCGTGGCGTACGCCATCAGGAGCGCCCAAGTGCACACGAACGACCAGTTCGCGCCTAGGGCGGCGTGGGTGTAGACGTGCTCCCCACCCGCCTTGGGCATGGCCGAAGCCAACTCGGCATAGGTGAGACCGATGAAGCCGATCACCAGACCGCCGCCCGCGAACGCCACGAGGGTACCCACACTGCCGGCGTTCTCGACCCAGTGGCCGGTCATCAAGACCCAGCTCCAGCCGATCATCGCGCCGAAGGACAGCGCGAGTACGGCGCGCGCCTTCAGAACCCGCGCGAATCGGTCGTGGGATTCAGCCACAGGGTAAGGCGCTAGCGTGCCATGGACGGCAGGCTGGGCGTTCGCGGTGCGAAACCCCTCGGCGCAAGGCCCTAGCCCGACGCAACCGTGCGGTGTCCGCGGTCCCGTAGACCCATGCCGCGGTCAACCCGCAGCCACCGAGGTCCTCATCTCCTCGAAGCCGGTCCGCGCCACGTCGTTCGGGACCAGCGGGTAGCGGATTCCCGCCCATTTCTGGGTCACGCGAATCACCTGGCAGGCGTAGCCGAACTCGTTGTCGTAGTAGGCGTACAGAATGATGCGGTTGCCGGAGACGATCGTGGCGCCGCCGTCGATGCTGCAGGCGTGGCGATTGCCGATGTAGTCGCTGGAGACGCGTTCCTTCGACGACGTGTAGTCGATTTGACGCTGCAGCGAAGAGTCCAAAGCCACATCGCGTAGATAGCTGTTTACGTCGTCCAGCGTGGTGTCGCGGTGCAGCGTCAGGATGAGTATCGCCAACGACACGTTCGGCGTTGGTACACGGATGGCATTGCCGGTTAGCTTGCCGTCGAGTTCTGGAAGCAGTTTCGCAACCGCTTTCGAGGCGCCCGTCTCCGTGATGACCATGTTCAACGGCGCCGCACGACCGCGACGATCGCTCTTGTGGTAGTTGTCGTGGAGATTCTGATCCGGCGTGTAGGCATGCACGGTCTCGATGTGGCCGTGGACGATGCCCCACTTGTCGTTGACGGCCTTCAACACCGGGACGATCGCGTTGGTGGTGCAGGACGCGCAGGACAGAACCCGGTCGTCATCGCCCACCCGATGCGAGTTCACGCCCGACACGATGTTCTTGATCCTGCCCTTGCCAGGTGCGGTCAACAGCACGCGAGCAATGCCTCTCGACTTCAGGTGTTCGCTCAGTCCGGCTTCGTCGCGCCACGCCCCCGAGTTGTCGATCAGAATGGCGTTGTCGATGCCGTAGTCCGTGTAGTCGATTTTCGAGCGGTCTTCCTCGTAGATCATGTGCACGACATTGCCGTTGACGATCAGGCACTGGTTCTCCTCGTCGACCCGGATGGTGCCGTTGAATGCGCCGTGAACGGAGTCCCGACGCAACAGCGCGGCTCGCTTCTGGATGTCGTCATCCCGTCCGGGACGCAGCACCACCGCGCGTAGCACCAGTTGGTCCCCGCCGCCGGTCTTCTCAATCAAGAGGCGCGCCAGCAGCCTGCCAATCCGGCCGAAGCCGAAAAGAACGACGTCCTGCGGCTTGGCGAGCGGTTTGACGTAGCGGCCAATGACATGGGCACTGGCTTCACGGACGTACTCCAACGGTGTAATCGATTCCCCCCGCTGCTGTCGTTCCATCAGGCGCACTGCCAGTTTGCCGACGTCGACGTGCGACGGCCCCAGGTCGAGCTTCGACAGGGCCTCGACGATCGGGTAACTCTCGAACTCGGACAACTCGTTCTCGGCTACCTGGCGAACGAATCGGTGAGTCTTCATGATGTCCGTCACGCTTCGGTTGTGCAGCGCACGCCCGTAGCAGTAGACGACGACGTTCTTGCGGTACAACTGGCCGATGATTGGAATCATCGCTTCGGCCAGCGCCTCGCGCTCCTTCCAGTCCGGGAAGTAGTCCTCAAGATTAGGTAGTGCCACGGCGGATCCCTCGCGTGGTGAGGATGGCGCGTATTATCGGCATCGGGGCGCTGATGTAAACGAAAACTTGCGGCCCACTCGTGGATGGAACACGGGCGCACCCTCAGTAGATTACGTGACGAGCAGACACATGAGAGCAGACACATGACACCCGATCCGCCAATTCCCGAGGATGGCAGCTCAATCACCGCCGAATGGGTTCGCCGGGCGCTCGCCGCCGGCGGCGGTCGTGTCGCGCCGCCCAGCGACATCCGCGTTGAGGAAGTCGGCGTCGGCGCGGGGGTGATGGGCCAAGTCATGCGCTGTCACCTCGAATACGCCGAAGCAGATGACCCAGCTCCTGAGAGCATCATCGTGAAACTGCCGAGCGTGACCGCCAGGAATCGGCGCATGGGCAAGCGCCTCGCACTGTATCGACGCGAGTACGACTTCTACCGTTCGCTCGCGTCGCAGTTCCCCGTGCGGACCCCAAGACTCCTATACGGCGACTTCGAATCGAGAAGCCACCGATTCGTGCTCGTCCTCGAGGACATCCGCGGCATGGGAGTGGTCGACCAGATCACCGGTGCCAGCCCCGCGCAGGCCAGACAAGCCATCCGAGCGCTGGCTCGCATGCACGGCACGTATTGGAACAGGACACACGAGCCCGTCATGTCGGGTACCTACGACTCGACCAATCCCAAGATGCGGCCCGTCGTGCAGATCGTATTTCTCACCAATCTGGTACGCACGCTCAAGTACTTCGGCGACAGTTTCACAAGTACGACCCGCCAACATGCGGAGGACTTCGGACTATGTGTGATCGACCACATGGCCGCATTGGGCGACGGTCCGCGAACGTTCACTCACGGCGACTACCGACTGGACAACCTGTTCTTCGCGGACGGCGACGGCGACGACTTGACCGTCATCGACTGGCAAGTGAGCGGACTGAGTTGCGGGCTGTACGACGTCGGGTATTTCCTCGTCGGCAACCTGACCATCCCGGTTCGACGCCGGATCGAGCGCGAGGCCGTCGAGGAATACCACGATATCGTCTGTCGCGCGGGCGCAACGGACTTCACATTCAACGAGTGCTGGCGCTTGTACCGACAAAACACCCTGGCGGCCCTCTTGACGTCGGTCATCGTGTGCGGTGGCCTCGACCTCGACGACGACCGCAGCCGGCGACTGGCCGAGATTGGGCTGAAACGTAGCCTTGCGGCGATGGAGGACTTGGATGTCGAGGAGTTCATATCCCCGCGAAACCGGGGCCTGTTCGCCAACGCGTGTCGGATTGCCTACCGGGCGAACTGGCTGCTGCAAGGAGCGCCCTAGTGGCGGGCGGCGCGGAGGCCCGGCGACGCGACCCCTGCACCACGGCGACCCTCACCGCAACTGCGCGTTGACTCCCGCCAA
>JAGWBM010000013.1:0-63110 GCA_021295895.1 Pseudomonadales bacterium
CCCAACGGCGTGACGCGACAGCGCAGGGCGCATACCTGAACGCCGTCGGCCACCGCGCGTCGCAGGGCGAGCCCGTAGCCGGGATCGATCTCGTCGGCGCTGCGAACCGTGGAGATGCCCGAATGCTGAACGCAGAACACCAACGCGGCCCCTCCCCCCTTGCGCGCCAGACGGGACAGCGTGTCCAGATGACGCGTCGCGCGGACGCTCACGGCATCCGGAAACGCACCGCTATCGGCGAGTTTGAGGGTGACCGACTTCACTTCCACGTAGATGTCGTCCACCAGCAGGTCGAGGCGTCCGGGCTGACCGGGAATCACCACTTCGCGTTGCACTCGGGCGTTCTTCGGGAACCCGGGCAGCAGGTCGGCCTCCAGTGCTTCCACGACCAACTCGTTGGCGCGGGCGGAGTTGATTCCGATGAAATGACCGTCCCGATCCTCCACGACTTCCAGCGTGTGGGGGTACTTTCGGCGCTCGTTGGTGGAAGTGGAATACCAGGCGACGCTGCCGGGATCGGCACAGCCCGTCATCGCCCCGGTATTGGGGCAGTGCAGGGTCAGCGTTTCTCCCGCGGCCGTCTCCACATCGGCGAGAAAGCGCTTGTAGCGGCGAATCAGGGTGGCGCGTTGAAGGGGCGGTTCGAACTTCACGGACCGGTAACTTCCCGTAACGCATTCGGTGTGGTTATTGGGAAGTCCTTTTGGTAGGTTACGCGCCCTCTCGAAAGAGGGGCCTCTCGATAGAGAGGCACTTGGCGGCGGCCAAGCATACTGGATCAAGAGGATTCCCGGTAAAGCCATGACCAACGAAGCAACCAGCGAAGCATCCATCGGGACGGCCTCCGGCGGCGACTCCCCGTTTCGAAACTTCGTACCCTACAGTCCAGGTTCGGACGAGGAATACATGAACCCGGGCCAAGTCGCCCACTTCAGCCAAATCCTCAAGGAATGGCGACGAGATCTCATGGAGCAGGTGGACCGCACCGTCAACCAACTCCAGGACGAAGCGTCCAACTTTCCCGACGAACTCGACCGAGCCACCCGCGAGGAGGAACTCGGGATCGAACTGCGAACCCGTGACCGCGAGCGGCGCTTGATCCGCAAGATCAACGAAACCCTGGACCGGATGGACCGCAACGACTACGGGTACTGCGATACCTGTGGCGTCGAAATCGGTCTGCGCCGCCTGGAAGCGCGACCCACCGCGACCCAATGCGTGGACTGCAAGGCCCTGGACGAACTCCGCGAGAAACAACTCCGCGGTTAAACGCTCGTCGTACCGGACGCGACGTGTCCCAACGGGCCCGTTGGCGTTTCGCCATCGCGGAACCTCCATTTCCAAGGAACGCTAGCGCGTCTCGCGAGCACCCGAGCGCGTCTCGCGAGTACACGGGCCGTCCAAGAGCGACCCCAACCGTCTTGCCACATGCAACCTACGCATAAACACCCGGGCTGCTCAGGGAATCCAGTGTGACGCCGCAATACGTTGGCCGATTCGCACCAACCCCATCGGGTCCCCTGCACCTCGGATCCCTGCTGACCGCCGTCGCCTCCTGGCTTGACGCCCGCGCCCACCACGGCTCCTGGCTGCTTCGAATCGACGACTTGGACACGCCACGGGTCGAACCCGAGGCCGAACCCGCCATTCTTGCCACCCTGGAGTCCCACGGACTTGCCTGGGACGGACCCGTCCACCGCCAAAGCCACCAACTGCAACGCCACCACGGCGCGATTCGACAACTGGGCGAGAGATGCTTCGCCTGCGGTTGCACGCGTCGTGAACTACGCGGGCTCGACCGGTACCCGGGGACATGCCGGGATCGTGGGTTACCGCGGGATGGCAACGCCCTGCGGGTTCGTGCCGAGGCGGCAGCCCCCGCGTTCGTGGATCGGGTACAGGGCGACGTGAACATGTCCAACCGCACGTTAAGCGACTTCATCGTGCAACGCCGCGATGGCTACGCCTCGTATCCGCTCGCCGTCGTCGTCGACGATCTCGCGTTGGGCGTGAACAACGTCGTCCGGGGTGCCGACCTCCTCGAAAACACGGCGGAGCAGCTTCTACTCATGCGGTGGCTCGACGTTCCGCCACCCACATACGCGCATGTCCCGGTCGTGGTCGAAGCTTCCGGCGTCAAGCTATCCAAGCACAACCGCGCAACGGCCATCGACAACCGGTGGGCACCGCACAACCTCGCTACCGTACTCTCGCTTCTCGGTCTCGAGGCGCCCCTCGATCAGGTCGAGACGATGCTCGCATGGGCAGTTGGCGAATGGAACATCGCCCGCGTACCCCGGGGTACGAGCCTCGCTGGCTTCTCCGCCCTAGCCCGTTGACGTCGGGCGTGCCGCTCTACAACGCGATCCCCTTGACGGTACGAATGACGTTGTCGGTGATCCGGGCCGTCTCGATCGCGTAGCGCCCGATTCGGACGCCGACCTGGCCGTCCGGGAATGCCTCGAGGTGCTCGAGGACGAGTCCGTTCATCGTCCGTGGACCCGAGGTCGGGAGGTCCCAGCCGAGCGCGCGGTTCACGTCGCGGACGAGGACACTGCCGTTGATCACGTAGGATCCGTCGTTCTGCCGGTGAATCTCGCCCAAGTCGGAGGTGAAGTCGGTCGTGAACTCGCCGACGATCTCCTCGAGGATGTCCTCCAACGTCGCCATGCCCTGGATCTCGCCGTATTCGTCGACCACCAGCGCAACGCGCCGCTTCTGACGCCGGAAGTTGAATAGCTGGGTGTGGAGCGCCGAACTCATCGGGACGAAGTAGGGCTCCTCCGTCTCGCGCACGAGGGCGGCCTTGCTGAACGTCTCCCGGCTTGTGAAACGGGACGCGCGCCGCAAGTGGAGGATGCCAACCACGTCGTCGATGTGCTCGCGGTATACGGGCAGGCGCGTGTGCTGCGAACTCTCGATCGCCTCGAGGATCGTCGCCGTATCGTCGTTGATGTCGATGCCGGCGATCTCCGCGCGGGGCACCATGATGTCCTCAACCGTGGCGTTCTCCAAGTCGAGAATACCGACGATCATGTCCTGATGGACGCGTGGGATCGTCGTGTGCTCGTTCAGCACCGTCTTGAGTTCGGCGACCGAAAGCGTCTCGGACTTCTCCGCAGTCCGCGCGATCAACGGTGCCGCCATCAGGTTGCTGATCCAGTTGACGAAGATCACCAATGGACGGGAGACCTTCAGCAGCGGTTGCAGGATGTAGGCGGATGAGAAGGCAAGCGCCTCCGGCCGCGCCGCGGCGACTGTCTTGGGTGTCACCTCCGCGAATATCAGCATGTACACCGTCAGCACGATGGCACCTACGATGGGTCCGGCGGTATCGCCGAGCAGCCGCTCGGCCACCTCCGAGGCGACGAATGCCGCGAGAATGATGACGATGTTGTTGCCCACCAGGATGACGCCCAGGAGCCGGTCGGGTCGTTGCAGCAGACGGTTCGCCTTGCGCGCGCCGCGATGACCCTCATTCGCGAGGTGCCGAAGCCGGTAGCGGTTCAGCGCCATCATCGCCGTCTCGGATCCCGCGAAGTACGCGGAGATGATCGTCAGGACGACGATGATCAAGAGCAGCATGCCCATGGAGAGTTCGCTCATGGTCGTGACCCTCGCGGTAGTCGAACAGCCTCGTGGTACTCCGAGTCTTCCATGAAACAAACGCCAAGGGGAGCCCCGCGACATCACGTCGGCCACTCCGCCGCTCGGTGATCGGCCTGCTAGCGTTCTTGACGAGCGTACTCGCGAGACGCGCTCGCGTACTCGCGAGACGCGCTAGTATTCGTTGGATGACCCGCGTGCTCGTGATCGAAGAAGACGACTCGCGCCGTCAACGACTGCGAGAGGAGTTTGAACGCAACGGCTTCGGCGTCGTCGAAGCACCCCACGCGGACGCGGTGATCATGGACAACGCGCAAGCGGACACCGTCGTCGCCAATACGTCCTTCGCGGCGTCCTCGAACATCGTTGCGATGGCCGCTCCGGTCCCGGTCGTGCTTTTGGCCGACTCGCCGAGCATTCCCGAAGCGGTTGAATGCATGCGGCGCGGCGCCGCCGACTACCTGCCGAGACCATTTCAACCGAACGCCCTGATCGCCGCCGTCGAACGCGCCGTCGCCACGGCCGATGTACCCGCGGACAGTTCGGCGTTCTCGCCGATCGTCGGCCAGTGCGACGAAATGCAAGACCTGCTCGACCGGGTCGCATCCGTGGCACCGACCGGGTCGTCGATACTGATTCTCGGTGAGTCGGGCACGGGAAAGGAACTGATCGCCCGCGCCCTTCACACCGCGAGCCTGCGCCGCCATGCGCAGGTGATCACCTTCAACTGCGCCGCGATTCCCGAGACGTTGATCGAGGTCGAACTGTTCGGGAGCGACTCGCCCAGCCGGTCGGCGACGGAAGACGCGACGACGGCGACGCGACGCGGGTTGCTCGAAGCCGCGCACGGCGGCACCTTGTTTCTCGACGAGATCGGCGACCTTCCGGCAAGCGCACAAGCGCGCCTGGTCCACTATCTAACCGAAGGGACGTTTCGTCGACTGGGCGGATCGGAGACGCACCGCATCGACGTCCGGGTCATCGCGGCCACCCATCGCGACCTTCGGCAATTGACCAAGAACGGGCAGTTCCGTGAGGACCTGTTCGCGCGGCTCAACGCGGTTTCCCTCCGTGTACCGCCGTTGCGCGACCGCGGCGACGACGTGGTGGCTATTGCGCAAACCACGCTTGAACGCCTCGCCGACAAGTTCAACAAGCGTGGCCTCGCCCTATCCGCGGATGCGATCGAAGCCATGCAGCGGTATCGCTGGCCCGGCAACGTGCGGGAACTCGAGAACGCTCTCGAGCGCGCGGTGATCCTGTGCCAGGCGACCACGATCAATGCCGACATGCTGCCCATACACGCCGACGCCTCCCGCGCCGCCCAAGCCGATGCGCAACGGGAATCGTCGAGTAGCCTGGAAGGCTATTTCCTGCGCTTCGTGCTCGACAACGAGGATCACCTTACCGAGACGGAACTGGCGAAGTCCCTCGGGATCAGCCGCAAGAGCCTTTGGGAACGCCGCCAGCGTCTCAACATTCCCCGCCGACGGACCCACAAGCGCGGCCCCCGACGCTAACGTGCAAAGGAACATCCAATCGTCGGGGACGGGCTCGTCCCGTCCCGTGCAGAAGCAGCCGTGCTGGCAGGTGGGTGCGCCTGACTATACAATCGCCGAACCTTCGCGACGCCGTCCCTTTCCTTGCTGAAGCGGATTACCGAACACGACATCGACCGCACTCGCGTGTCCGAGAAGGCGGTCGCCGTGATCGACAAGCTGCGCCGTGCCGGATTCGATGCCTATCTCGTCGGCGGCTGTGTTCGCGACCTGCTGCTCGGCAAGATGCCGAAGGATTTCGACGTTGCGACCGACGCCACGCCAGAGGACGTGAGGGACGTCTTTCCGCGCGTGCGGCTAGTGGGCCGGCGGTTCCGAATCGTGCACGTTCGAATGGGTCGCGAAATCATCGAGGTGTCGACGTTTCGACGCCCGGTCAGCGACGAGGAAGACCACGGGCCCCACCTCTCAGACGACGGCATGATTCTTCGGGACAACCTCTACGGCACCATCGACCAGGATGCGTTCCGGCGAGACTTCACCGTCAACGCGCTCTACTACGATCCCGATGCGGACGTCGTACTCGATTATTGCGAAGGGATGAAGGACATCGCTTCCCGCACCCTACGGCTCATCGGCGAACCCAAGATCCGGTTCCAGGAAGACCCGGTGCGGATCCTTCGCGCCATCCGGTTCGCCGCCAAGCTGGATCTCGAGCTGCACCCCGATACCGAGGCTGCGGTCGCACCGATGTGCGAGATGCTCAACGCCATACCGCCGGCGCGGCTGTTCGACGAATTCACCAAGCTGTTCCTCACCGGGCACGGCGAACGGGCCTTCGAATTGCTGTGCGAACACGATCTCGTGGAAATCCTCTTCCCGCTACCACCACACGGCGAAGCGCTCGCCACGCTTGCCCTTGCGAGTACGGATCAGCGCTTGAAGGTGAACAAGCCGGTAACACCCGGTTTTCTCATCGCCGCGTTCCTCTGGCAGGCGTATCTCGACCGCCTCGAGCGCACGGCGACCACCGCGCCCGATCAGAGCGACGACCCCGCCAGCACGGTGATCGCCGCCCAGCAGTCCACCATCTCGATACCGCGCCGTCACGGCTGGTTCGTGCGCGATGTCTGGCACCTCCAGCCCCTTCTCGCCGACCGTACATCGCGCAATGTTGCGCGCGTACTCGCGCACCGACGGTTCCGCGCCGCCTACGACTTCCTGATGATTCGGTGCGCGACCGGCGATGCGCCCGAAGAACTAGGCGATTGGTGGACCAACGCCCAAACGCAAAACACCGACTCGTTGTTGCGCGAACTACCCGGGGGTCCTCGTCGACGGCGCCGACGGCGTGGCCGCAATCGCCGGAATCGGGTTCCGGCCAATATGAACGCGGCGAACGGTGGTCCAAACATGCCCCAAGAGGCCGCGCAACCATGATCAGCCCACGGACGCCATGGCGGTAGCGGCGCCAGAAACCCCGGTCGCAGAAGCGGATTCCGCACCACACTACATCGCGGTCGAGGGACCCATCGGCGTCGGCAAGACGACCCTGGCGCGTCGCCTCGCCGACACCTTCCACCGTCCCCTGGTCCTCGAACCGGCTATCGAGAACCCGTTTCTAGACCGCTTCTACCGCGAGGGACGGCGCTACGCGCTGCCCACCCAGTTGTTCTTTCTTCTGCACCGTGCCAACCAGGTCGCCGGATTTTCACGGGACGACCTGCTTGGCCCGATCCTGGTTACCGACTTCCTGATGGAGAAGGATCGGCTCTTCGCCCAGGCGAATCTCGACGAGAACGAACTCGAACTCTACGAACAGATACACCGAACCCTGGACGTTCGTCCGCCGGAACCCGACCTGGTCATCTACCTGCAAGCGCCGGTTGCCGTCCTGCTCGACCGGATTCGCCGCCGCGGCATCGCCTACGAGCAACGCATCGACTCGGAGTACGTCACGTTGCTCAGCGATTCATACACCGAGTTCTTCCACGAATACGACGGAGCGCCGCTGCTGATCATCAACGCGGCGGAAATCGACTTTGCCGACAACGAGGCGCACTATCGGGCGCTCGTGGAGGAAATCAAGAACATGAGCGGCGTGCGCCAATACTTCAACCCGAGTCCCAGTCTTCTCTAGGTCGAGTTTGCGCCACCAAGTGCCCGCAGTCCCTAAGGTGTGGAGATGAGCAGCCAGGCCCGCAAGTCACCGGTTTCGCTGAATTCGCTGCAACGGAGGGTGAAGCGCCCAAGGTGTGGAGGACCTGTATGAGCAGCCAGGCCCGCAAGTCACCGGTTTCGCTGAATTCGCTGCAACAGAAAAAGCGGCGCCGCCAACATTTCGCCTCGCTCACCGCCTACGACGCGTTGTTCGCCGAGCTGATTTCGACTTCGGGCGTCGACGTCTTGCTGGTCGGAGACTCCCTCGGCATGGTGCTGCATGGTCACGACAGCACCTTGCCCGTCACCCTCGACGACATGGTCTACCACATGAACTGCGTCCACCGGGGCAACCGGGGCGCCTTGATCATGGCCGACCTGCCATTCATGAGCTATGCCTCGGAGTCGCAGTCCCTCGAGAGCGCCGCGGTGCTCATGCGCGCGGGTGCGCACGTGGTGAAGTTGGAGGGGGGTGCGTGGCTCGCCGAATCGACGCGCCTGTTGACGGAGCGCGGGATTCCGGTCTGTGCGCATATGGGTCTGACGCCCCAATCGATCAACCGCATTGGCGGCTACCGGGTGCAGGGGCGCGATCCAAGCCAGGCACAGTCCATGATCAACGAAGCGCTGATCCTGCAGGACTCGGGCGCTTCGATCATCCTTCTGGAGTGCGTACCGGTCGACCTTGGACAGGAGATCACCGAACGGCTCGACGTCCCCGTGATCGGCATCGGCGCGGGTCCTCACACTGACGGGCAGATCATGGTCATGCACGACATGCTCGGGCTCACCCCGTCGAGCATCCGGGTTCCGAAGTTCGTCAAGAACTTCCTCCCGGAAAGCGACGACGGGATACCCGGCGCGTTTCGCGCCTACGCGGAGGCGGTTCGTAGCGGCGCTTTCCCCGGTCCAGAACACTCCTTCACCTGAGTCCCGCGGTGGATGTCGTTCATGACATCGCGACGCTGCGCGCGACTCTCGAGGGTCAACGCCACGTCAGGACCGGCCTCGTCCCGACCATGGGCAACCTCCACGCCGGGCACTTGGCATTGGTCCAGGCATGCCGGCAGGCGAGCGACTTCTGCATGGTGTCGATATTCGTCAATCCCACCCAGTTCGGCCCCAACGAAGACTTCGCCAACTACCCGCGCACACTCGACGACGATCTGCGGCTGCTCGAGGCGGCGGGAACCGACCTCGTCTTCAATCCCTCGGTCGACGACATGTATCCCGGCGGCCAGGACGATCACGTGTCGGTCACCGTTGGGTCGCTCGCCCATAAGCTCTGCGGCGAAGCGCGCCCTGGCCACTTCGACGGCGTCGCCACCGTGGTCGCCAAGCTGTTCAATATCGTTGCCCCGAACGAAGCCTTCTTCGGCGAAAAGGACTGGCAGCAGTTGACCTTGATCCGCACGATGGCGCGTCAACTCGACATGCCGCTCGAGGTGACCGGGGTACCCACCGTACGCGAACCGAGCGGTCTCGCCATGTCGAGCCGCAACAAATACCTGTCCGACGAAGAACGCGAGCGAGCAGCGTTGATCAACCGAGTCCTGATGCGGATCAAGGCCGCGATCGAACGCGGCGATCGCGCCTACGCGGATGCCGAAGCGCGCGGCGCCCGGGCACTGACCGCAGCCGGTTTCGACGTCGACTACGTGGCCGTCCGCGACGCCGTACGACTCGTGCCGCCGGATGACGATACCCGCACACTTCGAATCCTCGCCGCTGCCCGACTCGGCAGGGCCCGACTGATCGACAATGTCGGCGTCGCAATCTAACCCACCCCAAGGTCTCGGTGCCTGGCAGCGGCTGGCAATTCTTGCCAAACCGCGTACCGGGACCCCGGCTCGAGCCACTTCCCGCTCCCGGCGCCTCGGACCGGTTCTCGTCGACTACTCCAAGCAAGCCCTCGACGACGAGGTCTTCGAAGCCCTCGCCGAACTTGCTGCCGAAAGCAAACTCCCCCGCGCCATCGGCGAACTGTTCGCCGGCGCGCGGATCAACAACACGGAAGATCGGCCGGTTCAGCACACACTCCTTAGAGCCCCGGCGGGGGCATGTCCCAAGGAGGTCGCCGCGGAACGCGAACGCTTCCTTACGGTGGCCGATGCGGTGCGTTGCGGCCAGCGCCGTGGATATACCGGCAAACCGTTCGAAACCGTGATCGTCATTGGCATCGGCGGGTCGCAACTAGGTCCGGAACTCGTGGTCGACGCGCTACGGCCCCCGCACGCACCCGATGTGCGGTTCCTCGCGAATATCGACGGCGACGCGGCCGTTCGGACGCTTGCCGGACTGGATCCGGCCACCACGCTGGTCATCGTCGTCTCGAAGAGCTTCACGACCCTCGAAACCCGCGTGAACGCGGAGACGACCCGCAGTTGGTTCCTCGAGCGGACCTGCGAAACCGGTATCGTCGAAGAGCACTTCCTGGCGGTCACGGCCAATCAGGCCGCAGCCGCCGAGTTCGGCATTCCGCCCGGCAACCGGTTCGCCATGTGGGATTGGGTCGGCGGACGTTTCTCGATGTGGTCCGCCGCCGGTCTGCCCATCGCCATCGCACTCGGTCGGGGTTGTTTCGAGGACCTTCTCGCCGGCGCGCACGGGGTCGATGACCACTTCCGGGAGACCGCGCCGAAGGACAACATCCCCGTTCTATTGGCGCTGCTCGCAATCTGGAACACGAACTTTCACGGCACCGCTACCCACGCGGTGCTCCCCTACGACCGTCGGCTACGACTCCTCCCGAGCTACCTGCAGCAACTCGAGATGGAGAGCAACGGTAAATCCGTTCGTCGCGACGGGGATGCCGTTCGCACCCACACGGCTCCCGTGGTGTGGGGCGGCGAGGAAACCAACGGCCAGCATGCCTTTCACCAGCTATTGCTCCAGGGCACCCGCGCGTTCAGCGCCGATTTCGTCGCCGTCGCCCGCGCCGGCCACGATCTCAAGGATCACCACGACTGGCTACTTGCCAATTGCCTGGCGCAAAGCAAGGCCATGTCGGAGGGACGGGCAGCCGACGGGCCACTCGGAAGCCACCGATCGGTTGCCGGGGGCCAACCGAGTACGACCGTGCTGCTCGACGAGTTGACTCCCCGTTCGCTCGGTGCGCTGCTGGCACTCTACGAGCACAAGGTGTTTTGCCTCGGCTCGATCTGGCAAATTAACCCTTTCGACCAGTGGGGCGTGGAGCTTGGCAAGGAACTCGCGGGAGAGATCCACGACGAACTCACGAGCGGAGGGAGCCAAGGCGCAGGGAACGACGCGTCCACGGCCGGGTTGCTCACCCAAGTAAGAAGGGCACGTTAATGGCGAACATCTATCCCGTAGAAGACGGCATCCGCGAGAGAAGCCACATCGACAGCGCGCGCTACCTCGAGATGTACGAGCAGTCGATCGCCGACCCTGACTCGTTCTGGAGCGAACGCGCACGCGAGTTCGTCGATTGGTATAGCGAGTGGACCGAGGTGTCCTCCCACGATTTCCCGAACGGTCGGGTTGGCTGGTTCCATGGCGCGACGCTCAACGCCTGCGCCAACTGTATCGACCGGCATCTGCCTCACCGTGCAACGCAGCCGGCCATCATCTGGGAAGGCGACGACCCGGATTCGGCAACGACCATCACCTACCGGGAACTGTCCGACGCCGTCTGCCGCCTCGCCAACGCCCTTGCGGGCCGCGGCGTCGGCAAAGGCGACCGGGTGTGCATCTACATGCCAATGATTCCCGAAGCCGCCTACGCCATGCTCGCCTGCGCACGCATCGGCGCGATCCACTCGGTGGTGTTCGGCGGTTTCTCGCCCCAATCCCTCAAGGACCGCATCCTCGATTCGGACTGCCGCACGCTGATCACCGCCGACGAGGGTGTACGCGGCGGACGCACGGTGCCACTCAAGGAGAACGCCGAGGTGGCATTGGCCGACTGCCCCAACGTCCACACGGTACTCACCGTGCGCCGCACCGGCGCCGAGGTGCCCTGGCAGGACGGCCGGGACGTCTACTACGACGAACTCGTCGACGGCCAATCGTCGATCTTCGAGCCCGCGGTCATGGACGCCGAGGATCCACTGTTCATCCTCTACACGTCCGGTTCCACGGGCAAGCCGAAGGGCGTGCAGCACAGCACCGGTGGCTACCTGTTGCATGCCGCCATGACCCACAAGTACGTCTTCGACTACCACGACGGCGATATCTACTGGTGCACGGCCGACGTCGGATGGGTCACCGGCCATTCCTACATCGTCTACGGTCCCCTCGCCAACGGTGCCACTACGCTGATGTTCGAGGGCGTACCGACCTACCCGGACGCTTCGCGCTTCTGGCAGGTGGTCGACAAGCACAAGGTCGACATCTTCTACACCGCGCCCACCGCCATCCGCCAACTGATGGGGCAGGGCGACGACTACGTCAAATGCACGTCCCGCGCGAGTCTCCGCGTTCTCGGCACCGTCGGGGAGCCGATCAATCCCGAGGCCTGGGAGTGGTACCACGGCGTGGTCGGCGAGCGTCGCTGTCCGGTGGTCGATACGTGGTGGCAAACGGAAACCGGCGGCATCATGATCACGCCGCTACCCGGTGCCACGGACTTGAAGCCCGGCTCCGCCACGCGGCCTTTCTTCGGCATCCAACCGGCACTCGTAGACCCCGACGGTAACGTCATCGAAGACACCGAGGCGTCGGGCAATCTCGTCATCACCGCCCCGTGGCCCGGGCAGATCCGCACCGTCTACGGCGACCACCAGCGCGTCGTGGACACCTACTACGCCACCTACAAGGGTTTCTATTTCACCGGCGACGGCGCACGCCGGGATGCCGACGGCTACTACTGGATAACGGGCCGGGTGGATGACGTGATGAACATATCCGGCCACCGTCTCGGCACCGCCGAGGTCGAGAGCGCCCTGGTTCTGCACCCCGCCGTCGCGGAGGCGGCCGTGGTCGGTTTTCCGCACGCGATCAAGGGCGAGGGAATCTACGCGTTCGTGACCCTGATGGCCGGCATCAACGAAGGCGACGCCCTGGTCGACGAACTCGTCCAACAAGTGCGTACGGAGATCGGTCCCATCGCCAGGCCCGACGTGATCCAACTCGCACCCGGTTTGCCGAAGACGCGGTCCGGCAAGATCATGCGGCGCATCCTGCGCAAGATCGCCGCCGGCGAGATCGACGACCTGGGGGACACCTCCACCTTGGCCGATCCCGCCGTCGTGGACGAACTCGTGGCAAGTCGTAGCAACTGATGGCCGTTTCGCTGAACGCGGCGCGCACCGTTGCCGTATTGACCCTGCTTGGCGGTCGGTACCGGCTACCAACGGAGGCGGAGTTCGAGTACGCCCTGCGGGCCGGGCGACACGGTCTACCACTTCGGTGACAACCCCCCAGACCCTCTGCGAGTACGGGAACGTCCCAGACCAGTCCCGCAATGCGGTCTCACCCGAACTGGTCACCGCAGCCTGCAGCGACGGTTTCGCGGACATGGCCCCGGTCGGGCAGTTCAAACCCAACGCCTTCGGCCTACACGACATGACGGGCAACGTCTGGGAGTGAGCTAGCGCCGCGCTTTCACCACGTCAACTACGGACTCAGCAATGAGATCCTGAACCAGCTCGTTGTTGTATTCCAACCCGTACATGCCGCAATGGGACTCGTCGTCCGCCTCCGGTTCGTGGACGAAGTTCAGCACCGAATGCGGCAAGACACTTCGCTTCGTCCCTCCAACATTGATGATCGCCAGCCGCGCCGTCCCGCTAACATTCAACTTGCGCTCCAACACGGCTCGCAGTGAGTCGAGTTGTTCACTACGGTCGCCGTCGAGCAGGTCAAGACAGTTCATGGACAGATAGGACTCTCCCTTGCGTAGTGCAAAGGCATCGCCCTCAACCCCATCGTCCTTTCGTATCTGGGTACCCTTGGCCAACCTCGCGCAATCGAACGCATCGGTGATCTCAACGATCTCCAAGCCACTAATCACTCAGCGAGTCGATGCTCACGCACCGAAAGAAACCCTCGATGGAAGACTCCCCGCCAACCCGATTAATCTGCGTTGGACGAGCACCGTCGGGTAGAAAGGTCACGAAGGAAACCATTCTGTCATCAAGGAATCTGATGCCAATCCGATGATCTCTGCTTCTTCTCCAAATCGCTCGCAACAACCCCTCTGTCGTCAGAATCAACTGGGGCCTCGACACAATTCTCGACCGATGCAAGTAGAGGAATCTGAAGAAACCACGCAGTGACAATGGATTGAGCGCTTGTTGATCTTCCTCTGCGCCAGCCAACCCAACGAGCTCCTTCACCCTCCCTACGAGCGGCCGCAAGAAATCGTCCAATTCCGCCATCGAAAGAAACACCAGCTGGTCCTCGACCGACATCGAATCGGACGGCACTTCGGACGATCTATCAAGTTCTGCTGGGTGGTGCAACGATCCCCCGTAATCCATGTCGGGCACCTTCGTTGGCATCACAGGATCTCCGGTAAGAGACCAGACAGGGTCGGACCACGTCGCAACCCGTCGCTGGACATCAGGCTCATACGCCTCCAAACGAAGGCGCGCAGACAACGCTTCCTTGGCTAGAAAAGCGCTCTGTCCAATCTCAGGGTAGGTGAGCTTGTAGTTGAACTCGTCATTTGGCACATCGTAGAGTACGTCAGACATCGATCTCCATCCCGAAGTCAGTCGCAAATCTCATGAAATCCTCCAAGTCCGCACTTGTTTCTCCGATCGCCCGAAGAGCTATATCTTTGTCAGGGGTTTTTCTGTGGTAGTTCGCTGACATAAGGACTACGTTAACAGTCTTCGACTCATTCTCCTCCGACTTCTGCGCAGTGCTTGAGGACACATCCAGATGTCGTTCACAATCCCGAACGCCATGGTTCAGTTTGATAGATAGGGACGCCAATCCGTCCGTCCAATGACCCGTCCCGCCGAACGTTTGGACCAGTCGGCGCGGCGCATTCGTGCACTCAACGTACGCCTTGAAGTTGCTCCCGACGGCCACGTATGGAATGTGTTTGAGTATTGATACGTATGAAGTAGCCAGTTGCGAAACGACCCCGTCTGGGTCGGCCACAACGTTGCCGCCCAATGTCTGGGCCGTAATCGCCAACCGCGAGGGATCTAGTACGAGCCGGAGGTTGTTCTGATACTGAATACTTGACAGCGGCGGCGTAGTGAAAGGTAGCTCCGCGAACTCCCAACCACCCGGCAACTCCGGGAGCACTTTGTTGGCCAGCAACCAATCATGGTTAAGGATCGAGGGGTTGTGAGCGTTGGCCACAACAACGCTGGACACCTCTACCAACACGGGTGTCATATCATGCAAAGCCGCAGACGCGCTCGATCATTCCATTGCTAGACCCGCGAGTGGCGCCTGAGTTCCCTCTACTGTCGAAGGTGAATACTACTCTACTTCAATCGGCTGTCGCGTAGTTCTGCACCTCTTTCATCGAGAGCTTGATGCGACCGCGTTGGTCGGTGTCGAGGCAGACGACCTCGACCTGTTGGCCCTCTTCTAGGTAGTCGCTGACCTTCTCGACGCGTTCCTCGGCGATCTGCGAGATGTGCAGCAGGCCGTCCTTGCCGGGGAGGATGTTGACGAACGCCCCGAAGTCGACGATGCGTTCGACGCGCCCCTGGTAGATGCGACCCACCTCCGCCTCGGCGGTGATCTCCTGCACCCGCGCCACGGCGGCGTCCTTCGACGCGCCGTCTTCCCCATAGATGCGCACCGTGCCGTCGTCTTCGACGTCCACTTCCGCGCCGGTTTCCTCCGTGATGGAGCGGATCGTCGCGCCGCCCTTGCCGATGACGTCGCGGAT
Source organism: Pseudomonadales bacterium (assembly GCA_021295895.1). GTDB lineage: Bacteria > Pseudomonadota > Gammaproteobacteria > Pseudomonadales > Azotimanducaceae > VXYL01. Next base: position 15,091 of record JAGWBM010000013.1, read on the forward strand.
TTTCTCGGGATCGATCTTCAGCACGACCATCGACGGTGCGTTGTCGGAGACAGTGTCCCGCGACTTGGCGAGCACCTTGTTCATTTCACCCAGGATATGCATGCGAGCATCCAGGGCTTGCTCCAGGGCGGTCTCCATGATCTCTTCCGTGATGCCATCGATCTTGATGTCCATCTGCAGCGCCGTGACACCTTGGGCGGTCCCGGCGACCTTGAAGTCCATGTCGCCCAGGTGATCCTCATCCCCGAGGATGTCGGTCAGCACGGCGAAGCGATCGCCTTCCTTCACCAAGCCCATGGCGACGCCGGCCACCGGCGCCCGCATGGGTACCCCGGCGTCCATCAGGGCGAGCGAACTGCCGCACACGCTTGCCATCGAGCTAGAGCCGTTGCTCTCGGTGATCTCGGACACGACGCGAACCGTGTACGGGAAGTCTTCCTCCGACGGCAGGCACGCCGTGATGCCGCGGCGGGCTAGGTTACCGTGGCCGATTTCGCGGCGCTTGGGGGCACCGAGGAACCCTTCCTCGCCGACGCTGTACGGTGGGAAGTTGTAGTGCAGCATGAAGTTGTCCTTGAACGTCCCCTCCAGCGTTTCGACCAGTTTCGCGTCCCGCATCGAGCCAAGCGTCGCCACGACGATGGCCTGGGTCTCACCGCGCTGAAACAGGGCCGAACCGTGGGTTTTCGGCAGAATACCCACCTCGACGCTGATCGGTCGGACGGTCTTGGTGTCGCGGCCGTCGATTCTCGGCTCGCCCGCGAGCACACTCTGGCGCACGAGACTCTTCTCTAGCTTGTAGAACGCCTCGACGATGTCGTCTTCGACGAACTCGCCGTCTTCACCCGCGCACTGGGCCAGGACAGCCTCGCGGGCCGCGCGGACCTTTGCCTGGCGCTCCTGCTTATCGGTAGTCCGATAGGCTGACGCGAGGTCGTCGCGAGCGACCGAATCGACCTGCTCCGCCAAACTGGCGTCGATGACCGGCGATTCGAATTCCCATCCCGGTTTCCCCGCTTCCGCAGCGAGGTCCTTGATGGCGCCTAGCGCAACCTGCATCTCCTGGTGTGCGAAGAGCACACCCCCTAGCATCTGGTCCTCGGACAATTCCTTCGCTTCCGACTCCACCATCAGCACCGCCGATTCGGTACCCGCCACCACCATGTTGAGTGCCGACCCCGAGAGCACCTCGTAGCCGGGATTCAACAGGTAGCGGCCATCGGCGTAGCCAACCCGCGCCGCCGCGATCGGCCCGTTGAACGGGATCCCCGATACGGCAAGCGCGGCGGAGGATCCGATCAGGGCAATCACGTCGGGATCCATGTCCCTGTCCACCGACATCACCGTTGCGATCACTTGCACCGCATTCATGAAACCATCCGGAAACAGCGGACGGATCGGCCGGTCAATCAATCTCGACGTCAGCGTCTCCTTGTCGGAGGGACGTCCTTCACGACGCAGGAAGCCACCGGGGACTTTACCCGCCGCGTAGGATTTCTCCTGGTAGTTCACGGTAAGCGGGAAAAAGTCCTGCCCCGCATTGGGTTTCGCGTTGGCAACCACCGTACACAGGACAACGGTGTCACCCATCGTCGCCATGACGCTTCCCGTGGCCTGCTTTGCGATCTTGTTGGTTTCAAGGACGACCCTATGGTCGCCGAATTGGAATTCTTTTCTTACTGGATTCAATTTACTTCTCCTATTTACTTACCGTCGAATTAGCGGGATTCCGCCGGAATAGTTCACTCAGTGAATTTTTCCCTCGGACCGAAAAACGGTCGCGTTATCTACGCAAACCCAAACGGGCAATCAGCGACGAATATCGTTGCTGATCTTTTCCTTTCAAATAATCCAAGAGCTTACGACGTTGATTAATCATGCGAATCAGGCCGCGACGAGAATGATGATCCTTGCCGTGCGCCCGAAAATGCTCCTGGAGCGAATTAATGTTATAGGTCAGCAACGCCACCTGCACTTCCGGTGATCCGGTGTCGCTGTCGCCTAGCCGATAGTCCTCAACTATCTTTTTTTTCGTTTCGGCCGTTAAAGCCATGTCACTTCTCCAATATGCCTTGAAATAAAACGAGGGCACCGCGCATATGTACAGTTGACCCTCGTCAGTGATCTATTAAACTATTAGCCGTCTCGGAGCCACGCGGCCATCGTTGAGAATTTCGCCGACTCCTATGAAGCGACCATCGTCGTTTTCCTGTTCGTACAGTCGTACCCACCCCTGGGTCGGGGCATGGGGTACCAGCACCGGTTGTCCCTGCTTGAGGTAGAACGCCGGGGCGCCGGCGAGTTCCACCGTCGGCCATTGGCCTACGGTTGTCGCCACCGGCTGAAGCAACTCGTCGAGCCGGCCGAGTTCGGCGCTGCGGGACATCGCGTCGAAGGTGACCAGGTCGTCTTCCCGGTACGGGCCCGCGGTCGTGCGACGCAGTGCCGCGACATGGGCGCCGCAACCTAGCTGCTCGCCCAGGTCGTGCGCAATGGTGCGCACGTAGGTGCCCTTGCTGCAATGGACTTCGAGGGTGAGCCGGTCGCCGGCGAAATCCACGATCTCGTTTGAGTAGATTGTGACGGGCCTGGCGTCGCGTTCGATCTCGATGCCTTGGCGGGCCAGCTTGTAGAGCGGTTTGCCTTGGTGCTTCACGGCCGAGAACATCGACGGCACCTGTTCGATATCGCCGCGAAATTCATCGAGCGCCTCTTCGACGCGTTCGCGCGGCAGATCCCCCACGGCGCGTTGCTCGAGTACTTGACCATCCGCGTCGCCGCTGTCCGTGGACACGCCGAGGCACAGGGTCGCGACGTAGGTCTTGTCGGAGGTGAGGAGATACTGGGAGAACTTGGTGGCCTCGCCAAGGCACAACGGTAGTACCCCGGTGGCCAACGGATCCAAGCTGCCGGTATGACCAACCTTGCGGGCCGAGTACAACCGCTTGACGCGTTGCACTGCGTCGTTGGAACTCATCCCCTGGGGTTTGTCGAGAACGACGACGCCGTTGACGTCGCGGCCCCGCCGCCTACGCCCCATCCCGAGAACTCCTTGCCCGCTCGTTGCCCCTATCGGCGCGCACGGCTCGGTCGATGAGCGCCCCGATACGTGCGCCACGCTCCGGCAGATCGTCGTAGTGGAAACGCAGCTTGGGCGTCTTCCGCCACCCCTGCCGCTTGGCAACGGCGCTGCGCAAATATCCGGCAGCCTTGGTCAGCACGGACACCAGTTCCCGCTGCGCCGCCTCGTCCGTCGCCGCGACCGACGACACGTAGACATCGGCGATGGCGAAGTCGCGGCTGACTTGCGTATCGGTAACCGACAGCAACGAAACGCGGGGATCGCGCATTTCCCGTTGCACGACCGTTGCGAGTTCCGCACGTATGTAGTCGGCGATGCGTTCGGCGCGGTCGGGCGTCATACTGCCGTTTCTGACGCTGCCATCGCCGGCTCCCATGGCTGCGACGGCTCGGCACCGAGCGCCCGTGCCACGCTCCTGGACTCGTACACTTCGATCAGGTCGCCAGCGCGTACGTCGTTGTAGTTGCGCACCCCGATTCCGCATTCGAGACCGTTGCGGACCTCAGTGACATCGTCCTTTATGCGACGCAGGGACTCGAGTTCCCCCTCGAAGATGACGACATTGTCGCGCAGCACCCGGATGCTCCGGTTGCGTGCCACCGTGCCGTCCACGACCATGCAGCCGGCAATCTGGCCGAACCGCGGCGAGTGGAATACTTCGCGAACTTCCGCCACACCGAGAATCTCCTCACGGATCTCCGGTGCGAGCATGCCCTCGAGAATCGCCTTGATGTCGTCGAGCAACTCGTAGATGACGCCGTAGTAGCGCAGGTCGATGGACTCGCGTTCGATGATGTCCTTGGCGGCGCGATCGGCCCGGGTGTTGAACCCGAATATGGCGGCACCGTAGGTCGTGGCCATGTTGGCGTCGGATTCCGTGATGCCGCCGACACCGGATGCCAAGACGTTTACGGAGACCTCGTCGTTGCCGATGTCGGAACAGGCCTTCGTGATCGCTTCCAGGGATCCTCGTACGTCCGCCTTGACGATGAGCTTGAGCACCCGCTTCTCGCCCTGGCCCAAGCTCGCGAACATGCTCTCGAACGACGCCACCTTCTGGCTGGCATGGCGTTGAGCCTGGCTACGCCCCGCACGGAAGTCTGCCACCTCGCGGGCTTGGCGCTCGCCGGTAACCGCGGAAAACTCGTCGCCCGCCTCCGGCGTACCGTTCAGGCCGAGCATCTCGACCGGGGCGGACGGCGGCGCCTCGTGGACGTTTTCGCCGCGTTCGTTGGTCAATGCCCTGACCCGGCCGAAACTCTCGCCGGCAACAATGACGTCACCCCGTCTGAGCGTTCCGTTCTGCACCAGCAACGTCGCGACGGGTCCGCGTCCGCGGTCTAGGCGCGACTCGATGACCACACCCTGGCCGGGTGCCTCGGGCACGGCCGTGAGTTCGAGGAGTTCGGCTTGCAGTGTCACGGCTTCCAGCAAGGCGTCGATGCCTTCACCGGTCTCCGCGGACACTTCGATGAACTGCACCGTGCCTCCCCAATCCTCGGGAATCACGCCCAGCGCGCTGAGTTCGTTCTTGACCCGTTCCGGGTCGGCGGCTTCCAGGTCGATCTTGTTGACCGCGACGACCAGCGGAACATCGGCCGCCCGAGCGTGCTGGACCGCTTCCTCGGTCTGCGGCATCACGCCATCGTCCGCTGCGACGACGAGGATCACCACGTCCGTGGACTTGGCGCCCCGGGCGCGCATGGCCGTGAACGCGGCATGGCCCGGTGTATCGATGAACGTGATCTCGCCGTGTTCGGTCTCGACGAGGTACGCACCGATGTGCTGGGTGATGCCCCCTTCCTCGCCGGCCACCACGCGGGTATGGCGAATGTAGTCGAGGAGCGACGTCTTGCCGTGATCGACATGGCCCATGACGGTCACCACGGGCGGGCGGGGCTGGCGATCGCCTTCGACCTGCAACGACTTCTCGAGATCCAGTTCCACCTCGTCTTCCGCGACGAGCTTGACCGCGTGACCCATCTCCTCGACCAGCAGGACGGCCGTGTCCTGGTCGAGGACCTGGTTGATGGTGGCCATGACGCCCATGCCCATCAGGGTCTTGATCACCTCGCCAGCCTTGACGCTCATCCCTTGAGCCAATTCGCCGACGGTGGCCATCTCGCCGACTTCCACCTCCCGAACGATGAACTCCTGGGGTTTCTCGAACTCTCCGCCCTGTTTCTCCACGGTGAGATGGCGACGCTTGGTGCGCCTCGATTCGTTCTTCAGAGACAATTCGCGGCGGCGAACCCTGCCATCGCCGAAGTCGTCTTCCCGGGCGGCGCGGTCGCGATGGCGCGCTCCCGCCCTTCCCGGCGCACGACGATTGCCACTCTCCGCGGCACGCGCTTCGGCCTGGGCCTTGGCAGCGGCTTCCGCCGCCGCCCGCGCGACCGCTTCCGGAGACGTTTCAGAACGTTTTTTCGCGACTTCGCGGGCCTCAGCCTCCGCCTTGGCCCGAGCCTCGACTTCGGCCTGTCGACGCTCTTCCTCCTCGGCCTTGCGCTGGGCCTCCTGACGGCGCGTTTCCTCTTCTGCCGCCTTGCGTTTCAAATCCTCTTCGCGGATTCGTTCGGCTTCTAGCTGGGCTTGCGTGGGTGCGGCAGGAGCACGGGCCGCCGACTCATCGGCCGCTTTGGGAGCGGGTGCGCGGCGAACGAAGACCTTCTTCTTGCGGGTCTCCACCTTGACGGCCGTGCCGCGACCGCCCTTGCCCGTTCGGAGCGTGCTGACGTTGCGACGGCGTACGGTGATCTGCTTCTGCTGTTCGGCCCGGTCCGTCTGCCGGCGACGAACGAAACTCAGCAACTGGGTCTTCTGATCGTCCGAGACGATTTCGTCGTCCCGCTCGTGCGGAAGCCCCGCCTGCTGCATGAGCTTCAGCAGGTCGTCGGAAGGTCGCTTCAGCGTCGTCGCGAGTTGTCCTACCGTGACGTCAACCATGCGCATCTCCGACGGGGGCTTCCTCCGACTCCAAGTCTTCGAACCAGGGGGCGCGGGCGGTCATAATCAATTCGGCCGCGCGTCCTTCGTCGACTTCGTCGTTGATATCCAGTAGATCCGCGACGGACAACTCGGCGAGATCCTCCATTGTCACCACCCCCGCGGCGGCGAGCTTGAAGGCAAGCGGGTTGTCCATGCCCTCCATCTCCAGCAGATCCGCAGCCGGCGTGCCGGGCGCTTCCCCGGAGATCTCCATCTCCAATAGCGCGTCCTTGGCACGGTTTCTCAAGTCGTCGACCAGTTCGCGGTCGAAATCCTCGATGTTCGTCAACTCCTCGATGGGGACGTACGCGACCTCTTCGATGTCCGTGAAGCCTTCTTCGACCAGCACGCTTGCCACGTCTTCGTTTGCTTCAAGGACCTTCATGAAATACTCGACGTAACCGCGCGACTCTTCCTCCTGCTTCCGAGCGGCTTCGTCCTCGTCCATCACCTTGAGGTTCCAGCCTGTCATCTCGGTGGCCAAACGGACGTTCTGGCCACCACGACCGATGGCTTGGGCGAGATTGTCTTCCTCCACCGCGATCGTCATGGTGTGCGTGTCCTCGTCCTTGAAGATGGACTTGACGTCCGCGGGGGACATCGCGTTGACCGCCAGGATCGCCGGATCCTCGTCCCAGAGCACGACATCGATCTTCTCCCCGGACAATTCGCCGGACACGGCCTGTACGCGTGAGCCGCGCATGCCGACGCAGGCGCCGACGGCGTCGATCCGGCCGTCGTTGGTCTTGACGGCGATCTTGGCCCTGGAGCCCGGATCGCGGGCGGCGGCGCGGATTTCGATCACGTCCTCGGCGATCTCCGGCACCTCGATCTTGAATAGCTCGATGAGCACCTGGGACGTCGTGCGGGTAAGTACAAGCTGCGGGCTGCGCTGATCCGGCCGGACCTCGACCAACAGGGCACGAATCCGGTCGCCGATTCGGAAGCTGTCCCGGGGAATCAGGTGCTCGCGGGTGAGTATGGCTTCCGCGTTGTTCCCGAGATCCACGATGACGCTGTCACGGGACGTCTTCTTGACCGACCCGCTAACCAGTTCGCCCACACGCGGCTCGTACATGGCGATAACACGGGCGCGCTCGGCTTCCCGTACCTTCTGCACGATGACCTGCTTAGCGGTCTGCGCCGCGATACGGCCGAATTCCACCGAGTCCACCGGGATCCGGAAGAAGTCGCCGATGCCGAGCGACGGATCCTTCTCCGCAGCCTCCTCCGGCGTCAACTCCGCGTCCGGGTTCGGTTCCTCACCTTCCTCGAGTTCCCGGTCGGGATCGATCACCTCCCAAGTCCGGTAGGTTTCGTAGCTGCCGGACTCGCGGTCGATGCTCACCGCGAACCTCGCGTTCTCGCGGTACTTCTTCTGGGTCGCCGTCGCCAGTGCCTGTTCGATGGCTTCGAAGATCACGTCCTTCGACACGCCCTTCTCGTGGGAGACGGACTCCACGACCATCAGTACTTCTTTGTTCATTTCCGCCATTGCGATTCCCTTAAGGCCCAGTCGCTCTTCGTCACCAAGCACGCGTTAGCGGGAAGCGCCTTCGAACACGAGGCGGGTACGTTGAATCTGTTCGAATGGCAGCACGACCTCGTGGTCCTCGACCTCGACGACGACGTCGTCGCCTTCGACGCCGGCCAGACGACCAGCAAGGCGTCGACGGCCATCAAACGGGAACGCCAGCCGGACATCGACTTGCTCGCCGACGTTTGCCAGATACTGTTCTCGGCGAAACAACACGCGGTCGATGCCAGGCGACGACACCTCCAAGCGGTACGAGTGGACAATGGGATCCTCGACGTCGAGCAGCGCGCTGACCTGTCGGCTAACCCGTTCGCAATCATCGATTCCGATACCGTCAGCCGAATCGATATAGAGTTTCAGCATCGAGTTGCGGCCCCGGGGTCGATATTCGATCCCCCAGATCTCGCAGCCGAGCGCGCGCACCGTCGGTGTCAAAAGCGTTTCCAGTTCCCGTTCCTTCCGCGTCATGGCTCGTGCCCTGCGCAGTTCCTCTCGCTCACACACAAAAAATGGGCAGCAATGCCCATCCGAGACCAATCAGGCACGCCCCATCTCGCTGACGCGGCGTGCGTCTACCGTTAGTACCCGGTCAATCGCACCGGGTCATGTCACGGTGCCGCCCCTTGCGGCACCGCCACCATGCTTGGTAGCGGGGGCAGGATTTGAACCTACGACCTTCGGGTTATGAGCCCAACGAGCTACCAGACTGCTCCACCCCGCATCAGGTCGCGGGATTATAGGTAGGCCACCCTAGGACGGCAAGTGCCCCCGGGGGCCCTGAAACCCCCCTCTCCAAGCAAATTCAATGCCAACGAATGGCATCCAACAGCGGATAATGAGAGGTCTCGAAATAGCCCAGGAGGGGTGGTCATGCCTTCCCCCAGTAGCGCCACCGACCGGGCTCCGGAACTCCATGCAACACGCTGGTTCAACACCCCAAGGCCGCTGGCCCTCGGCGACCTCCGGGGTCGCGTCGTCGTCCTGATGGCGTTCCAAATGCTTTGTCCTGGCTGCGTCGCGCGCTCGATTCCGCTGGCGCAGCGCATTCACCAGACCTTCGACGGACGCGACGTGGCGGTAGTCGGTTTGCATACCGTCCCGTCCCGCCAACACCCGTGGCCCCACCATCAAGGACCCAACGGGCGATCGGCGACGATCAGTCCTCCTCGTCTCGCGACACGCGCCTGAGCCGGTGCAGGCTACCCCCCTCGCCGATGATGTAATCCGGAAACACCACGTCCGCGTTGCCGAACCCACCGGGATAGGCATCGGTCCTCGTCCCGTTCACACCACCCAACGTCCCATAGCTACGCAAACCCATGCGGGCGCGCAGCTTCGGGCTCGCTTCGTCGAGCACTTCCTGCAGGCACGATACGCCCCAGTTCTCCTGCTGGCGCATCCACGGCAAGCAGAAGTACGTCGTGATGCTGCGCCGGGGTTCGCCGTTGGTATTGACCCCCAGCCCGTGCCAGATCCGACCCTCCCACGCGAACACGCTGCCGGACGGGGCTTCGACCTGCACCGACATTTCCCGAGGCGGGGCCTTGATCTGATACTCCGGGCGCCACCGATGGCTACCGGGCACGACGTGGGTACTGCCGCTCTCGGGCGTGAAATCGTCGAGCAGCCAAAAGAGATTGCACGCGGCGGGAAACCTGGCCATCGCCGGTACGAAACCCTGGTCGCGGTGCAAAGCCTGCGGCTCGGTGGTAGGCGCATGGAACATTCCACCGGTGATGCTGGAGACGAGGAACGTGCGACCGAGCAGGAAGCCCGCGAGTTCATCGGTCTCGTGACGCTCGACCAGGTCCAGGAACACACGGCCCTTGTTGACCATGTTGGAGACGCTCTGTTTGTTGCCGAGCGCCCCGGGTGGCGCGAGGTCGCCGAGGTTCCGCTCCGCCGCCGCCTGTTCGTCGAGCGCCGTGCGGAGGCGTTCGATCTCCGCCTTGTCGAGCACATCCGGCACGAAGCACATTCCGTATTCCGACACGAGGTCGCGCGTTAGCGGCGGCAAGCCGAGCGCATCCGGGGGATCGAGAACCGGCGACGCCACGTAGCCGGTCTGTCGATGTTCCACGGGTTCCGGACGCAACGGCATGGCGCAAACCTCGTCAGTACTCGGGAAACACACGGGTCAACATATCATGGGCGAGTAAGGATGGGTGCCGACGGCTACGATCGCCACCCATCATGCCGTTGACATCGTGGGTTTCCGTCGGCAGGTTTCGTTCATCGAGGGCTTCAGATCAATCGGAGTACACCTTATTTCCGCCCTCGGACTGTCCAACGAACCAGGACCACCTCAGGATCTGACCTTCCTATGAACGCCAAAAGAAGCTACGTAATCGGCGGCTTCGGTGCCGTATTGGCGGTCGGCATCGCTGTGTTGTTCGGCCCCCCGCAGGAATGGGCACGGGAGAACATGGCGGTCTCGACTATCGCCAAGAAGTCGGAAAGTGTGAACTCATTCATGAGGACCCACTCGAAGGCGGAAGGGCTACTACGGTCCGTCACCGAGCGAACAGAGATGTTGCTAACCGGTGATTGCAGATCAGTTGTCGTCGAGCGAACAAACGATGGGGGAGTTGCAATTCAGCCAGAGAACGAATCGGATGTCTGCCGCGTTGCCGCAACGGTGCCGGTCGCCGCTGATGGCTACTTTCTCACGGCCGGGCACGCCGTTGTGGCGTGTTTCTCTACCGACACGACGGCGAACTACAAGCGCGCACAGGTTCTGCACGGGTTGTTTGGGCTCCCGCCGATTGGCGCAAGCACCCCGATTTCGCCGTAGTTCATGCAGACGTGGGACCGATCGAACCCTTCACACTTGCCGATTCGATTTTGTCCGACGACTTCGTCGTGGTGACCGGTTCAGCGGGGATGGGTTCCACAGCCGTCGGAAATGTCCTTACCATCGTCGAAGTCCCGCCGGGACAAGGCGAAATCAGGTTCCGGCTTGTTCACCACAATGCGCCTACGATGAAAGGAGACAGCGGTGGCGCGCTTGTCGATGAGAACGGGCACTTGATAGGTATCAACTCGGGAAGCCACCCGCCTGATTGGATCGCTTGGTTGCCCGGTCTTGGTGCGCGTATCAGCAACCTGACTGGAGGAAGAGGCTCTTATTCGCAGGCGGTGGGTCCCTATGAAGACTGGTTAGTCGAGCTAATCCGAAAGGACCGCGAAATACGCCATTGACGTTGAACAAGCGCAGGGGGCATCCGATAGTTGGCGAACTGGACGACGGATTACGTCGGGGAGCTGTTCGAGCCGGTCGGCGTCGTTTTCTGGAGCCGAAGAGTCAAGGGCAAGCGAATCTCTGGATGGCCTGCCTCCGAGCGGTGGTAGTTGGCCCACTGTTCTTATGCGTGGCGCGCCGGCGTCCCATGTCGTGTTTGGTGCCGAAGAGAGGACTCGAACCTCCACGGACGCAAGTCCACTGCCCCCTCAAGGCAGCGTGTCTACCAATTCCACCACTTCGGCACGTCCCGCCGTAGGTCGACGGGGCGCGGGATTATACATCGGGGAGATCGGAATCCGTGTCGGGATCCGGCGGCGGAGGACTGGATTCTTCGGTGTCGACCTCCGTCTCGAAGTCCGTGAAGTCGGACATGCCGTCGGTACGCAGGCCGACTGCAATCTCCTTGGCGGTGTACGCCAGACCGAACGCGATCACGAAGAACCCGATGGCCAGATAGACCGTCATCCTGGTCAGGAACGACGTGGAGCCCGCGCTACCGAACACCGTGTTCGCGCTGCCCGAGCCGAACGCCGCGCCGACGTCAGCGCCTTTGCCTTGCTGCAGGAGCACGATGGCCGCCAACGCGACGGCATCGATGAGCAGCAAGATCAATAGAACCGTTTGCAGCGTTTGCATCGTTGGACTCCTCTCGCGCGCATTGCTCCGGATGAGGGCGAGCCTACCCGGCTCCTCAACGGCGCCTCGCGCGGCGGCGCAGCATATCTCGGAGAGCTCTGCGGCGTCCAGCGACAGCGCTCTCCAACGCTTGCGACCGCCTTGTCCAACGCGACGTGAGCCCGAAGTCGACGTGCGATTCCAACGCAAAGTGAGCCTAAACTGGGCTCGTTCGCCTCGACGAAGGCGACTGCGACGCGCCTCGACTAAGGTATCCGCGGGGTCATTTCTGGCACTATCCTTACATGCTGCTACGCGGCACCGGCGGCGTAGTGCGGTAGCGACAACAAGCCGATCAGGTATTCGAACACAGAACAACCAGGAGGGAGTGAGGTGGCCGGCCCTGGTGCAAGGGCGGCTCCGAGCGGCAAGGGAATGAAGACGACCGTTACCACCGCGTCCTTGGTTCTCCTACTTGCCCTTCCTGCGGCCGGTGCGTCGACCGGCGAGACGTATTCGCCCCATGTCGACAATCCCTACCCAACCAATGTCTACTGGGGCGATACACATGTGCACACCGCGCTGTCGGGTGACGCGTTCGCGATGGGCGCCCGGTTGACGCCGGACGATGCGTATCGATTCGCCAAGGGCGAGACGGTGCGGGCGAACGGCGGCGAGGAGGTTCGTCTGCGGCGACCGTTGGACTTCCTGATGGTCGCGGATCACGCCGAGAACCTCGGCGTGCTGCCCCGGCTGGCAGCGGGCGACGGCTCCGTGCCGGCAACCGAGGTGAGTCGGCATTGGACGGATGCCCTTAACGAACACCCGCCCGTGCGGGACATTCTGCTCGCCGAAGACCTCGATGCCTACGATCGCGGGTGGCAACTCCTGGTGTCGGCAAAACCAGCGCATGGCGCCGACTATGCCCTCGACGAGAGCTTCGAGCGTTCCCTCTGGGAAGAGGTCATCGCGAACGCGGAGCGGCACAACGACCCCGGCACCTTCACGGCATTCATCGGCTATGAGTGGACGGCGCGGGCGGCGGAGAACAAGCCAAGGATGATCCACCGCAATGTGCTCTACGAGGGGGGTCCCGAGGAGGCGCGTCAGGTCCTGCCGTTCTCCCGCTTCCACAGCAGCGATCCGGAGGATCTGTGGGCGTACCTCGAAGACTACGAGGACCGGACTGGCGGCAAAGTGCTCGCCATCCCCCACAACGGCAATCTGAGCGGAGGCAACATGTTCGCGCTCAATACCCTCGGGGGCCAACCCTTCACTGGAGCCTACGCGAAGAGGCGTTCGCGCTGGGAGCCCATCGCCGAGGTGACCCAACTCAAGGGGGACGGCGAGACCCACCCGCTGCTATCGCCAACCGATGAATTTGCCGACTACGAGACGATGGGCAGCTTCACGGCTGCGTCGGCCAAGGGCGACAAGGCCGCGCCAGAACCGAAAGCGCAAAGCAAGGGTCCCACGGCTCAGCAGGACCCCGTGGCGCTAGCCGCACAGTCCTACAGCCGCTCCGCCCTGAAGCTAGGGTTGGGTCAAGAGGCGCAGTTCGGCGTCAATCCCTTCAAGTTCGGCATGATCGGCAGCTCGGACTCCCACAATGCGCTGTCGACTACCAACGAAGCGAATTTCTGGGGCAGCAATGGATTGAGCGAACCCAGCCCGTATCGCGCCGAGAGTAGATGGGAGAGCAACGCCGCCGGCTACGCCGCAGTCTGGGCAACCGAAAACACCCGAGAAGCGCTATTCAGCGCGATGCGCCGCCGGGAAGTCTATGCGTCCACCGGCCCGCGCATCACCGTTCGATTCTTCGGTGGCTGGGACTACGAGCCGCAAGATGCCATGCGGCCCGACCTCGCCCGAATCGGGTACGCCAAGGGCGTACCGATGGGCAGCGATCTCACGCAACCGCCTGGTGAGAGCGCGCCGAGTTTCCTGATTCGAGCGGTGAAGGACCCGGATGGCGCAAACCTGGACCGGGTGCAGGTGGTCAAGGGCTGGCGTGACTCAGACGGCTCGTTGCACGAGAAGGTCCACAACGTGGCCTTGTCGGATGGCCGGGAGGAAGACGCCGGGGGCCAAGTCATGCCCGTCGGCAATACCGTGGACGTGCAGAACGCCTCCTACACGAACAGCATCGGCGATTCGGAATTGGCCGTGGTGTGGACGGATCCCGACTTCAACAAGGACGAACTCGCCTTCTACTATCTGCGTGTCTTGGAGATCCCCACGCCTCGCTGGACGGCGTACGACGCGAAGTTCTACGGCTTGACCGACTTGCCGGACGAAATCCCCATGGTGACGCAGGAGCGCGCCTATACATCGCCGATCTGGTATTCCCCTTGAGGGGTCTTACTCCGGGCCGGGAGCATTGACTTCGGGGAAGTGCTGAGCCAACCGGTTCATCACCTCGCGGTATTCGCCACGGCGAGATTGGTCCACTCGTCGGGATCCGCGTCGTGATCGTATAGCTCTTCGGTCCCATCGTGATAGCGGATATAGCGCCAGCGTTCCGACCGTATCGAATGATTCTGATAACCATAGGTGCTGAGAACCGGTCGCGGCCAGGGTAGATCCGGCTCTTCCAGCAACGGGACGAGGGATTGCCCATCCAATCCCTCCCGCGGCTCGAGACCCGCGAGTTCGATAAGGGTTGGATACAGGTCAAGCAAACCGACGACGCGATCGACGCGGACATTGCTCCTGACAAGTCCCGGTGCCGAGATCACCAGCGTTGTTCTGAGGCCATCCTCCCAGAGCGTGTGCTTGCGCCAGTGCTCCTTCTGCCCGAGGTGAGCCATGGTCGCCCCAGAGCACCACGATCGTGCTATCCGCATGGGGTGAATCAGCCAGAGCATCGAGGACCCTCCCAACTTGTGCATCGGCGAAAGTGATGCTCGCGAGGTACCCCTGCACGGCCGCCGTCCACTGATCGTATTTGAGGACGTTGGCATGATCGCCCCCCTCGGCTGCATGATTGCGGTTGTTCGAAACATCCAATACCTCGGCGGCAAGCCGGCGGCCAAAGGGCGGTACGTCATCGAGATCGCCTTCCACTACCTTCGGTAGTACCACCGATTCCCTGGGGTGCATATCGGGGCAAGTGCGGCATTGATGTGCCATAGGCCAGAAAGAACGGCTTGTCATGTTCGACTTCGAGCTCGGCGACGATGTGATCGGCAACCTTGGCGTCAAACATCTCGCTATCGTCGGAAGACGACGGTCCCCAGGGTGCCCACTTGCCTGTTTGCGCGTTCTTCTTCGGCTTTTTCTTGCCCGCTTCTCCTTCGGGCAACTTCGGCTTCGCGTCTGTCTGGAAGTACTCGTCCCAGGAGGCTTCCTCTTCGCCCGACCAGCCATGGAATATCTTTCCGCCTCCCTTGACGCTGTATCCGTTCTGGCGAAAGTACTGCGGCAGGGTGACCGCGTCCGGTAGCTGCTCGCGTAGTGTCTCGAAATTGCCGTAGATGCCCGAGCGCGCCGGCATGACGCCCGTGAGCAGGCTGAGTCGTGAAGGATTGCACAGGGGCGCTGCTGCATAGGCACGGGAAAACGTCACTCCCGTGGCAGCAAGGCGGTCTATGTTCGGTGTCAGCGTGCCCGGATGGCCATCGAGGTGGCCAACCCAGTGATTCAGATCGTCGACCGCGATGAACAGGACGTTCGGCCGGGTCGAGGATTCCTGCGCGAGTGAAACACCGACGTTGAGCAGGGCGGTCAGGAGCAAGGCGAATGTGTAGATGTATCGGTCCATGTTCCTCAGCGCTCCCACGGTTTTCTGCGGGTTCATACGGAGGCGTTCGCCTCGATGTTCTCGTGAAGCACGGCGTATTCCTCCTTGTTCTGGCCGGCATCAGCGAAGGTCACAAGCCGGTACTCCATCTCGACTCCCCCCTGTTTGACGACGCGCGTGTAGAGGGTGTCGCCCCACCACGATTCCGGAATCCCGCCATCTGCTTCGATGGCCGTGTCCGTGGCGAGAACCTGCGGTCCTCTCACGAGGGCCACCGCGTCGGTGGTCTTGTCGCCGTCGGGAACCTGGCGGATATCAAGGGGAATCTTCACGCGTACCTTGTCGCCCTGTGACCAGAGGCGCTCGATCTCGATCAGGCGACCGTTCGATGGGGTGTGCGTCACACCGCCGATGGTCGCCTCGAAACCCGGTGCCCAGGCGGGTGCACGCAAGACGCTTCCACCTCGAACTCGCCTGTCTGGGGATAGTCGCCGCCGACATGCAGCGTGACCTTCCTGCGCTTGTCGCCACTTGTGTAATGCAGCGCGTGCTTGCCCGGAACGTATTGCAGAAGCGCCGGTTTGCCGTTCAAAACGCCCGAAGCGAAGGTCGGAATCATCGCGATGCCCCGGGGAATACTGCTCGAGCAGCAGGAGATCGCGGACCGTTGTAGTACTTGCGTCCGGAGAGCGGTACGAAGTAGGTCACTTCGCCGGTACGGGGCGATTGTGCCGCGAGGAGCGCATTGTAGGTCGTGCGCTCGAGTTCGTCGGCATAGCGAACCTCACCCGTCAACTCAAGAAGGTGGCGGGTGAGTTGCAGCCAAGTCACCGTCACGCAGCCCTCTCCCGCGGCCTGGCCGGGCGGCAGTCGGTGATCCGGCGTGAAATGCTCGTGGTAGCTGGCGGTTCCGGTTATGTAGAGACGCTTGGTCGAGATGTCGTTCCATGCATTCGTGCAGGCCGTCAGATAACGCTCGTCGGGGTCGAGGCGGTACAACTCCAGTAGCCCCACCAGATTCGAGAGCATCTCGTAGGCTTTCCTGCCGGCGGTCCGGTAGACGTCTCCGTGCTCGAGGAGACTGGTGAGAAGCCGACAGCCGTCCTCGTTCATCCAGGTCTCCGGATCGTTCTCATCCTCCCAGGCATCGACGATCGCGTGACAGAACTCGAGATAACGCCGCTCGCCGGTCAGCCGATAGAGCATGGCGATGGGCTCGAGGACGCTTGTGGCCGCCATGCCCTGGTGGGCACTGGCGAGTCTCATGCTTCTCTTGCCGACGACGAACACCTCGTAGAGCAGGTCCGCCGCACGCCGGCTCGCCTCGAGCGATGGACCATGACCGGTGGCGGAAAAGTAGGTGAGCAATCCGATGAGAACGTACTTGTGCGTCCAGACATCCCAGACCGGACCGTCCCATCCGGTTCCGTCTCCTTGACCGAATTGGTCGGCCTCCTTGTACGTGCCTAGATAGCCATTGGGCAGTTGGGTGTCGATTAGCCTGCCGACGGCCGAGTCCATGCGCGCCTTGAGTCGATCATCCCCCGTGAATTGCCACGCGTACGTTGCCGCGTGCAGGAACTTCCCCACATGCTCCCCGGCCCACCATTGCTTGCCCGGCCGGTTCACGAACGGTTCGAGAATCATGTCCAAATCCAAGGTGAGCAGACGTTTCTCGACATTGATTCCCATGCGGTCCGCGATCCACCCGTCGTACTGGATACCCGACAGATCGGCGGGCTCGAACGCAATCTCCACCTGGGTCTGAACAGCAGGCTTCACTCGACACTTCCCCTGGGCATGTCCCGCTCACAGACGCGAGAGGTCGGTCGTCATTGTAGGGATGCACGGCCCACGCCTTCAACGGAATCCGGCACCGTTGGCACCGTTGCCCACAGTACGCGGATGCTATAGTTCTCGAGGTTGGGGGATTGGCAAATGAGATCTATGCGCTTGTTTTACAAACTGATATTGGTACTTACATGCGCCGCATATGCCCACGGTGACGACACGACGCCCCCGAATGTCGTCGTCATTTTTGTTGACGATCTCGGCTATTGCGACAGCGAACTCTACGGGTGCGACACGGTCCCCACGCCGAACATCAAGCGCATCGCGGACGAGGGCGTGTTGTTCACCGATGGCTACGTCTCGAGTCCCGTTTGCTCGCCTTCCCGGGCAGGGCTTTTGACCGGCCGCTACCAACAGCGTTTCGGGCACGAATTCCTGCCCAAAGTCGGGCAGGAAAGTGGCGACGGGTTGCCGGTGGGGGAGATGACCCTGGCAGATGCCCTGAGGAGCGCCGGTCATGTCACGGGCATGGTGGGCAAGTGGCATTTGGGTTCGCGGGAGCAATTCAATCCGATCAACCGGGGATTCGACGAACACTTCGGCATGAGTCCCGGGGGCACCGACTATCTCGACCCGACGCGAGACGACGCCAGAATCATGCGTCGTATTGGGGAACAGTTGATCGAGCCGGGATCGCCGTCAAAGTCGGCGTGGGAAGGCCGAGGCTACGGCACTTTGATGCGGGGAACTACCCCGGTCGAGGAAGACGACTACCTTACCGACGCTTTCACCCGCGAAGCGGTGGCGTTCATCAGAAAACACCAGGAACGGCCGTTTTTTCTCTACCTACCGTATACCGCCGTTCACGGTCCCCTTCAGGTTACGCAGAAATACTACGACCGTTTCCCACACATCGAAGACGAAGGTAGGCGCATCTATGCGGCAATGACATCCGCTCTCGACGACGGCGTCGGCGCCGTGTTGGATACGCTGGTGGAGGTCGGCCTCGAAGACAATACGCTGGTGGTTTTCCTCAGCGACAACGGTGCCGGCGTGTCCGATTACTGTAGCAACGAACCGCTTCGGCTGGGCAAGCAAACGATGTTCGAAGGGGGTATCCGTGTGCCGTTCACCATGAAGTGGCCAGCACGAATTCCCCAAGGCATTATCTACGAGCATCCGGTCAGCGCGCTGGACATCTTTCCGACAGCCGTCGCCGCCGCGGGCGGGGAGTTGCCGCCGGGTCGACACATCGATGGCGTTGACCTGATCCCGTATCTCGATGGTTCGAACAGCCAAAAGCCCCATGACAAGCTGTTCTGGCGCGCCGGTTCCATATGGGCGGCTAGAGTAGGGGACTGGAAACTGATCTATGCCGCGGACCGCTACTGGCTCTACGATCTGTCCGAAGACATCGGGGAGATCACCAACCTCGCCGACAAACGCGGGGATGTCATGAAAGTGATCAAAGCAAGCTACGCGCAGTGGAACAGCGGAAACATCGAACCGCTTTGGCCCTCGTTCGCCGCCAAGACCATGCCGCAATTCTCAGTGGACGGTATCCAGGTGCATTGGACCTTCTAGCGAGGCTTCGCCGGATTCTGGCCTGTCGGGCCACCCTTGCGGTCGCCCGCGACGACCGTAGGTCTTAGTCAATCCCAATACGGGCGACGACAACGCGCCCGCCAGGGCGCGCGGTCGCCCCTACGATTGCTGCGCCGCGGCCCTGCATATCCCGGCGAACTCCCCGGCGTCCAACGATGCGCCGCCCACCAAGCCGCCGTCGATGTCGGCCTGCGCGAAGAGATCATCGGCGTTGGCCGCATTGACGCTGCCGCCATAGAGAATTCGCGTCTCGCGTGGGAGAGCCGAACTCCTCCGTGCGAGGTAATCCCGGATGACGGCGTGCATTTCCTGGGCTTGGGCCGGGGTGGCGGTCTCGCCGGTTCCGATTGCCCACACCGGTTCGTAGGCTATCACGACGTCTTCCCACGCGGCCGGTCCGGCACCGGCGTCGATGGCGTCGAGTTGCGCGAGTACGACGCCGACGGCCTTTCCGTCGCGCCGTTCCTCGAGTGTCTCGCCGACGCAGACGATGGGTGTGAGGCCCGCTCTTCGCGCGGCCAGGAACTTTTCGACAACGACCGCATCGGTCTCGGCGTAGAGGCGACGGCGTTCGGAGTGACCGACGATGGCGAATTCGGCGCCCAAGTCCCGGGCCATCTCGGCGGCATGTTCGCCCGTGAATGCGCCTGCGGCTTCAACCGCGGTGGTCTGCACGCCGAACCGGACGCCGCCACCGCGAAGCGCAGCCGCCAAGCGGTCGAGATAGGCCCAAGGCGGACAGAACACGACGTCGATGCCCGGGGGCGGATCAGGCCAGGCGGCCGCGTAGTCGGCGACGGCGTGCACCGTGCCGTTCATCTTCCAGTTCGCGGCGACGAAGGGGCGACGGCGCACTAACTAGCCGCCGTTGACTTGCTCGACCACGGCTGCGAGGGACGCCGCCTGCTCGCTCACCTCGTCGGCATCCTCTCCCTCCACCATGACCCGCACCACGGGCTCCGTGCCGCTGGGCCGGATGACCACCCGGCCGCGGCCGTTCAAACGGGCTTCGAGGCCGCGGATGGCGTCGTCGACCAACGGGTTCTTGGCGATGCCGCCGGGATTGTCGATCTTCACGTTGACCATGGCCTGGGGAAGCTTCTGCATGCCGTTGCGCAGTTCCGCAAGAGAACGCCCGCTCTCGACCATCGCGACCAGGACTTGAAGAGCAGATACGATGCCGTCGCCGGTGGTGGTAAGCGAGAGACAGACCAGGTGGCCAGAGGCCTCGCCACCGAGTTGCCAGCCCCGGGCCCGCATGCGCTCCAGGACGTAGCGGTCGCCGACGGCTGCCCGCTCGAAAGGGATGCCGCAGGTTTCGAGCGCCCGTTCCAAGCCGAGGTTGGACATCACGGTGCCCACCACGCCACCCGAAAGCCGGCCCTTGGGAAGACCCGTCTTGGCGATGACGTAGAGCATCTCGTCGCCATCGACGATGTCGCCGTTGGCATCGACCATGATCACCCGGTCGCCGTCGCCATCGAAGGCGATGCCGGCGTCTGCACCGGTCTCGACGACCTTGCGCGCGACTGCCTCGGGATGCGTGGAACCGCATTCGTGGTTGATGTTGGTGCCGTCCGGATCGGCACCGATGAGGGTGACCTCGGCACCCAGTTCGGAGAACACCCCCGGCGCCACGGCGTAGGTGGCGCCATGCGCGCAGTCGATGACGAGCTTCAAACCCCGGAAGTGCACGCCGCGGTCGATCGTGCCCTTGCAGAACTCGATGTAGCGACCTCTCGCGTCGTCGACGCGGTAGGCACGACCGAGTGCCTGGGAACCCACCGAGACTACCGGCTGGCGAAGCTGCGCTTCGATGGCGACCTCCATCTCGTCCGGCAGCTTGTTGCCGTCGGCATCGAAGAACTTGATGCCGTTGTCTTCGAAGGGGTTGTGCGAGGCGCTGATGACGATGCCGGCGTCCGCGCGCAGCGTCCGCGTGAGGTAGGCGATGGCCGGCGTCGGTATCGGCCCGAACAGGTTTACGTCGACGCCGGCGGAGGCAAGACCGGCTTCCAGCGCCGACTCGATCATGTAGCCCGACACCCGCGTGTCCTTGCCGATGACCACGAGCGGCGAGCCGCTCGACGCAAGTACCTTGCCCACCGCCCAGCCGAGATGAACGCAGAAGTCGGGGGTGATGGGTTTGTCGCCTACGCGACCCCGGATTCCATCCGTTCCGAAGTAGTCCCTGTCCATGTCAACTCCAATCCGTATTCCCACGGAACGTGGGGGAGCGGCGAAAGATCAGTGCTCCTCGGCCGGTCGGCCGATTGGGCCCGGCTTCGGACGCCGACGGTCGGCCGCGCTCTCGGACGGTGGCACGTCCCCATCCGACGCCGGCTGCTCGTTGTTGGCGGCGGCGTCGGTTTGCTCGTTCGGCGTTTCGATCTCGCGGGGCGGCCTGCCCTCCATGATGTCGTCGACCTGCTCGGGCATAAGCGTCTCGAGTTCCATGAGCGCGTCGGCCACCTTGTGGAGCTTGTCTTCGTGGTCGGCGAGGATCTGCTTCGCCGTCGAGTAGCATTCGTCGATGATGGCACGCACCTCCTCGTCGATCTCGCGAGCCGTGCGGCCGGACACCGGCTTCGGCTGGGAGGCGGCCGACATGCCGAGGAACACCTCGCCGTCGTCCTCGTCGTAGAGCAGCGGTCCCATGCGTTCCGAGAACCCCCACTTCGTCACCATGCTGCGGGCTAGCTGGCTGGCGCGTTCGATGTCATTGGCAGCACCGGTGGTGATTCCGTCCTTGCCGTTGATCATCTCCTCCGCGACGCGCCCGCCGAACAGGCAGCAGATCTGGCTTAGGAGGGATCGTCGACTTAAGCTGTGCCGGTCTTCCTCCGGCAGGAACATGGTCACGCCCAGGGCACGACCGCGCGGCACGATGGTGATCTTGTAGAGTTCGTCGTACTCCGGCACCGAGCGACCGACGATGGCGTGGCCCGCTTCGTGGTAGGCGGTGTTGAGCTTCTCCTTCTCGGACATGACCATGGACTTGCGCTCGGCGCCCATCATGATCTTGTCCTTGGCCTTCTCGAAGTCCTCCATTTCGACGGACGCCTTCCCCGATCGGGCAGCGAACAGGGCGGCCTCGTTGACGACGTTCTCCAAGTCGGCACCGCAGAATCCCGGCGTACCCCGGGCGATGATCGACGGGTCGACGTCTGCCGCCGCCGGTACGTTGCGCATGTGAACCTTCATGATCTGTTCGCGGCCACGAATATCCGGCAGCGGAACCACGACCTGACGGTCGAAACGTCCGGGACGAAGCAGGGCGGGATCGAGCACGTCCGGGCGGTTGGTGGCGGCGATGACGATGATGCCGTCGTTGGCCTCGAAGCCGTCCATTTCCACGAGCAACTGGTTGAGCGTCTGTTCACGTTCGTCGTGTCCGCCCCCTAGGCCGGCACCCCGGTGGCGACCGACGGCGTCGATCTCGTCGATGAAGATGATGCAGGGTGCTTGCTTCTTCGCCTGCTGGAACATGTCGCGTACGCGGGAAGCGCCCACGCCGACGAACATTTCCACGAAATCCGAACCCGAAATCGAGAAGAACGGCACCTTCGCTTCCCCCGCGATGGCTTTCGCGAGCAGCGTCTTGCCGGTGCCGGGCGATCCCACCATGAGAGTGCCGCGGGGGATTCGACCGCCCAAGCGCTGGAACTTGCTTGGGTCGCGCAGGAATTCGACTAGCTCCTGGACGTCCTCCTTGGCCTCGTCCACCCCGGCCACGTCGGCGAAGGTGGTCTTGATCTCGTCCTCCGATAGGAGCCTCGCCTTGCTTTTGCCGAAGGTCATGGGGTTGCCCCGACCACCTACGCCGCCCTGCATCTGGCGCATGAACAGCATGAATACGGCGATGATGATGAGAATCGGGAAACTGGCGATCAGCAGTTGGGCCCAGAAACTCTGTTCTTCGGGCATCTTGCCTTTGACACCGACACCGGCGTCCTTCAACGTCGCGAGCAGGTTGCCGTCGCCCACGGACGGCATGACGACGACGTAGCGTTCACCACTCACGCGCATCACGTCGAGCTCCTGGCCTTCGAAGACGACCGAGTCGACCTGGCCCGTCTCGACCTGTTCCAGGAACGTCGAGTACGCCTCCTGGGGTGGTTCTTCGCCGCCGTCGAAGGTGTTGAACACCGTGATCAGTACGACGCCGATGATTAGCCAGAGAAGTAGGTTCTTACCCATGTCCGTGTTAAGAGTTTCCTGTGGTTGGCAGCGCCGTTTTCGGCCTCGCCAAGCCCGACTCGAAGGTTACACCACCGCGTACGGCACGGCCACGCGCTTACCACCGCAGCGCTCGCCTCCACGTGGAGCATACGTGGGGGCGACGCGGACGGTTTGCAACCGTCCCGCTGGCATGAAACGGGTCGTCAATACGTGATCGAGGTGTCCAACGTGACCCAGCGGCCGTCTCGTACGACCGACAAGGCGGATTCGGAGACCCCCTTGTGATCGTTGGGGCCGAAGACGACCTTGTAGCCGAAGATGTCCGTGTAGTCGTCGATCGACTCCATCGCGGCGATGAACTTCTCCCGGGTAAGGTCGCGCCCCGCACGTTCCAGCGCGACCACGACCAGATCGGCACCCCGGTAGCCTTCCATGGCTGGAAGGCCCGCCTCCTCGCCGTATCGTTCACGGTACCGGCGCATCCAGTCCCGCTGCTCCTGGGATAGGGACTCGTCGTCCTCGTAGATCTTCGCCATGTGGACGAACGCGTAGTAGCCCTCGCCTGAACCGCTCTCCTGGTCGGCGATCACCTGCCCGTAGGCCGCGTTGTTGCCCACCCATACGACGTCCTCCCAGCCGATCTTGCGGGCGGCTTCGAGGATCAGGATCGTGTCGCGGTGCACCGAACCCATGAGCACCACGTTGCAGCCGGCGTTGCGCAGCCGGATGAGCGGAGCCGTGAATTCGCTGTCCGTGATCTTGTAGGCGGCCGTTTCCGCGACCTCCAAGCCCATCTCCGCCGCCTGGTCCTGCGCCCCCTCTAGGATTTCAAGGCCGTATTCGTTGTTGAGGTACATGACGCAGGGGGTCGTCCGACCCTCTTTCTCGGCGAAGTACTTCGTCGCCGCCCGGATCTCGTCGTAGTAGGTGCCGTGCTGCGAGAACATCAACTTCTGGAACGGTTCGACCATGGAACGCGCCCCGCTGCCGGGAAACAGGTTCGGCACACCCGCCTCGAATTGATCCTGCATGACTGCGTTGTTGGTCGGCGTGCCCACCGCCATCAGCATCGCGAAGATCTTGTCCCGGTTGATGAGCTTGTTCGCCGCGGAGATCGCCCGGGGTACCTGGTACTGGGTGTCTTCGGCGATGTAGCGAATCGTCCGACCGTGGACACCGCCTGCTTCGTTGACCTCCTCGAACCGCATTCGAGCGCCGTTCAATACGCCGACGCCCCAAATGGCGATGGCTCCCGAAAGGTCGGTGTGGGTTCCGAACACCACCTCGGTGTCCGTGACGCCGTCGACGGCGACCGGCGCCGCCGGCTCTTCCGCGGCGGGCGCTTCATCCGTCGACTCATCCGTCGTGCCGCACCCGGCAAGGGCTGCGGCGAAAGCCAAAAGCAACAGCTTCTTCATCGGTCAATCTCTCCATCCTGAGGAGAATTCGCGCAGCGAATTCTCGGGGCGACCGCGAAGCGGTCGCGTCCCCTACGCCAGAGGAGAATTCGCGCAGCGAATTCTCGGGGCGACCGCGAAGCGGTCGCGTCCCCTACGCGCCACGATACATCGCCTCGATCAAGTCCGCATACTTCTCGTTCACCACGGAGCGCTTGAGTTTCTGGGTCGGTGTCAACTCGTCGTCCTCCGGGTCCAGCAACTGGTCGATCAACCGGAAGCGCTTGATAGTCTCCACCCGCGCGAAGCGCGCATTGACGGACTCAATCTCTCCCCAGATGAGGTCCTCGACCTCGCGTGTATGGCATAGGCTCGTGTAGTTGGTAAACGGCACGTCGTTGTCCTGGGCGAACTTCATGACGTTCTCATCGTCGATCATGACCAGACACGTCAGGTAGGGCCGGCGGTCGCCGACAACCACCGCGTCGGTGATGTAGGGCGAGAACTTGAGCTGGTTCTCGATTTCGCTGGGCGTGATGTTTTTGCCGCCGGCGGTGATGATGATGTCCTTCATCCGGTCGATCAGGTAGACGAAACCATCGTCGTCGATGCGCCCGACATCGCCGGTGTGCAGCCATCCCTGACGAATCGTCTCGGCGGTCTTCTCCGGTT
Source organism: Pseudomonadales bacterium (assembly GCA_021295895.1). GTDB lineage: Bacteria > Pseudomonadota > Gammaproteobacteria > Pseudomonadales > Azotimanducaceae > VXYL01. Next base: position 39,946 of record JAGWBM010000013.1, read on the forward strand.
TGTTCCAGTAGCCCTGGATGACCCCCGGACTGCGGATGACAATCTCGTCCGATTCCGCCAAGGCGATCTCGACACCTTCCGCGGATTTGCCGACGCTGCCGATGCGGAAGTCGTCCCTCAAGTTCGCCGTGGCGATCCCTGTGCATTCGGTCTGACCGTAGAGTTCGTACATGGGTTTGCCGAGCGCCCAATACCAGTCGATGAGATCGGGGGCGATCGGTGCGGCGGCCGTCGACAGCCATCGGCACTTGTCGATGCCCAACAAACGCCGGATGTTCTTGAGGATCAACGCCTCGGCGAAGAAAAACGCGACCGCGAGGTGCAAAGGTACCGGGCGGCGTTCCTTCAAGATTGCCGCGCGACGCTCGCCGATGACCATGGCGAGGCGATACGCGGCGCGGCCGAGGGCCGTGCCTTCCTTGAGCTTGATCTGCACCGTGGAGAACTGCTTTTCCCAAACCCGGGGTACGGCGAAATGGATCGTTGGCGCGACCTCCTGCTGATCGTGGTTGATGGTCTCCGTGCTTTCCACGAGATTGACGACGCAACCGGACTCGATGGGCGTGAAGGTGTAGAACATCCGGCCGGCGACATGTGCCAGAGGCAGGAAGCCGAGTTGCTCGTCCGTCGGGTACACGCCGTAGCAGCTTTGCACCGTCGTCATCATGAACAGCATGTTGGCCTGCGAGATCATCGCGCCCTTTGGCGGGCCCGTGGTCCCCGACGTGTAGGTCAGGATCATGAGATCGTCCGCCCGGGCCTTGTCGATCTCGTCGTCCCAGGCTTCAGCGTGGGTCTCGGCGTAGTCTCGGCCCAACGCCTGCAACGCTTCGAACGACAGGCACATGGGATCGTCGAGGCGACGCAGGCCCTCCATGTCGAAGATGATGATCTTCGTCAGCGTCGGCGTGCGTTCGCGCACCTCCAGGACCTTGTCGAGTTGCTCCTCGTCCTCCGCGAAGTAGAAGCGCGTACCACTGTCGTTGATGAGGTACTCGACCTGGTTCGGTGCATCCGTCGGATAGACGCCGTTGGTTATCCCGCCCATGCAGATCACGCCGAGGTCGGCGAACATCCATTCCTTGTTGACCTCTGAGGCGATGGAGCAGACATCGCCCCGCTGAAGTCCGAGGGCCTTCAAGCCAAGTCCGGCCAGGCGTGCCTGTTCGCCGTACTCGGTCCACGAGTACTCGTTCCAGATTCCGAAATCCTTCTCCCGGATCGCGACTTTCTCCGCGAGGTCGGCGACGCGTTTGCGAAACAGCTTCGCCACGGTGTCGCAGCCGTCGATCGCGGTTGTGGCTTGTCCCGGGTTGCTCACCGCCAGGTCTTCCTCTGCTTCCAACGGCGCCTGCCGCGCACGCCCTGATCCTTCAGCCCTAAGTAGAACTCCTTGATGTCGGTGGCGTTCCTCAGTCGTTCGCAGGTGTCCTCCATGACGATGCGACCGTTTTCCATGACGTAGCCGTAATCCGCCAGGTCCAACGCCATCTTGGCGTTCTGTTCGACCAAGAGCATCGTCACCTCCTGCTCTTCGTTCAAGCGCTTGACGATCTCCGCCATCTCGTGGGTGAGGATCGGCGACAGGCCGAGTGATGGTTCGTCGAGCAGCATGAGGCGCGGCCGCAGCATGAGAGCCCGACCGATGGCGAGCATCTGTTGTTGACCGCCCGACAGGAATCCGGCCGCGAGTTTGCGATGTTCGGCCAGGACCGGGAAGTAGCCGTAGACCAGTTCGAGGTCCTCGCCGATGTCGCCGTCGGTACGCGTGTACGCACCCATGCGCAGATTCTCGTCGACGGTGAGAAACGGGAACACTTCGCGACCCTCCGGCACGTGGCCAATGCCGAGCCGGGCGACCCGGTCGGGATCCAAGCCCGTGATGTCGGCACCTTCGAAGGTCACGCTCCCCTTCTGCGCTTCCATGGCCGCACTGATGGTCTTCAACACCGTGGTCTTGCCGGCACCGTTGGCCCCGAGGATGGTGACGATGTCGGACTGGCTCACGGTCAGCGACACGCCGCGGATGGCCATGATGGGTCCGTAGTAGGTCTCGATGTTGCGCAGTTCGAGAAGTGCCACCGCTAGTCTCCGAGATACGCCCGCAGGACATCGGGATGGTTTTGGATTTCGGTTGGGTCTCCGGTCGCCAACACCGCGCCGTCGGCCATGGCGAGCACCCGGTTCGATACCGTGGCCACCAGGTTCATGTCGTGCTCGACCATGGCGACCGTGATCCCGAGATCCGCCACGATGTCCTCGATCCAGAACGACAGGTCCTCGGTCTCTTCCGGATTCAAACCTGAGGACGGTTCGTCGAGCAGCAGCAGCTTCGGTTCGAGGCAGAGGGCGCGCGCGATTTCCACCATCTTGCGTGCGCCATAGGGAAGGCCGCCGATCGGCTGTTCGCGGTATCCCTGCAGGTCTAGGAGATCGATCACGTCTTCCACGCGGCGGCGAAAATCGAGTTCCTGGCGACGCGCGCCCGGCAGGAACAGCAGGTCGGTGACGAGGTTCGTCCGCCGATGCACGTGATGGGCGATCAGCAGGTTGGTCAGCACCGTCTCGTGTTCGAAGAGTTCCGTGTTCTGGAACGTTCGGGCGATACCCAGTTGGGCGGTGCGATGCGGCGGCACGTTCGTGATCTCCACGCCGTCGAACGTCATGCTCCCCGACTCGGTTTCGTAGAAACGGCTGACCAGGTTGAAGATCGTGGTCTTGCCGGCCCCGTTCGGCCCGATGATGCTGAACACTTCGCCGGCGTGAACGGCGAAGGAGACATCACGGACCGCCTTGATGCCGCCGAAGCTGACGGACAGGTCGCGCGCCTCGAACAGGGCCTCGCTCACCGGACGCGCTCCGTCCGCAGGTAGCTCCGCTGGCGCTTGTAGGTAGCTCGACGGTACAACGGGAACTGGTCGAACCATGCGCGGACCTTAACCCAACGACCGTGGATTCCGAGCGGCTCAAAAACTAGGAAGAGCACCAGGATCGCCCCGAATATTCCCGGTTCCAGACCGGGTATCTCGCCGATCCACTGCGGTAGCACATCCCGGCCGATGGCGATGGCCTGGGGCAGGAGACCCAGGAATATCGCCCCGTAGACCACGCCCTGCAGCGAGCCCAAGCCACCCACCACGACCATGAGAAGAAGCTGGATCGAGGTCTGGACGGTAAAGGCGTCCGGGGCGAGATAGCCGATCCGATGCGCGAAAAGGCTGCCCGCCAGCCCGGTGAACGCCGCGGACAGGGCAAACGCCGTGCACTTCGTCCGTGCCAGATTGATGCCCATGCTCTCCGCCGAGACCTCCGAGTCCCGGACCGCGATGAAGGCCCGGCCCGTCGGCGATCGGAGCAAATTCAACGCCGCGAAGAGACTGAGTGCGAGGATCCCCAAGCACAGGTAGTAGAACGGCACCGGCCCGTCGAGACTCATGCCGAAGACCGTGGGATCCGGTACGCGCATGCCGAAATGGCCACCGGTCACCGACTCCCAATGCTCGATCACCCATGCCGCGATCCGCTCGAACGCCAGCGTCGCTACGGCAAGATAGATCCCGGTCATGCGTAACGCCGGCAACCCGACGATGTATCCGATGACGGCGCAGAAGGCCGTCGCCAAAGGCACCGAGACGACAAACGGCACGCCCTGGGTTAGGAACCAGGCATGGGCGTAGGCGCCGATTGCCAGGAACGCCGCATGGCCCAGGCTCACCAGGCCGGTGTAGCCCACAAGGATCATCAGCCCGACCCCGGCGATCGCCCATATGTAGACGAAGGCGAACTCCCCCAGGTAGAACGTGTCCAGCATCAACGGCGCGAGCAGAACCGCGACGGCAAGCAGGCCGTACCAGAACCGCTGGCCGTTGTGCAGGAACAGGTTGACGTCCTGGGCGTAGTTGGTCTTGAGGACGAATCTCACTTGACTACCTGGCTGACGCGGGCGACGACAAGCGTCGCCCCTACACCTTCTTCTGCTGCAGCGTGGCGAAGATGCCTTCCGGGCGCACCACGAGCATGATCAGCAGGATCACGAACGCGCTCACCTCGGAAAGCCCCGGCGGCAGGTGAAGCGCAACGAAGGGCTCCGCGATACCGATCAAGAGTCCCCCCGCGATGGCGCCCGGCAGGCTGCCGAAGCCGCCGACGATCGCCGCGACGAAGGCCTTGATCCCGATGAACCCCATCAACGGGTCGATCAGCGTCACCGGCGCGACCAGGATGCCCGCCGCGGCCGCGATGGCAGCCGATATGGCCCAGACCAAGGAGAACACCCGCTTGACGGGTATGCCGACGTAGAACGCCGCCAGTTGATTCTGCGACGCGGCCTGCATCGCCACGCCGATGCGCGTGAACCGGAAGAACAGGAACAGCGCCGCGCACAAGAGCGCCGTCCCCGCCACGATGGCGACGTTCTCGTAGCCGATGATCAGGCCACCGATGTCGAAGGTGCCGCCGGCAAACGGCGAATCCAGCGCTCGCGGTTGGTTCCCCCAGATCGCACCGGCAACGGCACGGAGCACGAATCCAAGCCCGATCGTGAGCATGAGCACCGCGAACGGCGGCTCGCCGATCATCGGCCGGAGCACGCCGCGTTCCAGCGCGATGCCGAAACCTGCCATGACGATCAGCGTGCCCACGAAGGCGAACGCGAAGGCCGCGCCGGGCAGGTCGCCCAGCAACGGCACATACGGCAACAGCCACTCGAACGCGTCGATCAGGCTGAACGCCACGAACGCGCCGAACATCATCATGTCGCCTTGGGCGAAGTTGACCATCTCCGTGGCCTTGTAGATCAGCACGAAGCCGAGCGCGATCAGGCCGTAGACGCAGCCCTGGGAGACGCCGATGATGAGAAGCTGAAGGGTTTCCAACGTTGTGCCGGCGTCGTGCCACGCCCTGGAGTACCACGCGGGCATGATACGCGGCTTTGTCGGCGCCAAGGGCCTCGCTGAATGCCGACTATGGGTCGACACCTCGATGGCGTGCTCGGACCCTGGACCGGGTCCGGAGGACCATGCCCTGCCCCCGCGCGGTCGGGCACCCGCGTCGTCGTTCTCGGTGGCGTCCTGGCCGTCCTCGGCTACGCCGCCCCGCACGAAAGGCGAGGATGTGCCGCCTTCACATCCGTAGACGTCAGTTGCGACACGAACACCAATCCCTCCGAACATAACCCTATTTGTGACGCGGCACACTAGAGATTCCTTGAGAAGCGCTGAGGTTCACACACAGGTTGCAAATGGAAATGCGCTTCGAACCGCTCTTGAACGGCTCCGGTTCTAGAGCAGTCGGCTGGCGTACCTTTCCACCTACCATTTTGGTAGTAATGCTACACTTGCCACCATCGGCCGAGGCCTCGTCGGCACCCGAGCCATAGACGACTTTCGCCAAACCTGCCAGTGACCGATCCCGTCAAAATCACCGTCTTCCGATGGGCCGGCGCTTGGGGGCCTTTCAGGGTCAACATACCCTGCGGCGAATGTTCGTTGACAAAGGACATCATCCAGGACTGCATTGATACGGACCTGGCCGGCATCGAGGTCGACCTCGACCTGCGGGATTGGCTCACCGAGTGGTGGAAACCGTTGCCCAAGGGGGGCTGGCATGCGCCCATCGTGCTCGTCAACGGCAAGATCATCTCCCAGGGCCGGGCGCTCAACCGCGGCGTTCTCACCCAAACCGTCATCGAAGCCGCCACGTCGGAGACGCCGATCGAAGGCAACCACATCTTCGGCAAGGCAACCTGCCCGCATTGCGTCAGAGCCAAGGGCTACCTCGCGCAAGCCGATGTCCCCAACCAGTACTACGACGTGGTCAAGGACACGCGGGCGCTCTACGAAATGCTGGCCCGTGTGAAACCGATCATCGGACCCAAAACCCCGGTCACCGTGCCGCAGATCTGGATCGACGGGACGTACATCGGTGGCGCGGATGCCCTCAAGGAAGTGCTCGGGCTGGCCGAAGTCGTACCGAATCCGGATCGCGGCCAATGCTCCCTGTCGCCGGGGAAGGGCCAGGGGCATCGAACACCCGCCCAATCCAGCCGACAAGTTGCGGGCTGATGGGTACTCTGGCAAGCCCAACTCTTGGACGCGGCGACCAATCGGGCTTCCGGCACTTCGGTTGGCGATAACTAGCGCTGTGTTGTTGGCAATCGTCGGCTACGCTGCGGGGGCACACGCCGCCGCCCCGCCGGAACTGATTCCGATGTGGAATGCGAGCGACGAGTCCAACGCGGCGACTATCGACCACGGTCCGTGGCAGGAGCTACTTGACGCCCATTTGCAGGAGCATCCCTCCGGGATCAACCGCTTCGACTATGAGGGCCTAAAGGCCAACGCGGAGAACTACAAAAAGCTGTCCTCCTATCTCATGGGCTTGACCCGACTCGATCCCCGGGCTTATTCCCGGAATGCCCAGAAGGCCTACTGGATCAACCTTTATAACGGGTTGACGGTGTACGTGATCGTCGGGCGGTACCCAGTGGAATCGATCCGGGACATCAAGAGCGGCCTGCTCACCCCGGGACCCTGGGAAAGGGAACTGATCACCATCCAGGACGAAAAGCTCACCCTGGACGATATCGAGCACGGCATCCTGCGTCCGATCTGGAAGGATCCCCGCATCCACTACGCGGTCAACTGCGCCAGCATCGGCTGCCCGAGTCTTTCCCCCGAAGCCTACCGATCCGACAACCTCGAACGGCTGCTCGAAAAAGGTGCGCGCGACTACGTCAACCACCCACGGGGAATGCAGATCGTTGACGACGAACTGGTGGTGTCCAGCATCTACGATTGGTTCAAGGTGGACTTCGGCGACACCGACGAAGGGGTCCTCGCGCATCTACGGCAGTACGCGACGCCGGAAAACGCCAAGATGCTGGAGGGCAGGGACGACTTTGACGACTACTACGACTGGAAGCTGAACGCCCCGGGTTCGTAGCCGTCTAACCCGCATGGAACAGAGACGTTGAAAAAGAACCAGCTCATCGTACTCGGGGTCATTGTTGTCCTCGTGGCGTTGTTTTTCGTGTTCGACCTCGGCCGGTACATCAACCTCGAGTTCTTCCAGGCCCAACGATCAGTGGTGGTCGGCTTTTACGAGGACAACCGGGCGCTGACGATCATGGCATTCATGGCAATCTACGTGGCCATGGCCGCCTTGTCGCTTCCCGGCGCGGCCATCATGACGCTCGCCGCCGGCGCGATCTTCGGACTGCCCATCGGCCTAGTGCTGGTTTCCTTTGCCAGCACGATCGGCGCAACACTTGCCTGCATGCTCGCCCGCTACCTGTTCCGGGATGCCGTGCAGAATCGCTTCGGCAAGTACCTCGGCAGAATCAACGAGGGTGTGGAGAAGGACGGGGCGTTCTACCTATTCGCCCTTCGGTTGGTTCCCGCCTTCCCGTTCTTCGTCGTCAACCTGGTCATGGCGCTTACCCCGATTCGCCCTTGGACCTTCTACTGGGTGAGCCAGGTGGGCATGTTGGCCGGCACGGCGGTGTACGTGAACGCCGGCAAGGAGATCGGCCAGTTGGAATCCTTGAGCGGTATCCTCTCGCCGACGCTCTTGATCTCCTTCGCGCTGCTCGGCGTATTCCCGTTCATCGCCAAGAAGGCTCTCAGCCTGGTGTCGAAGCGCTTCGGAAAAGGCGAGGCCGGCTGACGACGCCCGATCAGGACCGGCCGGTGCGGTGACCTGGATGACTTCGATCGTATTCGCGCGCGGGACGGCCTCGGTTCGGTCGGCGTGGGCCCCAAGTGTGACCCCAACGACGCGGTTTCCTCAGGGCGCAACTCCTAGGCTAAGCTACGCTCGTCGTCTCAACCGGAGGGGCAAGCCCCGCTGCAGATGAACATCACACCAGTCGAAGACAAGGTGTTCGGCGCGACGGTCACCGACGTCGCGCTGGGCAACCTCTCGGATACCGAATTCGCCGACATCAAAGCCGCGTTCCTGGACTACGGATTCCTCTTCTTCCCCGAGCAGTTCCTGTCGGATGAAGAAAACGTCGCCTTCGGCGAACGCTTCGGCGAACTCGAATTCGGGGGAAACCCGATGTCCAACCAGGAGAAACTCGGCGACCGACGCTTTGGCAAGATCTTCGATATCGATACCCAGCGCATGCGCAGCAATGTCGGCAACGAGGCCTGGCATACCGACTCGACCTACAAGCCAATCAGCAGCAAGTGCGGCATGTTGTCCGCGGTTGCGGTTCCCAGCACGGGCGGCGAGACGTCCCTTGGCGACCTGCGCGCCGGCTACGCGGCCCTGGACGAGGCGACCCGGGATCGCATCGAAGGTTTGAGTGCCTACCATTCGACGCAGTATTCGCAGGCCAACGACGTCGGCGACTTCCCGTCCCAGAATCCGAACGGCATCTACCACGGCGAGGCTTATCTACGACCCCTGGTGAAAGTGCACCCGGAGACGGGGGTCAAGAACCTGTTCGTCGGTCGACACGCATTCGGCATACCGGGGCTCGAACGCAGCGAGAGCAAACGGCTGATCAAGTCGCTCGTGGAATTCGTCGTATCCGACCCGTCGCGGGTCTACACCCACCGCTGGCGTCCCGGCGATACCCTGTTCTGGGACAACCGCGCAATCCTGCACCGGGCCCATTCCTACGACTACGCGGAGCCGCGGGTGCTGATCGGGACGCGAGTCGCCGGGGAGCCGGAGAGCGAACTCGCGTACTACCCCTCGGATTCCGAGGCCGAGTCCGGTCGTCAAGCCCTCAAGGCGGAACTGGACTTGCTGCGTCGGGAAACCGCCGACCGACGATACGGGGGAACCACCGCCACCCGGGTCGCGTAGGGGACGGCCTCGGCCGGTTGGGACTGCGACCAGACGGCGATCCAAGCACGCGGTCTGACGGCGTTCCGTCCCGCGTCGAACGCCATGCGCATAACGCTGGGCGCGGGGGCAAGCCGACCGTGACCCGCACGGTGGCCCTCGGGTTAGCGCTGATCAGATGTGCCGAACCGTGTCGACCTCGTACTCCCTCGTGCCTTGCGGCGTCTCTACAACCAGCGAGTCGCCCTCGGCCTTGCCAATCATCGCCCGTGCCAATGGCGACATGATCGAGATCTTGTTCTCCTTGATATCCGCCTCGTCCTCGCCGACGATCTTGTAGCGGACCTCGTCGTCGGTGTCCAAGTCGACCAAAGTGACCGTTGCGCCGAATACGACCTTGCCGGTCGGCGGAATCCTGCCGATGTCGATGATCTGGGCATCGCCGAGCCATGATTCGATTAGCCGGATGCGCGCCTCCGTCAATCCCTGCTGATCCTTCGCGGCGTGGTATTCCGCGTTCTCGCGCAGGTCGCCGTGTTCGCGCGCCTCGGCGATCGCCTTGACGATCCTCGGTCGCACGACCTTCTTCAAGTGCGTCAATTCCTCGCGCAGTTTCTCGGCACCTTCGACGGTCATGGGTGTCGGCATGGTCAAACTTCCGCTAAACGACTTCAGGGAGACCAGGGGCGAGGTACGCGTTCAGCGGACGACGCGTGGACATCCAACTGGCCGGTCAAAAAACGGGGTGTAGCACACTTTGTAACCGAGCGCACTCGTGGGCCGCAGGGCGCCGACCACTCCGACGACCCCTTAGGCGGCGACTCGGCGCAGGATCGCCATCCCCGCCGCGGCGTGGCGTGGATGGTCTACGAGGCCCGTGTCGAGCAGTATGGCGCCGTCGCTACGCGGCGGTACTGGTTTCGGTCGTTCCATGCAGCGCCGAGTGCAGGCTCTGCAACCGGCGAACCTTGTCCGATTGGCCCTCGCGGATCGCCGTGCAGAAAGCCTCGCCTCCCGACAGCGTCGTGGTGTAGCAGACCTTGTGCTTCAGGGCGAGCCGCCGGATCGCCGCCGAGTCCGCGATGGCTTGACGACCCTCGGTGCTGTTGACGATGAGATCGATGGCCTCGTTTCTCAATAGGTCGGTGATGTCCGGACGCCCCTCTCGCACCTTGTTGACGACGTCGCAGTCAACACCGGCGTCCCTGAGGCAGCGAGCGGTTCCCCGCGTCGCCACGATCCGGAAGCCGAGTTCCGCCAGCGCAACGCCGACCGCGCCGACGAAGGGCCGATCCGACGGCTTGACGCTGACGAACGCCGTGCCGCCCTTCGGCAGGGCGTCGCCTGCGCCGAGCGATGCTTTCGCGAACGCCTCCGCGAAGGTGTCGCCCACGCCCATTACCTCGCCGGTTGATTTCATTTCCGGCCCCAGGATGGGATCCACACCCGGGAACTTCGGGAACGGGAAGACCGACTCCTTGACACTGATATGGCCGGGGACGATCTCCGCTGTGAACCCCTGGTCGGCGAGCGACGTTCCGGCCATGCACCGTGCCGCCACCTTGGCCAGCGACACGCCGATGCACTTGGATACGAACGGCACCGTTCGAGAAGCGCGCGGGTTCACCTCCAGCACGTAGATGTCGTTGTCCTGGACCGCGAGTTGAACGTTCATGAGGCCGACCACCCCGAGCTCCACCGCCATCGACTTCACCTGCTGGCGGATTTCGTCTTGAAGCGCCGTCGAAAGCGAGAACGGTGGCAACGCGCACGCGGAATCGCCTGAGTGTACCCCCGCCTGTTCGATGTGCTGCATGATGGCGCCGATCACGACCTGGTCACCGTCCGATACCGCGTCGACGTCCACCTCGACGGCTTGTTCCAGGAATCGGTCGAGCAGCACCGGCGCGTCGAACGAAACATCCACCGCATCGGCGAAGTAGCGTCGCAACTCCGACGAGTTGTAGACGATTTCCATGGCCCGGCCGCCGAGCACGTAGGACGGCCTGACGACGATGGGATAGCCGATCTCCGCCGCCGCCGCGACGGCATCGTCGACGTTCACGGCGGTCCGGTTCGACGGTTGCCGCAATCCGACATTGTCGATCACCGCCTGGAACCGTTCACGGTCTTCCGCCCGGTCGATGGCATCCGGAGTCGTGCCTATGATCGTCACGCCGGCCGCGTGCAGGCGGTCGACCAGCTTGAGAGGCGTCTGGCCGCCGAACTGAACGATGAGTCCTTCCGGCTGCTCGACCTCGACGATGGCGAGCACGTCCTCGAGCGTCACCGGCTCGAAATAGAGCCGGTCCGATATGTCGTAGTCCGTCGAGACCGTCTCCGGGTTGCAGTTGACCATGATGGTCTCGTAGCCATCCTCGCGCATGGCCAGCGCAGCGTGAACGCAGCAGTAGTCGAACTCGATGCCTTGCCCGATGCGGTTGGGGCCGCCGCCCAGCACCATGATCTTCGGACGGTCCGAAGGCGCGGCCTCGCACTCCTCCTCGTAGGTCGAGTACATGTAGGCCGTCGCGGCCTGGAACTCCGCCGCGCAGGTGTCGACCCGCTTGAATACCGGCTTCACGCCGTGGGCGAGACGGGCCTCCCTGGTCTCGTGTTCCTCGCACCCGAGGATCGTGGCCAAGCGCGCGTCGGAGAATCCGTCGCGTTTCAGCCGGCGCCACTCGTCGCCGTCCAGATCGCCGACGCGTCGCCCCGCTAGCGCCGCCTCGGTCCGCACCAGTTCGTCGATCTGGGACAAAAACCACGGATCGATGCCCGTCGCCTCGTAGATCGCGTCGATGTCGTACCCAGCCCTCAAGGCATCCGCCACGTAGAGGATTCGATCCGCTCCCGCGCGCCTCAACTCGTGAGTGAGTTCCCCGTCACCGTTCCCCCCGTCCGGCGCAATACGCCGGTCGAGCCCGGCAATTCCCGTCTCCAGGCTCCTGAGCGCCTTTTGCAGCGACTCCTTGAACGTCCGGCCAATGGCCATCGCCTCGCCCACCGACTTCATCTGCGTGGTCAGGCGGTCGTCCGCCTGTTCGAATTTCTCGAACGTGAAGCGCGGCACCTTGGTCACGACGTAGTCGATGGCCGGTTCGAACGACGCCGGCGTGACGCCGGTGATGTCGTTGTCGAGTTCGTCCAGGGTGTAACCGACCGCGAGTTTCGCCGCCACCTTGGCGATGGGGAAGCCGGTCGCCTTGGATGCCAGCGCGGACGAGCGCGAGACACGGGGATTCATCTCGATCACCACCATTCGCCCGGTTGTCGGGTCGATGGCGAACTGGACATTGGATCCCCCTGTCTCCACGCCGATTTCGCGCAGGACGGCAATGGAGGCGTTGCGGAGCAGTTGGTACTCCTTGTCGGTCAAGGTCTGTGCCGGCGCCACGGTGATGGAGTCGCCGGTGTGGATCCCCATGGGGTCGAGGTTCTCGATGGAGCAGACGATGATGCAGTTGTCCCGCTTGTCGCGGATCACCTCCATCTCGAATTCCTTCCAGCCGAGCAGGGACTCGTCGATCAGGAGTTCGTTGGTGGGCGACAGGTCGAGTCCGCGTCGGCAGATCTCGATGAATTCGTCCCGGTTGTAGGCAACGCCGCCACCGCTGCCGCCGAGCGTGAACGACGGTCGGATGATGCAGGGGAACCCGATCCGGCTTTGCACCTGCAGCGCTTCCTCGAGGCTGTGCGCGATCGCCGAGTGGGGCGTGGCGAGCCCGATGCGGTCCATGGCCCGGATAAAACGCTCCCGATCCTCGGCCTTGTCGATGGCGTCCTGGCTGGCACCGATCAATTCCACGCCGTGCGCGGCTGTAACGCCCTCGCGGACCAGGTCCAGTGCGCAGTTGAGAGCGGTCTGGCCACCCATCGTGGGCAACAACGCATCCGGACGTTCGGCCTCGATGATCTTCGCCACCGTGCGCCATTCCACGGGCTCGATATAGGTCGCGTCGGCCATGGTGGGGTCGGTCATGATCGTCGCCGGATTGGAGTTGACGAGCACCACCCGGTAGCCCTCGTCCTTCAAGGCCTTGCACGCCTGCGCACCGGAATAGTCGAACTCGCAGGCTTGGCCGATGACGATCGGACCCGCGCCCAGGATCAATACGGATTCGATATCGGTTCGCTTCCCCGTATCCGCCATCAGACGTGCCCCTGGCGTGCCTCGGGCGACCGCGACGCCGGCGCGTCGCGGATCATCCCGACGAAGCGGTCGAACAGGTAGCCGCAGTCATGCGGGCCGGGGCTCGCCTCCGGGTGCCCTTGGAAGCCGAAGGCGGGCATGTCCGTACAGCGGATGCCTTGCACCGTGCCATCGAACAATGACCGATGGGAAACCACGACGTTGTTCGGGAGCGATTCGCCATCCACGGCGAATCCGTGGTTCTGGCTGGTGATGACTACCGCGCCACTCGATGTGTCCTTCACCGGGTGGTTGGCACCATGATGTCCGAACGGCATCTTCACCGTTCGGCCGCCGCAGGCGAGCGCCAGCAACTGGTGGCCAAGGCAAATGCCGAACACCGGCAAACCTTCGCCGAGCACTTCGCGGATTGCCGCGACGGCGTAGTCGCAGGGTTCCGGATCGCCGGGCCCGTTGGACAGGAAAACGCCATCCGGCGACAGGGCGAGGGTTTCCTCGGCCGACGTTTCCGCGGGAACGACGGTCACCTTGCAGCCCCGGTCCACCAGCATTCGCAGGATATTGCGTTTCACGCCGAAGTCGTAGGCGACGACATGTTGGCCTTCTTGCCCGTTCGCGGTGCCGTAGCCCCTCCCCAACGACCAGCCGCCGCCGTCCCAAGCACCAACGTCGGACCGGGTAACGACCTTCGCCAAATCCATACCCGCCAGACCGGGAAACGAACGGGCCTGGGCCAAGGCCGCATCCGGGTCGACATTCCCGGTCGCGATGCACCCCGCCATCGCGCCCTTCTCCCGGATCAGCCGCGTCAGACGGCGCGTGTCCAAGTCCGCGATGGCCACGATACCCGCGTCGCGCAGGTATTGCGGCAACGGCACCTCGGCCCGCCAATTCGAGTGTGTGGTGGGACAGTCCCGGATCACCAAGCCCGCCGCCCAGACCCGGGTCGACTCCGTGTCCTCGACGTTGACGCCGGTATTGCCGATGTGGGGATAGGTCAGCGTCACGATCTGCCGCGCATACGAGGGATCCGTGAGGATCTCCTGGTAACCGGTCATCGCGGTGTTGAACACCACTTCACCAACGGCGGTACCGGGCGCACCGATGGCAACGCCGCGGAAGAGGCTCCCGTCCTCCAGCATCAATAGCGCGGTCATGCCCTTCCTACCCGACACGCTTCGGCGCGGGCGGCACCCTCCAAATCGCAAAAAAGCCGCAGCACTGCCGCGGCTTCAGCCCGGACGGGAACGTAACGCGGCCAAGCGGCAGCGCGGTAGACAACCGAGAAGAAAACTTAGCAGCCCTGAGCTAGGGAACCTGAGCGGCGATTCTAGCAGACTGGCTGCGTGTCGGTGCACGACCCAGTTCGATCCGCGATGGGTCTCCTACACCTGAAGCGCGGCCTGCTGCTGCAACACGGCGACCGACAACTCGATGTCGCTGATCGCCTGGGTCATGGCTTGGCCGATCAGGTCGAGCTTGCGAACCTGTTCGATACGCGATGCGGCTTGTTCGTGTTCGCGCCGGGACAGCAACTCCTTCAGGATGCCGCAGGCGTCCGCCAGACAGATGATCACGACGTCACGAGGTTCGGGTATGTCGTCGCTGAACAGGACGCCCATGATCCTCAACTTCACTTCGCGCTCGGCGCGGCCATCGACGACCGGATAGCGGCGTGATCGGAACACCCAGAGGAAACGGTCTTCACGGCGCTCCAGGATGCCGCGTTCGATCAGCCGTCCAAGCGCCCGCTCCCGGATTTCCTCCGCGTATCCAGCGGTACGTTCCACCCAAAAACGGGCATCGCGCCGGTCCTCCGACTTGGCGATGTCGGCAAGCGTCGTGTCGAGCAGCGGATCGCCGGTTGGCGCATCGTCTATGAGAAGGAGGTGGGTGAGGTCGGTATCTATCCGGTTCAGGAGCGCGAGATCCATGAGCACGCCGCCCGCGAGGGCGTAGTCCAGTGACCACCCGGGAACGCGCGCGAACTTCCCCTCGTGGTCGTGGAGGAGCAGCAGCATGATCTCCTCCGCGAATCGCAACGCCCCGTTGCCGTGTTCAGCCGTGTCCACGCTGCTCACCCGTCCCACCGCGATTCCTGCCGAGTGTAGCGGACATTAGCCGTTGCTGCGCAATTCGTCGGCATCCGGGTTGGGCCAGGGTGTCGCGCCTTTCTCCCGCGACGAGCCGCCGCCCTGCGCCGGTCACGACATGTTCGATGGCTTCCGCCTGGTCGGGGCGAAACGCCGCGCTCAGGTTTCCAACGCCGGCGCGCAACAACGCGAGAGCACGGTTTCGATCAAACGTCGGCATTGGAAATCGCGACTACTAGGAGATCTCGCCGTCGACCGGTCGGCCGGTCGTTCGGCGTTGTGCGTTCGCTACCCGCCCGTAGGTCTAAACACCGCCCAGAACCTCCCGTTCGGGCGCATCGGATACCGGAACGTATTCCTCGGCCCGAGTGCTATGGCGCATCGGTGTACGCAACGCGATAGCCGTGGTGTTGTCTGCCGCGGCACCTGCGGTGAGAACGGACTCGACACGCGAGAGGAAATCTCGGGGATTCATGTGACCGAACGCCTCGCGCCACGCCGCCGGCATCCGCGCCTGTCCCCGCGCCGTCCGCCGATCCGTCCAGCCACCGGGCGTACCCCTGTGCTCGAGAACATCCATCCCGTCGCTCCCCACGAATATCAGTCTGCCTGGCGACACGGCGAGAGGGCCGGGGTGCAGGTCGATCTCGGTCACGCAGAATTTCGCCTCGATCGACCCGGCCCGAAAAGGCCCTGCCTTGGCAATCAAGCCGGAATCCACGCGATTGCCCTCACCGTGCCGACCGTTCACTCGGATCGGTGCGTATTCGCCGAGCACGTCGCTCATCCAAATGCCGCTGTCGCCCACGCTCAGCCAGCGCATTCCGTCCGGGTCTGCCCAGACCGCCGCCAGCGTCGTCGCCATGCCGTCCTCGCCATCTCCCCGGGCCAACGCTTCCGCCATGGCATCAAGTGCGCCGCGCAGACCGTCCATGAGCCGGACCGCCCAGCGCAGGTTGTTCTCCGATTCGTCCGGCGGCACACCGAACCCCCTCTCGAATCCGAGGATGGCGGACATCGACGCGACGTCTCCCGCCGGCTCGCCTCCCATGCCGTCGGCAACGACGAGCAGTCGCCCGCCACCATGACGGACATGAAGAGCCGCATCCTCCTGCCGCCTTCTGGGACCCAGGATCTGAAAGGCGGCGACATCCGCCATAGGTATCGTCGACACGGGTACAACCTCTAAGTGGATCGGTGGGAATCGCTTCGTTCCGCATCGTCGGAACAAACGACATTACTGACTCCCTGCCGAGTCTCGGCAATCACAAGATCAACTACCGACCGAAGAGCTTCCTCGTCCGTGTCCCCCTCCAGCCGGCGCAGGCGGTAGTGATCGACCTGGCGGTCCGCGCCGCTCCCGTCGCTGATGATCGTATGCACATGGCGCAACTCCGCCGCGCATCCCAAGGCGTCGGCGTCGTCGCGGAGTTCCTCAACGAGCCGCTCCGCCTCGTCGGCGATGTCCACGCGTCCGCCGCCACGCATGTCGCCGAAGAATGCCAGCACGCCGTAGCGCTGGGCGAGCCAACGATTTTCGCCGATGAGTTCCGTCGGGGGTTCCGGTGGCAGTTCGCCCGCCGCGTCCTGCCGCAACAGCCATCGGATCAAGCAGGCGTAGAGCGCAACGATACTCACCGCATCGTCGATGTGCGTACAGGTGTCGCAGATCCGCATTTCCACCGTGGGATAGGCCTTGGACGGGCGGATGTCCCACCAAAGCTCGCTGGCGTGCTCGATGAACGCCATCCGCTTGTATTCGCGAACCAAGTTCTCGTACTCGGCT
The DNA here is from genome assembly GCA_021295895.1 of Pseudomonadales bacterium. Classification (GTDB taxonomy): domain Bacteria; phylum Pseudomonadota; class Gammaproteobacteria; order Pseudomonadales; family Azotimanducaceae; genus VXYL01. Next base: position 56,774 of record JAGWBM010000013.1, read on the forward strand.
TCGGACCAAAGAGCCTGGGGAAGCCCGGTGCGGTGCAGCGCGCCGAACAGGTTCATGCGCTGCGACTTGAAGCCGGTCTGGCGACCCACGAAGAACGGCGACGAGGTCGACAACGCGTGCAAGAGGGGTAGGTAGCGCCGGATGGCGGTCATGACGCGGATCCGCGAGTCGGCGTCCCCGAACCCTGCGTGCACGTGCATGCCGCCGGCGACAAAGCGCCTCAAGCTGTCCTGGAAGGAAACCGCGAAGCGTTCATAGCGTTCCTTCGGCGTCGTCAGCTGGGTGTCCCATGCAGCGAACGGATGCGTCGACGCCGCCATCACCGCGGCACCATGCCTAGCCGCAGCGTCGATCACCAGCGCCCGGGTCTCGAGCAACGCTTCCCGTACTTCGGCAACCGAGTCACAAACCCGGGAGTTGGTTTCGATCTGCGCACGTAGAAACTCGGGCACGACCTTGTGGGGTGCCGCCCGCGCCTGGCATTCGGCAATGATCTCCGGGTCTGGGTCCCGAACGAGGTCGCGACTCTCGGGATCGACCAGGAAGAGTTCCTCCTCGACACCGAGCGTGATGGGAACCGTATCGTCTTCGCGAGTCATCAAAAGCTCCTGACTGGGCCAACGACTGGACCGCACGGCACCGCTGAGTCCGATCGAACCCCATCGCCCGGCGGGTCGTGTTCAGTTCGCGTTCAGTTCGACTGCGCTACTAAGGGCAGCGCATCCATCATAGGGGAAGCCAAATGACCAAATCGAGAGCCACGGGCCGGTCCGCGCTATGCACGATCGTCTGCATGCTTGGGGCGTTCGCCACGGTGACAACCGAGGCCCAAAACCTCGGAAAGGCCGAGGAAGGCCGAGCGGTGGTCGGACAGTGCTACGCAAAGTGTATGGACAAGGCGTTTCGGTCGGTCGCGGCCACCCAGGAGAGGTCCACGAGACTGACCGAACTGATGATCTCCGACGACTTCTTCCTGCTAACCGACGACTCGCAGGACGACTTCATCGCGCTGTACCGGCTCGACGTCTGCCTGCTCGCGCAGAACCACGTCCGTGGCATCGATGCCTGTTACGCCGGCTGCGTGGACGTCGAACGAGCCTACGGCGTGGGAGGCACCAACGCGCGAAGTCGGTTCTACCGTCTTCTGCGGGATGACCGCTTGGCGCTCCAAGACGCGGGTCTTTGGCAGGACTACCGCACGTTTCCCGTGTTCGGTTCCTACGAATTCGAGGACGCCTGCGACCGCCTCTACGAAAACGGCACAGTGGTTGCCGAGGCGCAGGTGTCTCCCGCCCATGCGCCATCGTCCTTGGTCAACCGCCTGATCCGGCTGGAACCTAGACCGAAACGCAGGCCCGACAGGGATAGTCCGGGTAAGCCGCACCCTGACGGCCCGTAGGGGCGACCCTGGGGCGACCCTTGTGGTCGCCCGTGCCTGAAATTCGCGCAGCGTCCGGGGCTTGCTGAGCGATCACGCAAGCGATGGGCTCGGGCCGCCGCAAGGGCGTCCCCTACAGACCCAGCACCTCGTCCATGCCGTAGAGTCCCGGGTCTCGGCCCGCAACGAACCGGACAGCCCGGACCGCCCCCGCCGCGAAGTTCTCCCGGCTGCCGGCACGATGTGTGATCTCGATGCGCTCGCCGGTTCCGGCAAACGTGACCGTGTGTTCGCCGACGATGTCGCCGCCGCGCAGGCTGTGGAAGCCGATGGTGCGGCGTTCGCGTTCACCGGTGATCCCTTCGCGACCGTAGACGGCATCGGAGGCGATGTCTCGATCCAACGTGTCGGCCAGTATTTCGCCCATGCGAACCGCAGTGCCGGACGGGGCATCGATCTTGTGGCGATGGTGGGCTTCGAATACCTCGACATCGACGTCGTCGCCGAGGGTTCGCGCGGCGAATTCGATTAGTTTGAAGGCGACGTTGACGCCCACGCTCATGTTGGGCGCCATGACGATGGGCACTGTAGATGCCGCCTGGCGAATCGCCTCGAGGCCCGCGTCTTCGAAGCCCGTCGTACCGATGACCAGCGCTTTGCCGTTGTCCTGGCAGAAATCCAGTTTGTCCAGCGTGGCGGTGGCGACGCTGAAATCGACGAGCACGTCGAAATCGACCAACTCCCCGATGTTGCCCACGATGGGGACGCCGAGATGCCCCACGCCGGCGAGTTCTCCGGCATCGGCCCCCTTCTCGGATACGTCGGGATGATCCACCGCACCGGTCAGGCGCAGGTCGTTGGCACCGGTGGCGGCTGAGACCAACATCCGCCCCATGCGCCCCGCGGCACCCGCAACCGCAACGGCGATCGATGCGTCGGTCATCGGGTCAGGCCGTCGAAGAAATTCTTCACGGACTGGAACCAGCTTGTCTCCCTGGGCGAATGGGTGGTGCCGTTGGCTTCGAGGGTGGCCTTAAATTCGCGCAGCAGGTCCTTTTGTTGCTCGGACAAGCGAACCGGTGTCTCGATCACCATGCGGCACAGGAGATCTCCGGTGGGACCGCCCCGCGCGCTGGGGCTGCCGCGACCGCGTAGCCGGAACAGCTTCCCGGTTTGGGTCTCCGGGGGAACCTTGAGCTTGACGCGACCGTCCAGGGTCGGGACGTCGATTTCGCCGCCGAGCACCGCGTCGACGAACGACAGCGGCACGTCGCAGTAGAGGTTCGTGCCATCGCGCTCGAAGATCGGATGTTCGGCGACGCCGAACTGCACGTAAAGGTCGCCCGGCGGCCCGCCGTGCAGGCCCGCATCACCCTTGCCGGTCAGACGCAGGCGGTCCCCGTCGTCGATGCCCGGGGGCACTTTCACGGACAGCGTTTCGCGGCGCTCGACACGTCCACCGCCGTTGCACGCACGACACGGATCCTTGATGACCTTGCCGGCGCCGCGACAGCGCGGACAGGTCTGCTGGAACGCCATAAAACCTTGCGAGACCCGAAGCTGGCCGGTGCCACCGCATGACGGGCAATCGACCGGCGAAGTTCCCGCCGTGGCACCCGTACCGTCGCAGTCGTCGCACATGTGCAGGGACGGCACGCGAATCTCGACGGTGTCGCCGGCCACGGCTTGCTCGAGGGTAATTTCCAGCGAATAGCGAAGGTCGCCGCCTCGCTGGACGGAACTGCGTGAGCGCCCACGCCCGGCCGAGAACAGGTCGCCGAAGACATCGCTGAAGATGTCGCTGAAGTTGCCCGAGAAGCCGTCGAAACCACTGGCCATGCCCTCAACGCCGGCATGGCCATAGCGGTCGTAGCGCTCCCGTTTCTCCTTGTCGGCGAGGATCTCGTAGGCTTCGGTGGCTTCCTTGAAACGCTCCTCCGCGTCGGCGTCGTCCGGGTTCCGGTCCGGGTGGTATCTCATGGCCAGGCGGCGGTACGCCTTCTTGACGTCCGCCTCCAAGGCACCGTGATCGACGCCCAGGACTTCGTAGTAGTCGCGCTTGGCCATCTTAAGCGTTCGCCTCGCGGTTTCTTGTCCCGCAATACCCGCGTTGGGGCTGCGGAGTTGTAGCTATCGGCCGTTCCCTAGCGATCCTTCTTCGCGTCCTTGTCGTCGACTTCCTCGAACTCGGCTTCCACGGCGTCGTCCGCGCCGCTAGCGCCCGTCTCGCCGGCCCCGGCGGCGTCGGGAGCTGCGTCCTGCGCCTGGTCAGCATACATCTTTTGAGCCAAACTGCCGGTGGCTTCGCTCAAGGCTTGGATCTTCGCTTCGATGGCGCTCTTGTCGTCGCCCTTGATGGCCTCTTCGAGATCCTTGGCGGCGTTCTCGATGGATGACTTCTCGTCGTCCATGGCCTTGTCGCCGGCTTCCGTGACCATTTTCCGAGCCGCGTGGACGAGACCGTCCGCCTGGTTGCGCATGTTCGCCAATTCCTCGAACTTGGCGTCCTCGTCGGCGTGGGCTTCGGCGTCCTTGACCATTTGATCTATCTCTTCCTCGGACAGCCCGCTCGACGCCTTGATCACGATCGACTGTTCCTTGCCCGTCGCCTTGTCCTTGGCCGAGACGTTGAGTATCCCGTTGGCATCGATGTCGAAACTGACCTCGACCTGCGGTACGCCGCGCGGTGCCGGCGGAATGTCGGTGAGGTCGAAACGACCCAGCGACTTGTTCTGCGCGGCCTGCTTTCGCTCGCCCTGCAGCACGTGAATGGTCACCGCGGTCTGGTTGTCGTCGGCGGTGGAGTAGACCTGCTGCTTCTTGGCCGGGATGGTGGTGTTCTTCTCGATCAACACGTTCATCACCTGGCCCAGGGTCTCGATGCCGAGCGAGAGCGGCGTGACGTCGAGCAGGAGCACGTCCTTCACGTCGCCGGACAGCACGGCGGCCTGAATGGCGGCACCCACGGCCACCGCTTCGTCCGGATTGACGTCCCGGCGCGCCTCCCGGCCGAAGAAGGCGTTGACCTTCTCCTGCACCAAGGGCATGCGGGTCTGTCCGCCAACCAGGATCACCTCGTTGATGTCGCCCACGGCGAGACCGGCATCGGTCAGAGCGATCCGGCACGGGCCCATCGTGCGTTCCACCAGGTCCTCCACCAGCGCTTCGACCTTTGCCCGGGTGAGCTTGATGACGAGGTGCTTCGGACCGGTGTTGTCGGCCGTGATGTAGGGCAGGTTCACTTCCGTCTGGGTGCTGGAGGAAAGCTCGATCTTGGCCTTCTCGGCGGCTTCCTTGAGCCGCTGCAGGGCGATCGGGTCGGTGTTGAGATCGATGCCGTTCTCTTGTTTGAACTCCTCCGCGAGGTACTCGATGATCTTCAAGTCGAAGTCCTCGCCGCCGAGGAACGTGTCGCCGTTGGTGGACAACACCTCGAACTGGTGTTCGCCGTCGACCTCGGCGATCTCGATGATGGAGATGTCGAACGTACCGCCGCCCAAGTCGAACACGGCAATCTTCGAGTCGCCCCGCTGCTTGTCCATGCCGTAGGCCAGCGCGGCCGCGGTCGGCTCGTTGATGATGCGCTTGACCTCGAGGCCCGCGATCCGGCCCGCGTCCTTGGTCGCCTGGCGTTGCGAGTCGTCGAAATAGGCGGGCACGGTGATGACGGCTTCCGCGACATCCTCGCCGAGGTACTCCTCCGCGGTGCGCTTCATCTTCTTCAGCACTTCCGCCGAAACCTGGGGTGGGGCTAGCTGCTCGCCGTTGCCCTCCACCCAGGCATCGCCGTTGTTGGCCTTGACGATGTTGTAGGAGACCATCGACAGGTCGCGCTGGACCACGTCGTCGGCGAACTTGCGCCCGATCAGGCGCTTGACGGCGAACAACGTGTTGGCGGGGTTGGTGACGGCCTGACGCTTGGCGCTTTGGCCGACGAGTACTTCACCGTCGGTGAAGGCAACGATGGACGGCGTCGTGCGGTCGCCCTCGGAGTTCTCGATGACGCGGGGATCGCGCCCGTCCATGACCGCCACGCACGAGTTCGTCGTGCCGAGGTCGATGCCGATGATTCTGCCCATGGTAGGAGTCTCTCTGTTTGTCCGTGTGTCGTGGTCGTCGTGCCCGCGCCCGGCGCAGGTTTCAACGGTTTAGATTTGGTGGCGGACCCGCGCCGATTCAAGCCTCGCCTTGGGGTGCGGGTTCCTTCGCAACGATGACCCGTGCCGCGCGCACCAGGCGACCGTTTACGGTGTAGCCCTTCTGGAACACCTCGATGACCGATCCGGGTTCCGCTTCGGGGTTTTCGATCATGCTCATGGCTTCGTGCAGGTTCGGATCGAACGGCGCGCCGATCGGGTCGACGACCTCGATGCCCTGGCGCTGCATGGCCTCCATCAAGAGCTTCAATGACAGTTCCACGCCCTCGGCCATCGCGGACACCGCCTCCCCCGCCGACGCCTTCAAGTCCACCGTGGCATCGACGGCCCGCTCGAAACTGTCCACCGCCGGGAGCAGGTCGTTGACGAAGCGCTCCAGCGCGTACTTGTGGGCGTTCTCGATGCTTCGGTCGGCGCGCTTTCGAACGTTGTCCGCCTCGGCGACCGCCCGCAGGGCCTGGTCCCTCAAGGATCCCGCTTCGGCGCGACTGTCTTCGAGTGCGGCCTGCGCTTCGGACAACGCGACGCGAAGCGCATTGATCGACTCCCCGGATTCGTCCGATTTCGGGGCATCGTCGTTTTTCGCGGGCGCGTCGCCATCCGCGGCTACTTCGGCGGTCTCCACCACGACCTCTTCCTTGTCGGGCGTCACCTGGTCGCCAGCGCCGTCGTCCTGCCCCGTCGACCGCGCGTTCTCGCCGTCCAGCGAGTCCGTATCCTCTGCCATTCGTTCGAACCCTTCCCGTTGACTGGCAATCGCGCCGTTAGATGGCGTCGCTTGGGACGATTTTCAACCGTTGGC
>JAGWBM010000013.1:63201-72196 GCA_021295895.1 Pseudomonadales bacterium
CCTAGTGATCGTAGTCGATGGCCGAGCCCAACAACCGTGCGGTCACATCCACCACCGGGATCACCTTGTCGTAGGCCATTCGGGTGGGTCCGATCACACCGAGCACGCCGGCTACATCGCCGTTCACTTCGTATCGGGCCGTGATCAGGCTGTAGTCGTCGAACGGCCGATAGCCGGACTCCTCGCCGATGAACAACTGGATGCCATCGGTCTCCAGGCACCGGTCGAGCAGGTGCACGATACCGCCCTTGCGCGTGAACGCGTCGAACAGGTCACGGACGTCGTGGACGCTTGCCAGGGACTCGACGAGGTTGGATTCCCCGGTGACCACGTAGTCCGCGTCTTCGTCGGATTCCGCGAACGTCTTGGAGGCCACATCGAGCGCGGTCTGCATGATGGCGTCCAGACGATCCTTGTCGTGCTGCATGCTGTCGAGTACGCCTGTGCGAATCGCCAACAGCGACTTGCCGCCGAACTCCTGATTGATGTAGTTCGCGGCCTGGGTGAGTTCCGTGTCTTCGTATTCGCGGTCGGTGTGGATGACGCGGTTCTGGACCTCCCGGTCGTTGATCACCAGGATGGCAAGCACCCGCTTGCCCGAAAGCGGCAGGAACTCCACCTGGCGCAGCGACAACTGCTCGGGACGCGGCACGGTCACGAGGCCGGCCATGTGCGTGACCCGGGACAGCATGCGGGATGCGGCTTCGACCAGTTGATGCGGCGTCATGTCCGGGTTCAGGGTCCCGCGCATCCTTCCGATGGTGCGCGCGTCCATGGGCTGAACGGATATCAGGCTGTCCACGAAGAAGCGCAATCCTCGGTGCGTGGGCACGCGTCCGGCGGAGGTGTGGGGACTGGACACCAAGCCCCGGTCTTCGAGGTCGGCCATGATGTTGCGCACGGTCGCGGGACTGACCGCGAGTTCGGTGGTCGACGCCAGCGTCTTGGAGCCAACGGGGTCGCCTTCGGCCAGGTAGTGCTGCACGAGCATCTTGAACAGAAGCTGGGCGCGCTCACCGACCTCCGGTCCGGGGGGTTGCTTGCGCGTGCCCGCCGCCGGACGGCGGCGCCCCGAACCGCCGGGTTTGCTCGTTCTCGGGGTTGACGACATGGCGTTCCTAGGGGTTTGCCGCAGCCTTCGATATCGACCCTGTTCTTGGCTTACTCTACACCGAAAGAAACCGTGCTCGCTTCGCCCATCTCCGATGCGGTATCTGCCGTGCTGAAAGCGCTCAACATTCGCAACTTCGCCCTGGTTGCGGAACTCGACATCGAGTTCCGCGCCGGGCTGACCGTCATCACCGGCGAGTCGGGCGCGGGAAAGTCCATCCTCCTCGATGCCCTCGGTCTCGTTCTCGGCGCCCGCGCGAGACGCGCCGCCATCCGGCCCGGCACCACCGGGTGCGACGTGAGCGCGGAATTCGACATTGGCAGCCGGCCTGGTGCCCGGGACACCCTCGATGCGCTCGACATGCTCCTCCAAGGCGACGAAAACACCTGCCTCGCGCGACGCCACGCCGGCGAGAGTCGATCCCGATCCTTCGTCAACGGCGTACCCACCACGCTTGCGACATTGCAGTCGATCACCGGCCCGCTGGTCGACGTCCACGGCCAGGACGAACATCGCCAATTGCTCGCCCGTGATGTTCAACGGCGTCTCCTCGACGAGTTCGGCGTCGATCCCAAGCTCGTCGCGGCAACGGCCACGCGTTTCCGCGAACGGGAGACGGCGCAGCGGGAATTCGACGAGTGCCGCACCGAGGTCGCTCGCGCCCGGGAACACAAGAGCCTCGTCAGCTACCAAATCGACGAACTCACGGCGCTCGGCGACTCCATTGATCGTTTCGACGAACTCACCGCGACGTACAAGCGCCTAACTCGAGCCCGGGAACTCATCGAGACCATCGGCGGCGCGACCAACGAACTCGATGAAGAACTGATCGCACGCACGTCTCGGCTGGCGGGCCTGCTCGACGGTACCGACGATCCCCACCCCAACCTGCGTGCCGCCATCGACTTGGCGACAACGGCGCACACGCACCTCGAAGAGACGTTAGAGGAGCTGCGTCGCTACCTCGACTCGTTCCCCGCGGACGATCGCGAACTCGCCAAGGTCGATGCCGAACTCGCAGCCCTGCACGACGTGGCCCGCAAGCATCGCGTCCCCGCGCACGACTTGGGTCCGCACCTCGCCAGGCTCACGGAGGAACTTGCAACCCTCACCGTCAACGAGAACCGACTCGCCGACCTAGAGGCTCGGGCCGGAAAGGCGGCAACCAAGTTCCTGACCGCCGGCGCATCGCTCTCCCGGGCACGGCGACGTGCTGCGGCGACGTTCTCGAAGGCGGTCACGGCCCGGTTTGGCGAACTCGGACTCGCCGACGCCTCGCTCGACGTGGCGTTCGAAACCGCCGAGTCCGCCGCGGGCCTCGAAACCGTCGAATTCAAGGTGACGACCAATCCCAAGTACCCGGCGGGTAGCCTCGCCGAGATCGCCTCCGGCGGAGAACTCTCCCGCATCAGTCTCGCCATCGAGGTGGTCGCTGCCGAACGTTCCCATTTGCCGTGTTTGATCCTCGACGAGGCAGACATCGGCGTGGGCGGCGTTGCCGCCGGTGTGCTCGGGCGAATGCTGAAGAGGCTATCCAGGAAAACCCAGGTGATCGCGATCACCCACGCGCCCCAGATCGCCGCCTTGGGAGATGCCCACCTCAAGGTCGAGAAGACCACCGACCAGGACACCGCGATCCACGTCCTGTCGGACGAGGAACGTCTTGAGGAACTTGCCCGAATGCTCGGCGGTCGAACCGTTACCGGCGCCACGCGCGACTACGCCCGAACCCTGCTCGCGGAGGCCGCAGACTCGGTCGAGAAAACCGTTCCTCCCGAGCCGTCGCTTTCGCCGGATGTGGCAAGCGGCTAGTATGCGCGCCACCTAGAAGGACATGAACGCGTGACCAGAACGATTGCCGCGTTGGCCGTCGCCACCGCCCTTTCCACGATCCTGACGTCCTGCGCGCTGCCGCGTGTCTACAAGGTCACCGTGCAACAGGGCAATGTGATCACCCAGCAGATGGTGGACGACCTGCGACCCGGTATGACCCGGGAGCAGGTGGCCTTCGTCATGGGCGAACCGGTGATCAAGAATCCCTTCGATCAGGACCGGTGGGACTACGTCTATACGTTGCGCGTTCCGGGTGTGGTCCAGGACCACATGAAGATGTCGCTGTTCTTCACCGACGGCCTGCTATCGCACTTCGTCGGCGACCTGGCACCGTCGGATCAACAGGCCAAGGCGCGGGATGAAGAGCAAGCCTCTAGGGATCGTTAGTGGCAATCCGCCGCCGCGCGGCAGTAGGACACTGTAGGTCGTGCCAACGGCGTATCCCCTTGGCGACTGCGGCGGTGCCTAGCCTGCTGGCACAGCCACGGTGCCGTTGTGGTATTGTCCCGCTTGCGAGTCAGAGCGCATCCGATCCGCGGGAAGGGGATCATCCCCATCTGACGACTTGACCGACATAGCCTCTTTTCAGTCCAAGTGCGCGGATACTGGACGCGAACGAAAGGAGGTCTATCGTGACCGTTACACCTTTCCCCTTCGGACTGCCGACCGGCATTCCCATCGACTCACTCAGAGAGCACGCCAAAGAACTGCTCAAGTCCGTTCAAGCCGGCGACGCCGCCGCCCTTGACCGCGTCAAGCCCTACTTCCGCGACCCTGCCGGGGTGACCTTGCAGAGAATCCAACTCGTCATCGCCCGGGAGCGTGGGTTTTCGAGTTGGCGCAAGCTTAAGGACTTCGCCCACGCCCGGGACGAACTCATCGAACAGAAAGGTAAGTCACTCGAAGACCGCAGGACCTTCAACTCCAAGGAGATCACGGAAAAAAACGCCGTGATCAGCCCGATCGTCAAGCGGATGGCCGACTCGGCCGGGGCCGAGGACGCGGATCCAACGGTCAGGCGGTGCAGCTTCTGTTTCAAGCGGCAGGATCGGGTGTGGAAGTTCATCGCCGGCTCAGCCAACTACATCTGCGACGAATGCGTCGAGACATGCACCGGTCTCGTCGATGACGACAGGAGCGGACAAGCCCTCGGTCCGCAAGAAGGCCTGCACTGCGACTTCTGCGGCAAGCACGTTCGCGAAGTCAGAACGGTCATCGCTGGCGCAGGCACCAACATCTGCGACCAGTGCGTGGAGCTATGCGTGACGATCATCACCGAGGGGACACAAGCCGACTCACGCTGATCGTTGGCACGTCGGACACCGGCAACACCGAAATCCGTTCATCCAGGTCGTAGGCTTCCGCTCCCGGATAAACGATCCAGAGGTGGGCGAGATTGAGGTCCTGCATGGCCACACGCATGGAACGCGTCGTGCCCGGTGCGTCGGCGTACTTGAACTCGAACCCGTAACGTTCGCCGCCAGCGATTAACAACAGGTCCAGTTCCGCACCGCCGTGGGTGGACCAGAAGTAGGCACTGCGCGCGTTCGTCGAGGCCAGCAGCTGCTCGATGGCGAAGCCCTCGAAGGACGCGCCTACCTTCGGATGTCCGGTTAGGGCGTTGGTGGTCGGCAGCTCGAGTAGTTCATGCAGCAGGCCGGTGTCTCGGACATAGACCTTCGGCGACTTGACCTGGCGTTTCTTGAGGTTCTCGTGCCACGGCGGTAGCACCCGAACCATGTGCGCACCGGCGAGAATGTCGAGGTAGCGCCGCGCAACCGGCTGGGTTGTACCCATCGCACGGGCGAATTCGGAGGCGTTCCAGATCTCACCGTGGTAGTGCGCCACCATGGTCCAGAACCGACGCAGCGTCTCGGCGGGAACCGAGATGCCGAGCTGGGGAATGTCCCGCTCGAGGAACGTGCGCACGAAACTCTGCCTCCACAGCAGCGAGGACGCATCGTCGGGGGCCAGGTAGCTGCGTGGAAAGCCGCCGCGCTGCCACAGCGCCCGCCAGCCTTGGCTCGATCCACCCGCCCGTTCGTCCGTCGCGGCACCCTCGACCTCCCCCAAGTGGAAGCCGGACAGGTCGACCAGCCCGACGCGTCCTGCGAGCGTGTCCGATGCCCCTTGCACCAAATCCGGGGAGGCACTGCCGAGGAGCAGGAAACGCGCGAGCCGCGCCGGTCGGTCCAGCAACACCCGCAGTGTCTCGAACAGCTCCGGCTGGCGTTGGATCTCGTCGATTACCACGAGGCCAGCAAGCGGTCCCAACGTCTGTTCCGGTACCGACAAACGGCGGCGGTCAACCGCGCTTTCCAAGTCGAACAAATCGACAACAGGCTCGCTAGCGGCGACCATGCGGGACAAGGTCGTCTTGCCGCATTGCCGCGGACCGACCAAGGCTACGGCCGGATGGACGCGAAAGGAGTCGGCTATGCGTTCGATCGCGTCGGGGCGTTTAACTTCCATTCAGCGACAATAATCCTTGTAAATTGAGACATCAACTTTGAATATTCAAGGATTATTGCCACGAATGCCTTCGCCCGCACGTTTTCGCCGTGCAGCCTTCGGATCGATCACGAGTTCGCGCAGCAGTTCGATGCGATCNGTCGCGACCTTGCCGAAGACCGCATACGCGGCCGCAGGCGTCGACGCGAACCGTGACGCCTTCACGGCCTCGCCAAGCGGGGTGCCATCGGGTAGGTCGAGCACCTCGGCGCTCACGGCTTCGGCCGTCGCGTAGACGATCTCGACCCTCACCCGAGGACATCCCGGGCACGCATCGCAAAGGCGTCGACCACGCGATCCGCGATGCGGTTGAGAAACGGTGCGGCAAATGCACCGACAAGGCGGTTCGCCAACTCGAAGGAGAGTTCAAGGTCAACCCGACATCCCGCATCGCCAACCGGTGTGAACAGCCAGCGACCCTCGAAGCGCCGGAACGGGCCTTCCACCATTTCCAGCGCGATTGCGCTGGTCGGCGTCAGACGGTTGCAGGTCACGAGCGTCTCCCGCCGGCCGCGGACGGCGATGTCGATCCGGGCGACGACCTCCGTTTCGGACTCGGACAGCACCTCGGCGTGGGAGCACCAGGGCAGGAACTCGTCGTACCGCCTGACGTCATTGACGAGGGCGTAGACATCCGCCGCCGGGAAGGCGATCAGCGCCGAGCGCTCGATGTGCGGCACCCGCCTCAGCCGAAGGACTGGTAGATCGTGTAGACGAAGACGATCACGATGCCTGCGGGTGCGGCAAAGGCGATGCCGGTTCGCCAAAGGGTCCACTTCATGCCGTCCTCGAAGCCAAGCTGGTCAACGACGGTCTGCTTCGACAGCACCCAACCCGCGAATAGGGCGATCAGCATGCCACCCAGCGGTAGCATGACCTTGTAGGAGAGATAGTCGACGACTTCGAAGAACGTCAACCCGAACAGCTTCGCGTCCGCCCAGGTGTTGAACGAGAGCACCGTGCCGATGCCGAGTAGCCAGCAAAAGCTGCCCAGGGAGATGGCGACCCTCGACCGTTTCGCGTTGTATCGCTCGACCAGATACGTCAGGGCGGGTTCCGTCAGCGAAATGGCGGAGGTGATCGCCGCGAAACTCACGAGGAGGAAGAACAGCGCACCGAGCACGGTTCCCCCCGGGAGATTGCCGAAGGCGATTGGCAGGGTCTGGAACATCAGGCCGGGCCCTTCCCCCGGTGCCAATCCCTCGACGGCGAACACGATCGGGAAGATCGCGAGGCCGGCCGCCAGCGCGACGACCGTGTCGAGGGTTCCGATGGTGATCACCGTACTCGATATGGAGGTATTCGACTGGAGGTACGCCCCGTAGGCCATGATCGCCCCCATCCCGAGGCTCAACGTGAAGAAGGCATGGCCCATCGCCGTCAATGTGCCGGCCCAACTCAGCTTGCTGGCGTCGAAGCTGAACAGAAACGCCACGCCGGCCGCGAAGTCACCGTAGACGGCAGCGTATCCGACCAGTCCGATGAGCAGGACCAGGAGGATCGGCATCAGCCAGCGCACCGCAACTTGCAGCCCTCGGACGACGCCCCGCGCCACGATGATTATCGTGGCCACCATGAACAAGGAGTGCCAGAGCAGCACCTCCCAGGGGTTCGCCAGGAAGTCGTTGAAGATCCCCGACGAGAGCTCGCCGTCGGCACCCACGAAGGCGCCGCCACCCAAACGGAACACGTACGACACGGCCCAACCGGCGATCACGGCGTAGTACGAGAGAATGAGGAAGCCCGCGAGCACACCCATCCAACCGATCAGGGTCCAGAAACTGCTGGTGCCGCTGTCCCGAACCAGCGTGCGCAGCGTGTTGATGGGACTCTGTCGCCCGGCGCGGCCCATCAAGACCTCGGCAATCATGACCGGGATGCCGATGGCGGCGATGCAGATCAGGTAGACGAGAACGAAGGCGCCGCCGCCGTTCTCGCCGGTGATGTAGGGGAACTTCCAGATGTTACCCAGTCCGACTGCGGAACCGGTTGCGGCGAGCACGAACAGCAAGCGGCTCGACCACATGCCGTGTCTCGAAACATCGTCCGGCACGATTGCCCCCTTCGCCCAACGAGTCGGTGTCCAATCTTTACACGGAACCGTAACTTGAGGAAGCGCGGCGGACCCGTCGCTATACTCCGGCGATGGCAAAGCCCGCAAACAAGAAAGGGTCGGCACCACCGCCGATCGCCGTGAACCGCCGCGCCCGGTTCGACTACGCGTTGGGCCAGCGTTTCGAGGCGGGCATGGTGCTCACCGGGTGGGAACTGAAGAGCATCCGCGCCAACCAGGCGCAGCTCGCGGACAGCTACGTGCTGGTGCGCGACGGCGAAGCCTGGCTCCTCGGCGCGCACATCACGCCGCTGCCAAGCGCATCCACACACGTCGACGCCGACCCGCGCCGAACCCGCAAGCTGCTGCTGCATGCCCACGAGATTTCGCGCATCTTCATTGCGGTCCAGACCCGGGGCCAGACCTGCGTTGCCACGTCCCTCTACTGGAAGGGACAACGCGTCAAGTGCGAGATCGCGCTCGGCAAGGGCAAGCGCTCGGAGGACAAGCGGGCCAGCATCCGCGATCGTGAGTGGAAGCGCGAACAGGCTCGGCTCGTCAAGCAGGCGACCCAGTAGCAAGAGATGGCGTCCACCGAGCGGTCGGTGCCGGCAGTCGGCGCGACGCCCGACAGGCATCTACCCGTCGCCGGCCTCGGCGGCCGAAGCTATGCCTTCCTGTTGGACTGGCACATCCGGATACTCGCCGGGCTCGCGTGGTACGCGGCGAGCATTTGGGTTCAGGACCGGCACTTCATCCCGTCGGAGACGGACCCGTCCTTCTGGTCGGCCGCCGTCGCTCCTGCCCTCGTCATCTATCTCTTCTACCACCCCGGCTTCGAGATTCTGACCGCGAACACGCCTGGCAAGCGACTGGCGGGGGTGCGCATCGTCGACCGGGATGGCCGCAGGCCAGGCATCGTTGCGTTGATCGTTCGCAATGCGCTGCGGCCGGTCGACTCGCTCGTTTTCTACGTCGTGGGAATGGCGAGCGTGTTGATTACACGCCAGGCGGTTCGAATCGGCGACCTAGCTGCCGGCACCGTCCTGGTCTATGCAGACGGGCTTGATCCGCGTCATGCCGATCTTCGGGGTGTCGACTCGAACGGCACGGACAAGGCGCCTGATGCAACTCACCGGCCGTGACGAATCCATCGCGTCGGTCGGTCACAAGGCCGCAGATGCCATGCACAATACACGGCCTGTTTCAACACCAAAGTCAGACCGGAAACGCCGTGTGTCCGGGTCGAAATAAAGAGCGCGGATCACGTTCCGAAGCCAATTTCAATAGGAAAGGACGATGTCCTACAGCTCTTTCCGACCGAAATGGCGTGTGTCCGCGTTGAGAAGGGTCTACAAGTGCCACACGGAGTGAACGAATGAACGAGAAGACCACACACCGCCTCGAATACCGACCGTACTCTTTCGAGGTGTCCGAAACGCAGTTGGAGTTCGACCTTCGCGATGGCGAGACCGTCGTACAGAGTG
>JAGWBM010000166.1:0-606 GCA_021295895.1 Pseudomonadales bacterium
CCTCGAGCTCTACTTCGGCGGCGACATGGAAGCCAGCATCGCGCTGTGCGGACAGGTCTGCGGTCGCATCGATGCCGTACGGCCGGTGGCCGAGATCATTGCCGAGGTGCGGGCGGAGTTCTTCCATGAACTGGGCCGCTTGGCGCACGAGTATCTGAAACTGCCGGCATACTCGCCCCAATAGAGGAAGACACCCATGACCGAACTCGCGCACCAAACGGCCGTGGAACTGGCTGCCAAGATCGGCAACAAGGACGTCAGCTCGGTTGAACTGACACAGCTCTACATCGAACGAATCGAGCGCCTCGACGGCGACATCAACGCCGTGGTGGTACGCACATTCGACGACGCGCTCAAACGGGCCCGGGAGGCCGACCGGGCGCTCGCGTCGGGAGCCTCGCTCGGCCCTCTTCACGGCGTGCCTATGACCATCAAGGAGTCCTATGCGATCGGCGGGACCCGGACGACCTGGGGCAACGAACTGTTTCGCGACAACGTCGCCCACGCCGACGGCCTTGCGGTGCAATGCTTCCGCGCCGCCGGAGCCCACTTCCTCGGCAAGACCAACGTGCCGGTGGACCTCGCGGACTTCCAGAGCTACAACCC
>JAGWBM010000166.1:611-1050 GCA_021295895.1 Pseudomonadales bacterium
GGAACCCGTGGAACCTCGAGAGAACCCCGGGTGGCTCGTCCGGCGGCAGCGCCGCGGCGCTGGCGGCCGGTTTCACGGCCCTGGAAGCGGGTTCCGACATCGGCGGATCGATCCGCAATCCCGCCCACTTCTGCGGTGTCTTCGGCCACAAGCCCACCTATGGCGTCATTCCGATGTCCGGTCACGAACTGGTCGAGGGCATTCCCGACGCGGACCTGGCGGTGTGCGGCCCCCTGGCACGCGGGGCCGACGACCTGCATCTCGCACTGGACATCATGGCCGGACCGGCGCCGAGGGAGGCCCTCGCGTGGCGGCTGGAACTCCCGGCGGCCGATTTCGAAGGCCTTTCCGACCTGCGCATCGCGCTTATGCCCACCGACGATCTGGCTCCTGTGGCAGCCGAGGTCGCCGAACGCGTCACCATGGTCGGCGCGGTCTT
>JAGWBM010000166.1:1057-2075 GCA_021295895.1 Pseudomonadales bacterium
CCTACGAGGCCAGACCCGACTTCGATCTGGCCGCCGCCGACCGGAACTACCAGTCGCTCCTGAACGCCGTGATGACCGGCGCCATGACGAACGAAGCGGAGGCCAGGATGCTCGAGGTCGTCGACGGTCTCGATCCAGACGACACCTCGCGCGACGCCGTGGCTGCCCGCGCTGCGGTGATGCGGCACCGCGAGTGGATTCGCACCAACACGCGCCGCGAGAAGCTCCGCCGCGCATGGGCGCTCTTTTTCGAGGACTGGGACATCCTCGTGTGCCCGCAAATGGCGACGACCGCGTTTCCCCACGACCACCGCCCGTTCGCGAAGCGCACCATCGACGTCGACGGCGTCGAGCAGCCGTACTTTCAGCAACTGCTATGGGCCGGCATGGTCGTGAACGCGTACCTGCCGAGCACCGTGTTCCCGACAGGGCCCTCGAATGACGGGCTCCCGATCGGTCTGCAGGCCGTCAGCGCCCCGTATCGCGACCACCGAACGATTGCGTTCGCGGGGCAGATATGCCGCGAGATCGGCGGCTTCGCCCCACCGCCCGGGTACTGACTGCGCGTCAAGTCGCGGCCACGGCGGCCGCGACCACGTTCCGGATCTGCGCCACCATGGCGCGCTCTGCATCCGCGTCGTAGCCGTCGACCCGGGGCGTGTGCACATGGCCGACGGCGAACGACGCGCCGAGGCGTTCGCGCAGCTTCAGCGCCCGGTACGCCACTTCATTGGACAGGTAGCCGCCGCCAGACCCCGCGACCGCCGTGTCGTCGCTGAGCGCCGCCACCGGCTATCACCTCACCCCGCTCCAAACTGGTGACCCGTCGGTTGTCGCGAACCTGCCAACGCCCCGGCGTCGCTGCCATGGCTGCCGCGGGCAGCGTGAACTCGAGGAACTCGGGACCCGCGAGCCCGGGTGGCACCTGCGGGGACGTCTGCGATCCGCCGCTCGTGACGTTGCGGTTGTCCGGTGTTTCGGCCGAACGTCGAAGCCCGGGGAAGCGCTCCAGGTCGAA
>JAGWBM010000166.1:2087-2564 GCA_021295895.1 Pseudomonadales bacterium
CTCACGGTCAGCAACACGCGCAAGCCCGCCGTGAAATGCGGGGCCAGCAGTTGCTCGACGACCCCGTCGTCGAAGGCCGGGTAACTCACCGGAAGGATCGCGGTGCGGATGCGAGCACCCGCAACCAGCGTATCGTCAAGCGCGAGTGCTGCCAGGCCGGACGGGTTGCTTTGCCCGACGTTGCGATCCAGGTGAAAGGGATCGAAGCCGGTCAGGAGCACGCGTGGCTCCGGACTCCGGAACGAGCCGTCGAAGCCACGCGCCGCGCGTTCTGCGGCCTCGCCGTCCCTGCCGGTCTCGCGTAGCAGCGCCCGCAACTGCAAGCGGGCCCAGTAGAGCGGCCGGTCGTCGTAGTGCCCGTTCTGCACGTCGGCCGCCGCGTGTGCCCAAAGCAGACGGCCATCACCTTGGGCGACGACCTCGTCATAGCGGCTTCGGAGCGCCGGGGACACCTGTGCGAGCCGAGCTTCCTCCACA
>JAGWBM010000166.1:2574-3421 GCA_021295895.1 Pseudomonadales bacterium
GCCACAGCTTGCCGGTCACGTAGAAGCGCGCGGTTTCCGGGTCGAAGGCGATGCCGTTCAACACATCGGCTTCGGCCGCTTCGTCCGCGCCGAGCAAGCCCGACGCGTCGATCCACGCCGTGACCTTCCCGGTCGCCGGATCGATGCGTACGAGGAACTCCTGCCCGAAGACGTTCGCGTAGACGGCGCCATCCACGCACTCCAACTCGTTGAGGCCCGCGACGGGCCGGCCGGAGGCCGTTACGGCGACCGAACCCACGATGGCAAACGAGTCGGTCTCACGAAAGGCGAGCGTGCTCGAGCCGTCGCTCATGACGAACCGCGCTCCGTCGTGGCACAGACCCCAGCCTTCGCCCCGGTACGACTTGAAGCCCGAGCGCGAGAAATCCCCTACGCCGAAAACGTAGGCCCGTTCCGCGTGCCAAGTCAGCATGACGAGCTGATCGCCAACCCGCGCCAATCCCTCGCCGAAGTGCATCTGCGAGATCGGCACGCGTCGTTCGACGCGCCCGGTCGCGGGGTCCAGTTCCGCGCCGGCCGGTACTCTCGAACAGCCGGCCGTCGTACCAAAGCAACCCCTGCGTGAACGCCTCGGGGTCGTGGGCGAGCTCACGGTGCACGGTGACGGCCAGTTGGCGCGGCGCATCATCCGCGCGGGCGAACATCGGCAAACCAGCGGTCAGACACAGAAGGCAGGCCGCGTGCCGAGCGAATGGTCGGCGCACCTCAATGAGCCCGCCGGGCGATGTGCCCAGGCCCAAGCGGGGTCACCTAGCCGCGGATCCGCGCGAACTTCTGCAAGGAGTGGCAGTCGAGGGGCACCAGGCCCCGGTTGCCGCCCGCGCTG
>JAGWBM010000111.1:0-955 GCA_021295895.1 Pseudomonadales bacterium
TGTCGTCGGCGGGGGGATGGATGCCGCCCCAGATCCGCGACAGGCTGCATTGGTCGGCGGCGTCGCGGTAGCGCGCCCATTCGAGGCGCAGGTCCACGGACGGGCCATCCTCGAACACGAGGAATTCGTTGCGCCGAATCTCGAAACCGCTCATGCCACCGGGGAAGTACTCGTCGCCGGTGAACGCGGCGAGGACTTCCGCCGCGGCGCGGGAATACGTCGAGTGTCCCGAGACGTAGCCGGCGAACGGCGGGGTCACGAAGGTGGGTCGCTGGTACGGCCACCAGTTTTCCGCAAGGATCCAGCCGACCCCGGCAACCTCGGTTTCCGGGTCTTCGACGTAGTCGTGGCCGCGCCAGGTGTAGAGCTTGATCTTGTCGACATGCTCGCCGTCATCGCCGGCGAGCGGATCGTCCGCGCCCACCAGTTCGATGAGCCCGTCGATGAGTGTGATGCCGTCGACGTGGTAGGCGGGTAGCTCGGGATCGCTGCCTTGGCCCAGGTCCGCCATCGCGCGAATCGCCGAGATCGGCCGGATGTAGTCGTAGAAGCCCTTGATGCCCCAGGCGGCGACCGCGACGTCGTGCATGGCACCGCCGAGGACGAAATACAGCTTCGCGTCCCACTCCAGTTTGTCGAGTTCCACGCCGCCGCCCCGGTAGCGGCGTGCAAGCGACGGATGGTCGTTGACCTCGTTCGCGATCACGAACCAATGGCCGGGCGGTGTTTCCGAATCGGGGCCATCGGCCCAGAACTCCGCCAGCACCCGGGCATAGTCGCCGCGCGGGACCACCTGCGCCGCGTAGGGCTCGCCCGTCGCCGGGTTGATCTCGTATCCCTCGCCGGGGTCGCCGCCCTCGCGGAGGTCGAAGAACTGATCGAAGCTCTCGAACTGCGTTGGGTAGACCGCGTCGTCGATGTTGCCGACACCGGCAGGAGAGATGTCCATGGTGAC
>JAGWBM010000111.1:983-6518 GCA_021295895.1 Pseudomonadales bacterium
TTCCACTGGTACTCCTCGGCCAGCGATCCGTCGAAGGTCGGCGGCGGACCGGGGTCGTGGTACACCTTGTACTCCCAACCGTCGCGGTCGTAGGTGGTGAGATCGGCTTCGGACAGGGCGAAGGGTACGACGCTGCCCCATTCCGGGCCGATAAAGGCGGGCTCGGGGTCGACCGGGTTGCCGGACTGGTCGATGGCGACTTCGAGCTTGAGTGGCTGCCACCGATTGCGGTCGACGATGTCCGGGTTGCCCGGTTTGGCCGGTTCGAGGGCGGGATTGACAGGCTCGTAGGCTTGGTTCGCGTAGCCGCCGGCTTCGTTCGCGCCGTCGGCTAGGCCGAAGGCGATATAGCAGGCGGCGACGTGGTTGCCGAGGGCGGCGGCTGCCGAATCCGTCGTGGCGTAATCGGTGGCGTCGAACGAGGCGTCGAAACCCAGGTAGCCCATCAACGCATCGGCGTTGCGGCGGATCAGCTTGTCCCCGGGCGAGTCGGCGAATCGGTGCAGGATCAGGCGGTACGCCGCGTGGCTCATCGCTTCTCGTCGTGCGGCATCGGCGTCCGAGGGCTCCGCCAGCGACTCGAACGCGCAGTGGGTGCCGGCCCTTTCCCGGCCAAGCAACCACGTCGCCTCGACTTCCGCGTACGCTGCCCAGGCGTCGTACATCGCCCCGGAGACGTGGAACAGGTTGCGGGCATGCACCGTCGGCCGGGCGAAGTCGTTGCGGATGGACTCGAGCAGCACTTCCTTCCAACGGCGGGCAACCGACACGTCCTCACCGGGGCCGACGCCCGGCACGTAGTTCGCGGTGACCACCGCATTGCCCTCGGGCATCGTGAACGTGGTCTCGCGCGCAAACCGGTCCGCGAAGGTACCGTTGGTGCTGCTCCAGTGGTAGAAGTGATAGCCGTCGGCGGCATCCGCCGCCGTGACGGTGATCTCGTCGCCAGGTTCGTAGAAGCCGCTGCCAACACCTGAGTCGACGATCAGTCGCAACGCCGTCCGTTCTCCCGTCGCCGAAACCGTGATGAGCTGATCGGCGTCCCTTCCCGTCAACGCGGTCTCAGTACCGTCGAGCCAGTCCACCGTCACATCGGCGCTGGCCGCGGTACCCAACCCGAAGTGCAACTCGAAGGGGTTCTGGGAGACGTAGTTGTTGCCGGCACGCATCTCCTGGATCTGCGTTCGGCCGCCGGCAGTGACCGTCACCCGCGCACCGATGCCGAAGCCGTCCAGTTGCACGGCAAGGTACCGGTTCGCGTTGTCCGAGTCGTTGCGGTAGTAGAGGAGCGCCTTGTCGCCGTTGTTGGTGATGACGACGTCGATGTCGCCGTCGCGGTCCGCATCGAAGCAGGCGACGCCGCGCCCCTGACCCTGGTCGGTCAGTCCCGACGCTTGGGCGACGTCGGTGAACGTCCCGTCGCCGTTCGACCGGAACAGGCGGACCCGGTCGCCGACGTAGTTGTTGTCCGGTTCGTCGCTCTCCTCCCGCCAGCCGTTGACGTGGAGGATGTCCTGGTGGCCGTCGTTGTCGAAGTCGGCGAAGCACGCCCCCCAGCCCCAACCGCCGTTGGCGACGCCCGCCGTGTCGGTCACGTCGGTGAAGACGCCGCCGTCGTTCGCGTAGAGCCGGTTGCCGTAGCCGCTCAAGTCGTCGTCGGCGACCTTGTAGATGGACGTCACGAACCAGTCGAGGTCACCGTCGTTGTCGTAGTCGGCGACCGCGGCACCCATGCCGGCCTGATCCTTGATGACCTCCCGGTCCGTGGCGAGGGTGAAGGTGCCGTCGCCGTCGTTGCTGAACACCTGGCTGGTGCGGAAGTCGGACGCCATGAGCAGGTCCAGGTCGCCGTCCGAGTCAATATCCGCGAAGTTCGGTGTGAACGAGTTGTCGCGCCGGAAGGCGGGGGCGCGTATCTGCAGTTCCTCCGGGTCGGAGGAGTCGATCAGCACCTCGGCAATGCGCGATTGGATGCTGTAGCTCTCGAAGGTTCCGTCGCCGGTGTTGCGCCAAAGCGTCTCGGTGTCGGGCAGTTCCGGGTTTCCCCAGTGCGCGAGCGCCATGTCGAGATCACCGTCTTCGTCGTAGTCGGCGAGGGCGGCCGAGAAGGTGTTGGCGGCGAGGATGTCGAGGCCCGACGTTGCCGTGACATCGACGAATGTGCCGTCCCGGTTCTCCATCAGGTAGACCGGGTCGTGCTCGACCGCGCCGACGAAGAGATCCAGGTCGCCGTCGTTGTCGGTGTCGGCGAAGGTTGGGCCGCTGCCCTTGTGCACGAGGTCGAGTCCCACATCGGCGGCGACGTCGACGAACGTCCCGTCGCCCTGGTTCTGGAACAACCGGTTGGGTTCGAGGTCGCCGCCCGCGACGTAGATGTCGGTGTCGCCGTCGGCATCGTAGTCCACGGCGGCGAGACCGCTCGCCATGTATTCCGGGTCACTGAGTTCGGTGTGGGTGTATCCCCACGCCCGGGCCAATCCGGCGCTGGTCGCCTGCTCCGTGAAGCTGAGTGTCGTGTCCGGATCGGGCGGCGGCGGTTCGATGACCGGCTCACTCGAACCGCCACCGCCGCCACAACCGCAGACGAGGACTGTCCCGGCTAGCAAAACGGCCCGGTGAACGAGACGCGTCGGGTTCGAGCCATGACAGCGGCCGTTGCGGTCGCGCCAGCCCACCGCGCTATTGGAAACGCTGCCAGCGGGTTCTCTACACCCGCCCCGTCGCTGTGGCACCGTCCTCGATGCGCCGACCTCGCCGTGCGTCTGCGGATTCGGTACCCGCAGCGCAACGACAAAGGCCGACCCGCGTGGAGTCGGCCTTTGAACGAGCCGCAAGGTATCCCCTATCTAAAGTTCCAGCGGAAGTCGAGACCGACCGCCTGCGGCGGATCGAGGTACTGGTAGCTGCCTCGCAGGTCGCCGAGCCATGGGTTCTGGTCGCCGGTGGTGAGGTCGCTGTAGCGGTCACGCACGATCCGTTGGTCGCCGAGGTTCTTGACCCAGAGGACGGCCGCCCACTTGTCGTCGATATCACGGAGAGTCGCCCTGGCGTTGATGATGTGGTAGCTCGGCAAGGCGATGGTGTTGTCGGTGTTGAACCACCGCTCATCGAAACTCGACACGTCCAGATGCAGGGTCGCCGCCAGTTCGTCGGTCAGCGGCCAGTCGTAGTCGACATTGACCGTCGCGGCGAAGGGCGCCGAGAAGATCAGTTCCTTGCCCTGGTTCTGCAGCGCTTCGGTGAGTTCGGTGTTGACCACTGCGGCGACCACGGACGCGCGCAGGCGGTCCGTCAGGTAGGCGCTGACGTCGAGGTCGAAACCCCAGATCTCGGCCGCTCCCTCGTTGGCGTTGAAGCCAACGATGTTGCCGTTCGGCAGCGGACGTTCCGAGCGCTGGATGACGTCCTGCCAGTCGACCCGGTAGACCGCGGTCTGCACGTAGGCCTTGCCGTCCCAAAGGGTGAACTTGGTGCCGAGCTCGTAGTTGACGACGTTGTCCCCCTCGAAGAAGACCACCGTGCGCAGCGCCTGTGCTTCGGCGCGCCTTTCCGCGATCTCCGACGCCGTCAGCGAACCGGTCTGTTCCCCCGCCAGCGCATCCCGGTCGAGTCGCCTGGCGTCCAGCAGGACGCCCCGGTTCTGGCCACCCGGGCGGTAGCCCTCGGCGTAGCTGAAGTAGGCCATCAGGTCGAGTTCGCCCGGACGCCACGTAACCACGAAGCGGGGGCTAATGACGTCGTTGTCGGTGCTGCCGTTCTGTTCGCCGACGTAGGAACGGTATTGTTCGAACGAATCCGGCCACTTCCAGTTGCCGAGGCTGACGCTGTCCTGGTAGATCTTCTCGCCCTTGACGCCGATGAGGAAGTCCTGGGTCAGCGTCGCGGCCCGGGCCCCGAGCGTCAACTCCCATTCGTCCGTCAGGTCGTAGCTGACTTCGCCGAACACCGAACTCTCCTGGAAGTTCGTCTGGTGCGAGGTCTCGGGTGAGTTGAAGAAGAAGATGTCGTCGTAGATCTCGCGACCGGGGTTCATCGAATACAGCACCCCGCTCCACGACCAGTCCTCCGACTCCTTGGTGTAGGCACCGGCTGTCCAGCGAAGCTTGCCGGGCCGGTTCGATATCAGCTTGACCTCGTAGGTCCTTCGCTGCACGTCGGTCCAGCCGTCCCAGCCGTAACTGTTCATGTTCATGGCATCGAGCGGTATCGGGCAGTTCACGTCCGGGTCGACGACCTCGAGCTGGCACCGGCCGCTGTTGTTGCCCCCGAAGGCGGTGACCCAGTCGATGCCGCGCACCAGGGGCTCCGCGAGTTCGCGAAACGTCAGACTGTCGCGCGTGGTTTGCGTCGCCGTGGCCTCGATGTCCGCGAAGCCGAGTGTCGCGTCCACCGTCAGGCGCGTAACCTGGAAGTCGTCCCAGCCGTCGCCGTTGACGCCCCTGAACTCCAGGGCGTTGGTCACGTACGGGTCGTCCTCGATGAAGCTGGTGTCGCCGCGATTCCCGGCGATGGTGTACGCGGCGCCGTCGCCTTCCTGGGATACCCAGTAGCGGGCCAGTTCGGCCGACCACTTGTCGCCGAAGTACTTGACGGCGAGCCGACCACCGGTGTTCGAGGTGGAGTTGACGTCCTCGTAGAGTCCGGTGCAGATCGCGCGGGCGGTCGGATAACCGTTGTCGCCGACTTGCGGCGTGCAGTCGGCGAGTTGGTCGATATAGCCCGCTCGCGAGGTGTCGAACAGCACGGCCCGGGCGGCGAGACGATCCGCGATCAACGGGATGTTCACCAGTGCGTTGACGTCGTGGGAGTTGTCGTCGGCCCACTTCATCGAGTACGCGCCGAAGCGGACCGCACCGTCCCACTCGTTCGCAACGGGTGACTTGAAGATGTAGCGCACCGCGCCGCCCTGGGCGCTCTCGCCGAACAGCGTTCCCTGGGGACCCTTCAACACCTCGACCCGTTCGATGTCGAACAGGTTGCCGGTGATCTGGCGCGCCGGCCCGAGTGCCGACGTCAACGAAGCGCCGTCGAGGTAGACGGCGACCATGGCGCCGGCGGTGTCGCGCACGCTGTTGGTCTGCTGGGAGGTCACTCCCCGCACCGTGTAACGGCTCTGCGCGGCACCCTCGCCACCCATGTTGAGCCCCGACACCATGCGGAAAACCTCACCCATCTCCTGGGCGCCGGTCTCCTCGATGACCGAGTCGGTGACTGCGCCGATACCCATCGGCGTGTCCATCAACCGGGTCTCGCGGTGCGTAGCGGTGACGACGACCTCCTCGATGTCGGTGTCATCCCGCTCGTCGCCGTCATCGTCCTGCGCCCATGCCGGCACTGCGGTCGCCAGGAGTAAACATATGGGTACGGTTAACTGCTTTCGTTGGTCCATGGACCTCCCCTCGATGCTCGCTTGGTTTCTTTGACTACGCCCACAGACTGTGGGCACTGCCAAAAATCATAATGTCTTAGCTGTTTCTTGTCATCTGAACCAGCGAGGAGACCTCCGACCGACCAGTCCGTCGGGGACGCGCTGGG
>JAGWBM010000112.1:0-1386 GCA_021295895.1 Pseudomonadales bacterium
GGATCAAGGCGGCCCTGGTTCGCGAGGGCGTCACGGGCCGCGACGGGGCGGAGATCGACCATATCGAGTTGTTCGGGCCGGCTGTCTCTCGGGACGCGCACAGTCGTAACTTCGTGCTTTGTCCCGGTGCCGCCTACGACCGTTCGCCCTGCGGCACCGGAACCAGTGCCAAGGTCGCCTGCCTCGCGGCCGATGGCGAACTGCAACCCGGTGAGGCCTGGGTGCAGGAAAGTCTGATCGGATCGCGTTTCGAAGCGTGTTACCGGCGCGGTAGCGACGGCGAGATCATTCCCAGGATCACCGGAGAAGCATTCGTTTGCGGCGACACCACGCTGATTCGCCACCCGGGCGATCCGTTCCGGGACGGCATCGGCTGACGTGGCCGAGCGCGTCCTGATTGCGGGCGGCGGGATCGTCGGCATTGCCTGCGCCCACTACCTCTCGCAGGCGGGATACGAGGTCACCGTCCTCGATCAGCGCGGCATCGGCGCGGGCTGCTCGCACGGCAATTGCGGGCATGTGTGCGCCAGCCATGTGCTGCCGTTGAACGAGATGGCGAGTCTGCGCGCCGCCCTCGGGTCTCTCGTCAATCCGCGCGCGCCGTTCCGCGTCAAGCCGCAGTGGCGAGGGTCGCTCTTGCGTTGGTTCTGGGAATTCGCGCGCCGCTGCAACCATCGGCACGCGTTGTCGGCCGGGGCGGCGATGAAGTCGATCCTCGCCGCCTCGATCCGCGAATACGCGGCGTTGTTCGAAGCCCCCGGGTTCGAGGCCGAGTGGCAGCCCCTCGGATTGCTCTACGTGCTTCGTACCCGACGGGGCATGAATCGATTCGCTGCCCAGGACGCGATGCTCCGCGACACCTTCGGCGTTGCCGCCACGCGGCTCGAAGGCAGCGAATTGCCGGATTTCGATGCCGCCCTACGCCCGGGGCTGGCCGGCGGGTTTCTCTACGAAGGCGACGCCTTCCTGCGGCCCGATGCGCTGACGGCGAACTGGGCCGATTGGCTCGGGGGGCGCGGTGTGCGGTTCGAGGAGAATCGTCGCGTGCAAGGCGTCGAGACGATTGGCGGGAAAGTCGCACGGCTCGTCACCGATGCCGGTCAAATGACCGCCGACCACTACGTTTTCGCCCTCGGCGCGTGGAGCACGCGGTTGGCGGCGGACCTCGGTTGCCCCATACCCGTCGAACCGGGCAAGGGCTACTCGATCACCACGACCCGACCTGGGAACTGTCCGCGCCACGCCATGCTGTTCACCGAGCACCGTGTAGGCGCGACGCCGTTCGACGACGGCTTTCGCCTCGGTTCCATGATGGAGTTCGCCGGCTTCGACGAGACGATCCCGCCGGCTCGGATCCGCCAACTGGTCGACGCGGCGCGTCACTAC
>JAGWBM010000112.1:1419-7471 GCA_021295895.1 Pseudomonadales bacterium
CCCATGACCTGGGACAGTCTGCCCATCATCGGTCGTGTTCCCGGCCTCGGCAATGCCGTGCTGGCCACCGGCCACCACATGTTGGGCATGACGATGGCACCGGCCACGGGCAGGCTGGTGGCGGAGATGGTCGGTGAAAGTCCTGTGCACATCGACCCGTCGCCCTATTCGCCGGGGCGATTCTCGTAGCCGCCCCGCAATCGGTTAAGGTATGTTGATTGTCAGGGGGCGAAGTTGAGGGGGCGCGGTCGACGTGGGTAGATACGTAACCCGCCGGATCCTGCTGATCTTCCCGACCCTCATCGGGATCATCACCATCAATTTCTTCATCGTCCAGCTTGCGCCGGGCGGGCCCGTCGATCAGATGATTGCGACGCTGACGGGCCAGGATGCCGGCGCCGCAAGCCGCATCGCGGGGGCGGATGCCGGTCGCCAGGCCATGGAGTCGACCACCGCCGAGAGCCAGCTTGCCGGTGCCCAGGGCCTCGACCCCGAATTGATCGAGATGATCGAGAAGCAGTTCGGCTTCGACCGGCCCATCCACGAACGCTACCTGAAGATGATCGGCGACTACCTGACCTTCGACCTCGGCGTGAGCTACTACCAGGACCGACCGGTCGTCGACCTTTCTATCTCGCTGGGCCTGTGGTCCATGCTTCTCATCTACTCGATCTCGATACCCCTCGGCGTCGCCAAGGCGGTGCGCGACGGCACCCGGTTCGATGCCTGGACCAGCGGGCTCATCTTCGTCGGCTACGCGGTGCCGAGTTTCCTGTTCGCGATCTTTCTGATCGTGCTGCTCGCGGGTGGCTCCTATCTCGACCTGTTCCCGTTGAAGGGGCTGACGTCCAACAACTTCGACGACCTGTCGCTCATCGGCAAGGTCGGCGACTACTTCTGGCATCTGGCGTTGCCGGTGACGGCGCTGACGATCGGCGGCTTCGCCACGCTGACGATGCTCACCAAGAACTCGTTCCTGGACGAGATCGCCAAGCAGTACGTGTTGACCGCCCGGGCGATGGGGCTCAATCAGCGCCGGGTGCTCTACGGCCACGTGTTCCGCAACGCCATGCTGATCGTGATCGCCGGGTTCCCCGCCGCGCTGGTCGGCATCCTGTTCACGGGGGCGCTCCTGATCGAGGTGATCTTCTCGCTGGACGGGCTGGGGTTGCTCGGGTTCGAGGCCGTGCTGCGCCGCGACTACCCGATCATGTTCGGCACGCTGTTCGTGTTCACCTTCGTCGGGCTCGCCATGACCCTGGTCGGTGACATCGTCTACACGCTCGTCGACCCCCGCATCGATTTCGAGACGCGGGAGACCTGATGGCCGCCACCTTACCGGGAACGATGGCGCCGACGGACGGCTTCGTCGTGGACGAACGGGCGGCACCGCCCAAGCCGGGCCGGATCTCCCCGCTGACGCGGCGAAGGTGGGCGAACTTCAAGGCCAACCGACGTGGCTACGTGAGCCTGTGGATCATCTCCATTCTGATCGTACTCTCCCTGTTCGCGGAGTTCATCGCCAACGACAAGCCGATCATCATGGGCTACAAGGGCGAACTCTACGCGCCGGTGTTCTTCTTCTATCCCGAGACCGAATTCGGCGGCGTGTTCGAGACCGAAGCGGTGTACACGTCACACCACGTCAAGGAAATGATCGAAGCGGGCGACGGTTGGATGATCTGGCCGCCAATCCCGTTCAGCTACGACACCATCGACTTCTACACCGAAGGCGCGGTGCCGGAACCGCCGAGCCTGCGACACTGGCTCGGCACCGACGATGTCGCCCGTGACGTGACCGCGAGGATCATCTACGGGTTCCGGCTTTCGGTGCTGTTCGGCCTCGGACTGACGTTCCTGTCGGCCATCATCGGGATCGCGGTCGGCGCGACCCAGGGTTATTTCGGCGGCTTGATCGACCTGATCGGCCAGCGCGTGGTCGAGATCTGGGCCGGGCTGCCGGTGCTGTTCGTGATCATTATCCTGACCAGCCTGATCGAGCCGAACCCCATTGCGCTCCTCCTACTGCTGCTGCTGTTCAACTGGATGGCGCTGGTGGCGGTCGTTCGCGCCGAGTTCCTGCGCACGCGGAACTTCGACTACGTCAACGCGGCGCGCGCCCTGGGTGAGAAGAACGCTACGATCATCACCCGCTACGTGCTGCCGAACGCCATGGTGGCGACCCTCACCTACCTGCCGTTCATCCTGAACGGATCCATCACCACGCTGACGTCGCTGGACTTCCTCGGCTTCGGGCTGCCCGCCGGCTACCCCTCCCTCGGCGAACTGCTGGCCCAGGGCAAGGCCAACATCCAGGCGCCGTGGCTGGGGCTGGCCGGCTTCTTCACGCTGGCGATCATGCTGACCTTGCTGGTGTTCGTCGGCGAAGCCGTACGCGATGCCTTCGACCCGAGGCGGTCCGCGGTATGAGCCGCATATTGGAAGTCGACGATCTCGCGGTGGCGTTTCGCGACGAGGAGGTCGTGACCGGGGCGAGTTTCCACATCGACCGCGGGGAGACGCTGGCGCTGGTCGGCGAATCCGGGTCCGGCAAGTCCGTCACCGCGTTGTCGGTGATGCAGCTATTGCCCTACCAGTATGCAAGCCATCCCACGGGGTCGATCAAGGTGGACGGCCAGGAGGTGATCGGCGCGTCCGAGGACGACATGCTGAAGATCCGGGGCGAACGCGTCGGCATGGTGTTCCAGGAGCCGATGACCTCACTCAATCCGCTGCACACCATCGAACAGCAACTCGGCGAGATTCTCTTCGTCCACCGGGGCATGGGCAAACAGGACGCTCGTCAGCGCGCCCTGGAAATGCTCGACATGGTGGCGTTGCCCAACGCCACGGAGCGCCTCGGCGCCTACCCCCATGAACTCTCCGGCGGCCAACGTCAGCGGGTGATGATCGGGATGGCGCTTGCCAACGAACCGGATCTGCTGATCGCGGACGAACCGACGACGGCCTTGGACGTCACCGTCCAGGCACAGATTCTCGAGCTTCTGATCGAACTCAAGAACCGTCTCAACATGGCGCTGCTGTTGATCACCCACGACCTCGGCGTGGTGCGCAAGATGGCGGACCGGGTCTGCGTCATGACCCAGGGCAAGATCGTCGAGCACGGTCGCGCCGAGCGGGTATTCAACGAACCCCGGCACGACTACACGCGAGCCCTGCTGGCGGCGGAACCGAGCGGCGACCCGGTGGACGCACGTGCCGACGCCCCGGTGGTCATGGACGCGGATCAACTGACCGTCAAGTATCCCTTGGGACGCGGCTGGTTCTCGGCGAAGCGGTTCCTGACCGCCGTGGACGACGTTACCGTGAAGATCCGGCGGGGCCAAACGCTCGGCATCGTCGGCGAATCCGGCTCGGGCAAGACCACCTTGGCGATGGCCCTGCTGCGCCTCGTGGCGAGCGAAGGCGGGATCCACCTTGGCGACGACTCCATCCAGGGTTGGAAGGCCAATGCGCTCAGGCCCTTGCGGCACCAGATGCAGATCGTCTTCCAGGATCCCTACGGCAGCCTGTCGCCGCGCTCCTCCGTCAACCAGATCATCGAAGCGGGCTTGAAGATCCACCGACCGGAGCTTTCCCCCGCCGACCGGCGCGAGGAGGTCGCGCGTGTACTCGTGGACGTCGGGCTCGACCCCGACGCCCAGGACCGCTACCCCCACGAGTTCTCCGGCGGACAGCGCCAGCGCGTCGCCATCGCCCGGGCGGTGATACTCAATCCCGCCGTCGTGGTGCTCGACGAACCCACCTCGGCCCTCGATCTGTCCGTGCAGGCCCAGATCGTCGACCTGTTGCGCGATCTGCAGCGACGGCACGGGCTCGCCTATCTCTTCATCAGCCACGACCTCAAGGTGGTGCGGGCGTTGGCGCACGAACTCGTGGTGATGAAGGACGGCGTGATCGTCGAACAGGGGACTGCCGATCAGGTCTTCGAGGCGCCCAAGACGGACTACACGAAAGCGCTGATGGCCGCGGCGTTCGAGTTGGAGGCGGTTTCCGGGGTCTAAGCGAATCGGGGCGGCGGTGTCGACCCGAGAGCACACCCGTCTCCTCCTAACCGCCACTCCCCGCCGACAGGGCAGCCAGACGAACATTTCGTCGCTGCGGTGTCCCGGCCGCTACGCCGTTTCGAGACGCCGGTTCAGCACGTACTGCAGGATGCCGCCGCACCGGAAGTAGTCGATCTCGGTTTCCGTGTCGAGGCAGGAGCGCACGGTGGTCTCGATGACCGTATCGTCCGCCCGCCGGATTCTCAGCACGAGTTCCTGTCGTGGCGTGGCGTCGTGGACACCCTCCGGCAAGGCGATATCGACGATCTCGTCCCCGTTGAGCCCGAGCGACCCCCGGCTCTCGCCGGGTTGGAACACGAGTGGCAGTATGCCCATGCCGATCAGGTTGGAGCGGTGGATGCGCTCGAAGCTCTCGGCGATGACCGCCTTCACGTTTAGCAACCGGGTGCCCTTGGCCGCCCAATCGCGGCTGGAGCCGGTGCCGTACTCCTTGCCGGCGAATACGACGAGCGGGACGCCTGCGCCCTGGTAGCGCATCGCGGCGTCGTAGATCGCCAGTTCGTCGCCGGTTGGGATGTGACGCGTGTAGCCGCCCTCGCGTTCCGGCGTCATTTCGTTGCGTATGCGGATGTTGCCGAACGTGCCGCGCATCATCACCTCGTGATTCCCGCGCCGCGACCCGTAGGAGTTGAACTGGGCGATGTCGACGCCGTGCTGCTGGAGGTACTCGCCGGCGGGGCTCGCGGGTTGTATCGCACCGGCGGGCGAGATGTGGTCGGTGGTCACCGAATCGCCGAGCAGGGCGAGGATGCGCGCACCGGTCACCTCGACGGACTGGTCGAGGTCGCCGCCGGCGGAAAAGAAGGGGGGCTCCTTAATGTAGGTGGAGTTCTCCCAACCGTAGGTGGCGGCTTCGTCCACCTCGATGGCTTGCCAAGCCTCGGGCCCGGTGAAGACGTCGGCGTATTGGCGATCGAACATGGCGGGCGAGACCCGGGCCGCCGCGTCCTGGATCTCCGCGTTGCTTGGCCAAATATCCCGAAGGTAGACGTCGTTGCCGTCGCCATCCTGTCCGATGGGTTCCGCTTCGAGGTTAATGCGGGTGGTGCCCGCGAGCGCAAACGCAACCACGAGCGGCGGCGACGCCAGCCAGTTGGTGCGTACTTCCTGGTGCACCCGGCCCTCGAAGTTGCGGTTGCCGGAGAGCACCGAGGCGACGACCAGGTCGCCATCCCGAATGGCGTCGGAGACCGGCTCCGGCAAGGGGCCGGAATTGCCGATGCAGGTGGTGCAGCCGTAGCCGACGAGATTGAAGCCGATTCGGTCGAGGTATGCCTGCAGTCCGGTCGCGTCGAGATACTCGGTCACTACTTTCGATCCGGGGGCGAGCGAGGTCTTCACCCAGGGTTTGACCGACAGGCCGCGCGCCACCGCCTTCTTGGCCACCAGCCCGGCACCCAGCATCACCGCCGGGTTCGAGGTGTTCGTGCAGGAGGTAATGGCGGCGATGACCACGTCGCCGTGGCCGAGGTCGTAGTCGGTTCCGGCAACGGGGACGCGTCCATTGTCACGGACGCCGGCGAGTTCCAGCGTATCGTTGAATGCGTCGCGGATGTCGGCGATGTCGACCCGGTCCTGGGGCCGCTTGGGTCCCGCGAGGGATGGCCGGACCGATCCCAGGTCGAGTTCCAGTGTCGACGAGTACGCGGTTTCCACCGTGGCGTCGCGCCACAGGCCCTGAGCCTTGGCGTAGTGCTCCACGAGGGCCACCGTCTTCGACGGGCGACCGGACAGTTCGAGGTAGCGGACGGTCTCGGCGTCCACCGGGAAGAACCCGCAGGTGGCACCGTATTCCGGTGCCATGTTGGCGATGGTGGCCCGGTCCGCCAGCGGCAGGTGGTCGAGACCGTGGCCGTAGAACTCGACGAACTTCCCGACCACGCCGTGTTCGCGCAGCATCTGCACGACGCGCAGCACCAGGTCCGTGGCGGTGATCCCTTCGGCGAGTTCGCCATCCAGGCGAA